>JAAYBI010000079.1 GCA_012718915.1 Clostridiaceae bacterium
AGTATTACGATGTCATTAAAGTCATCAATATTTTAGAATCACCAAGGAGGACTTATATGTATAAGAAGGTGACATGCCTATTCATTTCGATAATACTAGTAATTTTTTCAATTGCTTCATGCAGAGAGGAAGACAATGCTCAAACGACGAGCCAAACATCGCTGACGACGGTTACGTCAGAGATGGTGACTGAGTCAACCCAAAGTACAACTTCGTCAAATAACTCAGTTCCCATCTTTGAGGGCTCGGGGGAGACGTTATTTTTGGACGACGAGAGCGGCTATATAAGTAATGTTTGGTATGCAACATATCTGAAGAACCCGGAAAGCGCATGGCTCTTTGATTCGGATATTAGTGACGGGTTATCGGTCCGGGAACCTTTTGAAACTGTCGACTTGCTGCCCGGAACAGTGATGTTCGATGTCAGTTCGGATTTATTTCCGGGAAGAAATCTCTATGTTTTGCCGGACAATCGCTGCGTATTTTTCGAGCAATCTCAGACGGATGAGGGAGAAATCGAGTTAAACGGAAAATCATTGGATGCATTTATGGGAATCATGAGTGACGGATACACCTATAGTGTTGAAAAGCCTCAAATCGTTGAAAATTATGAACTAATGCCCGATACGCCGCTGGATCATTCAATTCAGCCGCAGACAATTACGATCAATGTTGACTGGAATGGAGATGGTATAGCGGATACGATCTCACGAGTTTTTTCTGATCCCAATAATCTGTCGGAGCAGATTATAAATTACTTGGATGGCGCGACCGGAGAGGTGACGGATATTACTGATCGATTTGCTACTGATGAGCAAGGAGACTTTCAGGGCGTCACAAATGAAGTAATGCTTATGCAAAACTCAAATACCGGACGATACGTGTTGGTTGATACCATTGATACTTGTAGTGCGGATTATTCAATTTTTGCGTATTCATATGATCCTGAGACAATAATCACGTATGAAGAAATTTTCGGTTCTTTTGCATATGTAGACGGTAAGATGTATTGCGACAGCCGGAGCTTCATTTTCGGAAACCAGGGTGCGATTCGAAATCCGTTGATATTCGATGGCGAGAGTCTTGATTATGATTCGGGCGTCACCGAATACTGGTGGATGTCGGCTCAGGTTGCGAAGGAACAGGGCGCGGAGTTGCCGACGTATTTTACGTATACGGTTGAAGAAGTCGCTGCCGAGAAGTTGATTGATGAAGAGAGTCAGCCTATTGGGATACCGGTCGGCACAGCCATATTCCCTCAATATTATCAGTGGGATGATACAACCGGAGAGAGCGGCTATCTATATTTTCTTCTGGCAGACGGTAGCCGGTGTCGAATAGCGTTTGAGTGGGATGAAGAGAAAGCGAAGTGCTCATTTGGTGGCGTTCCTCAAGAGGAATTGTTCTACTGTATGTGGGGCGGCTAAGATTATCAGAACCAGGCATTGCTAATGACGCGAACCAACGAAAATAGTTTCGTTGGTTCGCGTCATATTTTAATGTATGATAGAGTGAAAGGTGTATACACCGCAGCGAATGAAGACGATCATCGACGATCAGTTGTGACTCAAAAGTTTTCATGCGTGCATTGATTCGGTTGAGTAGATATCGTCTGCAGAGAAGTAGTCAATAACGGGAAGGTTTAATGAATGAGATTCGACATAGAGCAGTCTGTTTTTGGTCTATATCGCATGAGAACTCCAAAGAAGCCGCCCAGCAGGGCAACACTTATTGCTATTTCGATTGCTCTGGTCGTGCCTCTTTTATTGCCGGCCATACTTGTAATTTGGGATATGTTTCTTCTGGGATGTTGCATTACTGTACTTTTTTATGGAGGCTTAATATCTTTTGCATTGATTAGAAAAAAGATAATGTTCTCGAAATTTTTTAAGTTCAAAAATGCGCAGGAGAAAATTCATTTGATCCGTGTGTCGGATATGGCAGAGATCGATGAATTTATTGAGGATTCGGCACTGATTGAAAGGTTTTCTCCGGATTCTCAAACACTTAATTTGATTTACAATTGGATGAATAATCTTGGAGTTGTACATGGCGAAGATATACAAGCGTATGTTATTCATCCTATTCTTCTTAGTGGACGCTATCCATTTATGAAGGACTGGAAGCCTGCTGACTGGATCTGTTTTCGCGTAGAGGATCTGGATATCAATGATCAGAATCGGGAACGATTTAATGCGGAAGTCTACTATATGCAATTATGGACTCTTCAGGAAATTCTTGGAAGAAAATGAACTAAGATTATAACTATTATTTTGGCGTATGTCGACGTAGATGAACACTTCAGAGGTTGAGTTAG
>JAAYBI010000080.1 GCA_012718915.1 Clostridiaceae bacterium
AAAATGATTTCAACATTCTGATTACCCTCCCACTCATTGACAATCTTGTATGTTACGATAAAGCGCTCATACTCATAAATCGTGTTTCCGATTTCTGCAGACAGAGAAATCGCAGGAAATAAGGGGAGGATGAGTAGAGCGGACAAAAGAATTGCTATTGTTTGTCTGAGGCTCTTGAATAGACGCATCGTTTTTCTCCTTAGTCAATGATTGTTTATACTAGATATTTCTGATATGGAGGACTGAGATATAATATATTGTTATGATTTAATCAAAAAAAAAAGAGAATGCAACCAAAACAGATAAATCCATTATGCGACGGTCCATCTGATTATGGCGGGGCAATCAATATGAATGAAGACAAGTTCAACAGCAAAGGAGACATCTACTCGAAATATCGTCCGACATATCCACGGGAGTGCATCGAATATTTTACGCGGTGGCGTGCGTCACCGAGCGAAGCGTCATCGCGATCGAGCCCAATGCCGAAATGCAACACATCGCAGAGGCGGACCTCTATCTATTTTCGCGCCTGACCTCCGTGGCGGCGAGCACCGAACACACGACACTTCCCAATCAAAGCGTCGATCTCAACACAGTTGCGCAGGCGTTTCACTGGTTTGAACGACCAGTTTTTCGAAATGAATGCCGTCGCATACTTAAGCCATCCGGGCACGTTGCACTCATCTGGAATAGCCGTGACAAAAATAGCCCGCTGGTCGCCGAGAACGATCGGATGAACAGAAAATATTGCCCGGAATTCAAAGGATTCTCCGGTTCGACTCCGAGTTCGAATGACGAAAGTGATTTTTCCGACTTCTTTTCGGGCGACTATAAAGAAAAACGATTTGCAAACGATTTAGTATTCGATCTGCCGGGTTTTATCGGAAGAAACCTCTCTGCGTCCTACGCACCCAAAGTGGGTGACGCGCAATACGAGACGTATTTAACGGAGCTCGAAATGCTTTTCGAAAAGCATGCCGTTGACAAAGCCGTCACGTTGCCAAACTTCACCGAATGCTATATCGGACTCGTATAAAGCATAAACGAATTCAGTAAAGGCCAGTTCATCTGCGGCGAGCGCTAGCGAATGCGAATGCAAACAGCCCCAGAAGCGCGATTCTACCAAGAATCCCTATGAATGACTTTTTCGAGAGGGTGCTCGATCTGCTTAAGCTGGGGGGCGTTCGGGCTTGCTTTGCCGATTGCGATAAAGCAGGGCATCAGATAATCGTCCGGAAAACGGAGCACGGTCCGAGCCCATTCACCTTCGTTACCCAAAGGAATGCGAAGTGTTGCCGCGTAACCCTCGGCGGTGGCCGCCAGAAGCAAGTTTTCGATACTGCACCATATTGAGGCGAAGCCGTTGAGATGAGAGAGGTTGTCCGGTTGCAGTATGTCGG
Organism: Clostridiaceae bacterium; assembly: GCA_012718915.1. Taxonomy (GTDB): domain Bacteria; phylum Bacillota; class Clostridia; order Saccharofermentanales; family Saccharofermentanaceae; genus DUPM01. Next base: position 1,404 of record JAAYBI010000080.1, read on the forward strand.
TCTTCTGCTTGAGTAATGGGATTACAACGCAAGACGCCTCGGCAAACATCCGGTACTGCTTCGGAATCGCATCTTTGTAGACATTTTGCTGACAGGGGTCGTTGAGATTCCAGTTTTTTAGCACACCGGAAATCGATTTTTGGGAGACTTTTTTCGGTATTTTGTCGACGAGCTTTAAGACGACTTCTTTGTCCTTGATGACAATGAAATGCCAGTCTCGCATGTGGTCATTCGACGGCGCCTTCATGGCAGCCGAAATGATTCGCTCAATGACGGCATCATCAATATCGACATTTTCAAAATCGCGGATCGTTCTGCGGGACTCGACAACTTCATAGAACTCCATAATGACCTCCGTTAGATCGCCGGTTGAATCTCAGACGTCGGCGGAAGGGTATGTTTTCAAGGATAATTATAGCGCAAATGAGGTCGTGTCTGAAGGGAGCGACCAAGTTCTGCACTTGTGAAATCGAACGTAATAAGTTAAATAATATTGACCATTTTTTTTGAGATATACTCGCTTCATGTCTGGAAAACTGCTGTAGAATGAATCACAAGGAGAAATGAAATGAAAAACAGGAGAAGGTTGATTATTGTCATTTTATCAGTCGCGATATTGGTTTCAATAGCTATGCCTGTGGCAGCATCGGCATTAGTGCTTGTACCACAAAATTCAATATCAAGAGGTATGTTCAGATACTATGGTTCTGGTCGACAAGAGAAGTTTTCGGAAAGTGCAATGGTCATTGGAGGAAATGCTTACGTAAGGGCGGCATGGATTTCTGGCGGATATTATACTTGTTATGGATCATATTATTATATTTCGAGGGGCTCAACGAGAACGATTTATTCCGGTTGGGCGGATCATCCGACGAGTTATTTACCAGGTGGCGTCAGCGCTTACAACGCATAGTAAAAGAAGTTTTAGATATCAGAGGAAATACGAAATGAAAACACTTCACTTCTACAGCAGGTTTTCCGCATTTATTCTCTTTTTTTTCATGAGCTTTTTACCGTTCTTTTTTCTGGGCATTGATGCGGAATATAATCTCAATCAGCAGATCGATCGAGGATATATTTCCAGAAACGCTGTGTTTTTCGCTCCGGACTTGGGCCAGGATACCCTTGCGCAGATTGTAAATTGTGAGACAGAAGAGGAAGCGCAAGCCATAATTGAGGCATCTGAAGCACAGGATGAATTGGAGTCACAAACAATTGTGGTGCCTGACAATCAATATAGAGAGAATGGATTGACCAATATTGAGACGATTTTGTCATCAGGGGGTTCAGACTATTTTGCAGCAGTGCATAAGGGAAAAGGACGTTTCGTATATTTTTCAGGGAATGTCATGTTGCCTCCAATTTTGGAGGGACGCTTTTTTACTTCTAAAGAGTGTTTGAGCCGTGAGCCGATGGCTGTGATTGGCAAGGATTTATTGAATCAGTCGTTTATCGAAGACGGCAAAAGATTTATTTATTTAGATGATTTGGCGTGCGAGGTGGTCGGCATCGCCGGGATAGCGCATGATTCGACGATTGACGCGCTATATTTTATTAATTTGGGAGCGGTATCTCCCGACCAGCAAATCGGGCGCTATTACGTGGATGGAGATAGTGACGTAAACGTGGTATTTGAGAAAATGCAGCAAGTGTCCTCTGATCTGCTTCAGATTTCTATGCGAAAACTTGATTTGCCTATGACATATACCGATGCTGTGACCGGTAATGTTTATATGAAAACATATTTGAAGGCCGTTGTTGCCTCGCTTCTTGTTTTCATCTATTTGAGCATCTTGAGCCAAGCTCTTTCTGCGGAGAGACGCAAGATTGGAATCTTGAAAGTGGTCGGAATCAGCACGAAAAATGTGAACAGAAGGGTGCACTGGCCGTTGCTTGCCTGGGGGGCTTCCGGTATCGCGTTAACACTTCTTACGGGCGCAATACTCGTAGGGATCGATTACTTCGCTTTGCCGCTATCCGAGGTCATCCGCATTCTGATTACCTGTAGTTTATCCAGTAGCGCGCTATTGGTGGTTTGGCTGGTATTGTTTGATATATTTGATCGGCGTACAGATTTACGAGAGGTGACCCAGCAGTGTTAAGATTTTTCGCGAAAAACATGAATCGTTCGCTCATCACACATTGGAAAGCGAATCTGCTTATTTTGGCGGATTTGGTTTTGTGTGCATTGATGATCTTTATTATGCTGCAAAATTACTCGTTTGCTTCTTATGAATACCGGCGATATTTTCGAACCGAAGGGCTGGCTCAAAAATATAAAGTTTTTGCCATAGAAGATGAAATGCAAAGAGAGCCGTTCAATAAAAAATCACCGATGTACGAGGCCACCTTGTGCGTTAAAGAAGAGATAGAAAATAGTTACTTATGGACGCCGTATTACTTTCTCTGGCTCGAATTGCCTCGTGAAATATTTGTTGATGAGCTTTCTAGTGATTTTGAAGTTCAGTTCGCAATCCAAAATCCACAGGCACCAGGAAATACGAATATTAGTGGAATAGAGATTTCCGAGCACTTACTGACATTGCAGAACATCAAGATTCATGAAGGGTGGGCTTTTACGCACGATGATTATGATGTCATAAGTGAGACGTGCCCGATAATTATGGGCTATGACTTTATACCGTACTATGATGTCGGGGACATTATTATTTTCGAGAACCGAAAGGCCGAAGTCGTCGGTTTCTTAGAGGATAATGCTTTTCTGGAAGTCGATGAAGCAGATATGTTTAATTTAGATCGGCAAGTTATTCTTCCAAGATTATTTTTCTTAGACGAAAACGAAACAATGAGCGATTCAGATTCATTACTCTTACTCACGGGAGGAATTCTATCGCTGAAGGACCCTAAGACCGATGTTCAAGAAGAGATCAACAAGATTACGTCAAAATACGGATGGTATCCCATAAAATGTATTCCGTTTGATGGTTCAGCGTATAGTAATACCGGGATCGTCAGCCAGAAAAACATCGCCTTGCTACTATTTTTAGCCATCGTCTCCGGACTTCTGTGTCTCGTTGCATTGAGCAATATTCTTTACAAGCGCACAATGAAAGAGAGGCCGACGCATTGTACGATGCTCCTTACAGGTATCCCACTCTGGAAAATTAATCTATCGTTAGTCATTGAGATGGCTTTCTGGACAGGTCTGGCAATAGTGCCGGTGGTGATACTCTCTTACTATGAATTCGGCCGGATGTATGTATCGCCGTTTTATGTTCTGAGTTTCATGGGATTGATAGCAGCAATATCGATGATACCGGTTTTTGTGCTTAACGGTAAAACAAATTTAGATGTTTTTATGCGAAGCCGAAATGAGTGATCAGAACGGTACAAACCGAAACAGTGAAGGAGTTATGTCATGGCACTGCTGAAATTAAAAAATATAACCAAGAGCTACGGAAAAGAAGAACGCAGGACTTTGGTTCTAGATCGTCTGAGCATGGCAATTGAAGAAGGAGAGATGCTTGCCGTCATGGGTAAAAGCGGTTCAGGAAAAACAACCCTCCTAAACATCATTGCCGGTATTGATTATCTGGACGATGGAGACTATGAATTCCTCGATGAACCGGTTAATCTTCGAAAGACATCGGATGGCGTTCGTTTTCGCCGCAACCGAATTGGCATCATCGTTCAGCACTTTGCATTAATCAATGACTTCACGGTATATGAAAATGTCGAAATGGGACTATGGGAAACGAAGATGTCTCAAAAGGAACGTCGCACTCGAACCATGCAGATACTCGATCAACTCGACATTCAAGCCCTCGCCGATCGTTATCCACCGGAGCTCTCCGGCGGAGAGAAGCAGCGAACAGCCATCGGGCGCGCCATCGTCGGAAAGCCTCGCCTCGTCTTGGCGGACGAACCGACCGGCGCACTGGACAATCAGACCGAGCATAATATTATGGACATCCTCACAAAGCTCAACCAAGACGGAACGACAATGATGATCATCACCCACGATGAAGATATAGCGAAGCGCTGTACGAGAATCGTCGAACTCAAAAAGTGAGTTTTTTTGTGCTAAAAATGGGTCCGGGAGAGTTCTTTGAGATTTTTTCGAGAATTCTTCTGTTCAGATTGCGACTGAAGTGAGCGAATTACAGCCTGGAGCGCGTGGAGTTTCTAGACTGTATTCTGGGGCTTGTCGCTCTCTTCGCAAAAATGGATGTTTGCAACAATATCTCGCCACTCCCCCCGGCGACGAAACTACCGGCAAAAAGGACCAATCCCGGCACTTTTGCCGGTAAATGTTGCCCCG
>JAAYBI010000081.1 GCA_012718915.1 Clostridiaceae bacterium
CCGGGGTCGCTTATGCTGTAAAACACACGGATCGGTGACTGATCCCACATTGTTTCAAAAACATCAGTAGGGCGAAGTTCTTCCGGATATACACCGAGGTAGTATTTTGCCGATCCGAAAAGAGTCAGGTATTGAGTGGCCAAATAAATGGCGAGAAAAAGAAGCGTTGAAAGCAGTTTGTCCAGGTAGTACCAGGTTGGAGAAATGGGAAGCCGCATGATGGTTCGGATGCTGTTGGTTATATGATAATCTTTGAGAATCCATAAAACCGGCAGAACACATATCGTCAGAAAAGCAAAACCCATCCATTGAATATAACCTGACTCGATGAAGAGATCATTGATTTCCGGCATGCGCGCGTCCTCGTTCAGCACCTCGATCGTATAAGAATAATCTCCGTTTTCTACCCATTCTGAGTAATACCATTCCGGCTCAACTTTTTTTACGAGGCTCGTGAACGATATCCAAAAAATCAAAAGACAGGCAAGTATAAGAAAGAGACTTGCGATCATGGAGTTTTTCTTCTGCCTTACATAAAACAGCGCCTTCATAATTGTTTTCTCCCGATGCCGGTCATTCTTCACTATCAGAGATGTACTTATAGTCATCCACGGATATATTTGTGCGACCACTGAACAAGCTGTGAATCATGGTCAATAGAACGAGTGCCATAAGAACGAGTACTATGATTGTTCTTAATAGCGAAGGGCTTTCGTTGATCTGAAAACTGAGAATCACGATCGTGATGGTAACAGCGAGTGCTTTATACAAATCAGACGGGACATAATGTGTCGGAAAACCTGTTTTCTGAATCATATCCGAAATATAAACGGGGAAAATGCTCAGAATCAGAAGTTCCGGCAGGAGAAAAACCAGATATCCGATGTTTGTAATCGGGTACAGGACTGAGATTAACCCCGGAGGGGCAAATATCATGTATAACTGGGCATTGATATTTATTCCGGTGGGGGCGCTGCTGCGGTAAATCAGAAATCCGATAATGAGGAGCAGGAACTGAACCAGCCACACAGAAACGACCATACTGAGAGAATGTACAAGTTTATAAAGAGTTTGCTGCTCGAGTGTGACCGGAATTCGCATGGTAAGCTTCGAGGATTTGACATTATTCAGCGAATAAAATATCAGGATAAGGAAGAGGATTAGCAGCACTGCGATGATCGGCAAGATGATACTCATTCGAATCGATTGAAGAGCGCCGCGATATTCCGCCGGCCAATATTTTGTTTTGTCTTGTTCTCTAAAAAACAGATATTGATGCCCACCGTTGATGTAAAAGAGAAGAAGCCCGAGTTCAAGTGCTGCCATACCGGCAACCAGTCCCAAAAACCACTTCCATGTCACTTTCCAATAAAGATTAAGAAAGACCCCTAAACTTGAAAATTTGCTCATTCTGCCCCCTCTAATACCTTTCCCAGAATTCATTAATCAATGTACATGTCTTGTCCCGATCAAAGCCCATCTTTTTGACCTCAGTGATGAAGTTTGTGAGTTCCGCCCGGAGAAGATCATCACGGATCGCTTCCACCATTTTGTCGTCGAATTGAAGAATACTTTTAGACCCGAGATAGGTCACGATAAATCCCTCCTCCTCCATGATTCGATAAGCTTTCTGGATCGTGTTCGGATTGACACCCAGTGTAGCCGAAAGAATACGGCGCGAGGGAAGTTCCTCGCCGCTAACGGTATCCCTTCGAAGGATACACATTTTCACGTATCGAACGATCTGGGTGTAGATCGGAGAAAGATCATTCATCTGAAGACCGCTGAAATCCAGAATTGCTTTATCCTCCTCGATAGCACGAAATCACACATACCGTATCACTCGCGTAATACGGTACGCTCACTGTATCATGCCACTAGTACGGTTGTCAAGCGGTGAGTTTGCTATTGGAGGGGGGGTTGGGGAATACCGGCAAAAAGGAGTACTTTGGGCAGTTATGCCGGTAGTTTTGGAGCGTTGCGAGCCTTCGAGGGCTGTAAATTTGCCTTTTCGAGCGGTCCGGCTGACCATAAGATACAGCCTGGAAACTCAGATTTTCCGATTCAGGCTGTACATTTGTACATCCGCTTCTCAGAGCGCATGCTTCTCCGGCCCCGAGAAACTCGCGTCCTTATCACGACATCACGGCGCTCGCGAACTCGTGTCCTTTTCCTGGCATCAAAGACCTTGCGCTTTCAGATCCTTGATAATTTCAACATAGTACTCGCATGCGTCAAAGCCTTTGATGTTCTTGCGCGTCAGGTCGATCATATCGCCGTGCGATACGCCGCGGCGACCACGGGTCTCGATCATTCCGCGAAAATCCCCCCATTTGGCAGATTCAACGGAGACAAAACCATCGTTATCCCCATCGGTGCGCCGTAATATGGCAAATCCGACATTGAGCGGAAAATCGGCACTGAAGAAACTGCTCATTTTCGATGCAACGCTTGAATAGAGGACACCCTCCCGGTCGACGACCTGCTCATTGAATTGAGCACATTGCTTTATAGTAATGTCATTAATACCGCACTGAAAATCCGGCTCGGTATCGCCGAGCTTTTTGTACATGGCGTTATAACCCTTGGCCAATAACCGGATAAGTGACTTGGGGATTTTTTTAACGGCTATGTCGATCAGACTGCATCCGCGATGTGGCGTCCCGATTGTCGTCAGTGAAGCAACATAGGGCGCTGCGTCCAGACAACTGATGGCATACCTCGCATCCAGTCCACCCTTTGAGTGCGCTATGATATTCACTTTTTCGCAGTTTTCTTTTGCGAGAATACTCAGGATCTGTGCCTTAAGCTCAGCTCCGCTGACTTCCATCGGAGCGGCCGACTGTTGATTCCCATAGTAAACGACTGCGCCGTTTCGAAGAAGTTCCCTAGAGATGCGTCCCCAATAGTTGAAGATCTGCCAGTCTCTCCAGAAGATACCGTGAACCATCAGGAGAGGATATTTTGTTTTGCATACTTCGTTCTCTTTGCGCCCCTCGTTCAGTTCCTCTTTGTAGATCATGAAGAGGTACTCGCTCTTGGCCACGCGACAGCAACGCCAGAAAACGAAGAAATTCACAATCGGGATCCACCATGTGAAAAACAGCGTAACCTTCATCAACAGACTCAACTGCGTCGACGCTAATATGAATCTCAGGACGCCGTTCAATGTAATGGTCAGCAATATGATCAGTGCCCCCAAAACGCTGAAAACGACGGCAATGGGCTGAAAGTCAAATCTCGGCAGAATAAAGATCGAAAAGCAAATATCCGCGATGAATACGAGATTAGCGATAATGATCAGTTCGCGCCCGCCCATCAGCACTTCCCCGCGTGTGAAAGATTTCATTATCCATCGGGGTGTGATATTGAAGACGATGAGCAAAATCGCAGAGGCGACTATCATCGAAACATTAAGGATCGGCGGCGCATCCAGCAGAGAAAACACGAAATAGAAATTGGAACATAGAAATACTATGACAAGATTCAAAAGTCTTCTGATCATATACGCTCCCTTCAATTCCTAGTATCCGAGTTGCTTCAATTCCTCGACAATACTGACATATATGTCGCAAATGTCGCTGACATAGCCCTCTCGCATCCTTTTTGACAGTCGCCTCCGACGGATATCAACCTCATCTGCATGCGAGACACCCCGGCTCGTCGCGCCTCTGAGAAACCCTTTGAAATTCCCCCACTGCGCGGAAGACGTCGGGACCAAACCGTCGTTTTCGCCCTCTATGATCTTAATGAAAAAATGCGGCCAGAACAACAGCATATCACTGAACGAATTCCGCATGGCACCGGCATAACTCTGGTAGTAGATTCCGTCGACATCCGGGTTGTGTTGGTTGAAAGTATCCATATAGGTCGCCGATAGCTGCCTGCACAAAGAGTGAAAATCAGGGTTCCTGTCACCGAGCCATCTGAACCAGCGATTTGCGAAAAATGATACAATCCTGAACCAAAAACTCGGAAACTTTAGCAGCAAATCCATCGTCTTCACCCCGCGATGAGGCGTGCTGACCGTCGTCAGGCTCGCCACGACATCCGCCATACCGAGCGAAGATATCAGGTATCTGGATTCTATTCCGCCTTTTGAATGGGCAATGATGTTGACTTTATCGGCGCCACTCTCCCGGAGAATTTCAGTGATGCGTGCGTTCAGCGTATCCGCGTTATTCTCGATGGACGCCCAACCGTCCTGTTGTCCGTAGTAGAATCGGCATCCGCGAGACGCCAAAACGTTCGGAATCCGACCCCAGTAATTGAATCGTTCCCAATCACGAAGAGCCGCCCCGTGAACGAAAATAATCGGATATTTTGTTAGACAACTCTTATCAGGAATGTCCATTATCATATCAGCCTTTCGCGATCTTTTTCGCACGGGAATAATGCAAAACAGTTCTTGTCGCGAAAAATCCTAACTCAAGAATGAGTATTGTAATAAAGATAACTGATTTGCTCATCGGAACAATCCCTCCTGTGAAATCGTATTTTCATATACTTTCTTCAACCGGTCAATCTCGTAAAAGAGAAGCGCTTTTCCATCGTCCGTGATCCGGTACACAGTCTTACGATCCTTGTCATCGCAAACGGAAATTAGGCGGTCCTTGCTCATTTTGCCCAAGGTTCCGTACACCGTACCTGATCCCAAAACGATCCGGCCGTTCGTCAGTTTCTCGACGAACTTGATTATTCCGTATCCGTGGCGCGGCTCATTTAGGGATAATAAAATATAATATGCCGTCTCGCTCATCGGGACATACATTTTGAGGATCTTCTCAATACTCATGTCATTCCTCCGAGTAACTATGACCTAAACTATGTCGAGCCTCGACTATGTCACAGCTCGACTATATTACGACTTGACATAGTTCGTCAAGGCATATGCGAAAAGTTTTCTGCCGGATATTTATGGCGGCCATCTTGGGCGCATTCTACTATAGCTTTGAGATCCGTTACTCTCCCGATGATTGTGAGGATACGTATGTATCTCTTAAAACGAACTCAGTCAGAGGCTCATTATGAGCATAATCGCCATTCGAGTCATCCCAGATAGACACGATGTGATCCTTATAAAACTGTAATTCGCATCCATCCTTCGTAATGATTTTTATGAATAAATACGTTTTTTTCAGATCACTCATATCATCCCGCATTTTGGTGTACTCGTTGCTGAGTTGGGTGAGGACATCCAGATTCTCTTTGCAGTATTCCAGCGCGTTCCGGTCAACATAGAACTCGATACTAAACGAGTCGATGTTCCTGTGCTCTATGTAGTCTGTTTTAGCATCTGTTTCTTGTACCCGACTCAGAAGCTTCTGTAAATCCTTGATCATTAAGTCGTAGTTACTTTGTGTGTTATTTTCATATGTTTGATAGAAATCACGCCATTCACCGTTGAGGATTATTTTTCCAAATTGCTCCTCAATCGGTTCGTACAACTTCACATACGTCATGATGGCATCACGACGGAGGATATTGTCCTCGTATGTGTCGTAGGTATCCTTCTTTTTCGGCGAGTCGACCACCACCTCAAATTCAAGGTCGTCCTTCTCTGAGTATACGGTGAAATAAAACGTCTCGCCTTTATTTTCGATTGCTAAATGGAGCGAAGATCCGGGCATGCCAAAGATGTGAGGGCCATGACGCAACCATATGAAGTCGGTGATATTATCCTCATCAAAATCGTCAAAGTGATCATCAAGATAATCAGCCGCCTCTTCAAAAGCTTCGGCCTCGTGCTTTTCGGCAGATTTCTCTGCTCTGCTCTGCCTCACTCCCTCAGGAAGATACTCATAATAGAAAATCGCGAAATAGGCCGAAATCGGAATCAGGAAGAGGACCAGGAGAATCGTAAGAATAATGGTAACCTGTTTATGGTCTTTTTTCATTTGATTATCTCCGTGATCATTTGCAATAATCGATATTAAAAGAAATCATATCACGTCACCAAGGAGGCGTAAAAAATCAACTGTGAGGCAGAAGCGACTCCCGGAGGCTCCGGCGGGAATAAAAGCGGCAGAAGTACCGGCAATCGTCGGTCTCTCCAAAGCGCTCTCTTTTCAATACGAGTACGAAAGTAACACCGCCGGTCAGAAAATCGACTATAATATATTCAATTCACACTGAGTTTTAGAAAGTATTTCGGGCAGAGGTGTCGCCCCATTACTGGACCGCTGCAGATTCACGGTATGAAGTGGATTTTCTGATTCAGCGCGAAAACGATATCTTTCCGGTAGAGGTTAAAGCGGGAGCTTTCTATGGAATCAAGCGCGAACGGATTGCAAATGTATTGGCATAATGAGTTCAAGGAATAAAAGGAGAAACTGATTATGGATAACAAGATCGAATCAGAAATTATTGTTCGCTTTGCCCGACGCGATGAGCTGGACGAGGTGAATCGGATCCGCCTGCAGGTCAATGACGTGCATGTGAACGGGAGGCCGGATATTTTTCGGGCAGGATTCTGCGATGAGTTGAAGAACCATGTCTTCGAGATATTTGAGGCCGAGGACTCTGATGTGATCGTGGCGTTGGAGAATGAGAAGGTTGTCGGCTTTGCATGCGTCAATCATTTTATGCGCCCCGAAACACCGTATAGCCTTGCCCGGGGCATGTACCGTGTTGAGGAATTCGGCGTGGATGAGAATCACCGGCGTAAAGGGATCGGAAGAAAGTTGATCAACTGGATCGGGGAGGACGCCCGACAAAAGGGCTTTAACTTTGTTGATCTGGACATGTGGCAATTCAACGAGTCGGCACAGAAGTTCTATGAAGAGGTCGGTTTTACCACCTACAGAAGATATATGGAATGGAAGTTGTAATGGATGATTCCGGAGGCGGAGCTATATGACAGCGTCCTCATTGAGAAGCTATTGCCGCTCGCGACGGGCTCGAACTCTTGAGTGAATGTGTCTTCATAAGGGATTGATTTGATGACAGAGAGGATGCACATTTTCACCAAAGACCTTGTATCCACATATAAAGATCCAGAGGAAATCGTTGCGAAAGAAAGATACGATACCTTTACTCCCGACATCCCTCTAATATCTCCAGACCTTTATCGACGCTATCGCCGAGAACCTCCTGAGTTTTTTCGAAGTCGGGAGAGATCTCGTGCAGGCGGTCGAGGACACGGAGAAAGTCTTCCTTTCCGTATTTGGAGATAAAGATCGCCTGAGCCTTACATGCGTATGCACCATCGTTGCCGGGCGTATAAAAGCCGATTGTGCAAGTCGTAAGGTCGGGACATTCGTAACAGCCTTCGATGGATCTTTCCTGACAGCAAGTTACGTTGGGGCACAGACCGCCGTCGCAGATCGTGGCATAGGAGCAACAATTATAGTCGGAGCGGCAGGAGCCGCACCATTGTCCGAGAAAGCAGTGATTACATGAAAAGCCGCAGTAAGCGATTGGGTTAACACCTTCTCGGGCAATCGCGACGAGGTCGGCTTTGAGTTGTCTGCAACGCTCGATGCGGGCGCCGTTATCGCCGTGCTCGGGATCAAAAGAGTAGCGCTTGAGCGTCTCGCACGGAAAGCTCTCGCACTCGCCGCAGAAGGCCTTGCCCTTGGCGACCGCGCACACCGCGACGTCGCACTGGCCGTGAAAAGGCTTCCCTTGAGTCGCGACACAGCCGCCGCAATTGCAGGATTCTTTGAAGTCGCAAGTATCACAATCGAGGCCGCAATAAGTGGTGATGACGGGCTTTTCCATAGGGAGCTCTCTTTCTCGTTTCCTGTAGTATACGGGGAACGTATATAGATGTTTCGGTGAGATCAGTTTTTATGTTTCCATGATAGCATAATCCTTGGTCGATGAGGTCCGATATATGTACCTCAGCCGGAGAAATCTCTTTCGCTTCTAGTTTCAATTTCGATATCATACAATCCACCTATGATTTTTTCGTCAAGGAAGAAGCAGTCAATTCGATGTGCGCAAAGGAGAGACTCTATTGTGGATGGGGAATTCGATATGAAGGATTGGCACACTCCTACCGAGGAGGAAGCCAAGGTCGCTTATAAAATTCAATCAACGATTGTCATTCGGTTATTGATAGTGTGGTCCTTTCTGCTTCTCCCCATTCCCTTGCTGTTTATATTCACATATCCATTTGATTCAGAGAATTATATTATAGTTAAATATTTTTGGTGTTTTATTGATACAGTTCTCACCATTCTTTGGGCGCTCTTAGCTATGAACACCGGCTTCTATATCAAGAAGTTGAAAAAATTGGAATACGAAGTTCTGATCGGAGAGTTCGAAAGTAAAAGGAAAGAATGGGGAGGTAAAGGACAAAAGCGTCACCGATACTATATGACGATTTCATACGCACAGGGACAATCGATCGAGGTGAATGTACACGCAAACTTCTATTATGGGTCCGAAGCATATTCGAAATACATTATCATTCGGGTATGCTCGAAAAGCATTCCCATGACTAACAGAAAGTGGCTGTATCATATCCACGCAAACGGCAATATCAAGAACAGTACGTTTCGCGATGTCCTTCAAAAAAATTATCGCTGTGCGAACGTGTCCCTGTGATTAAACCATATCCGGAAATGAGCGAAAAATATGCCGGCTAACGGAAAAAGAAAGATCCACATTCCCATTTCTTCGAGCGCTATTACGTCACCGTGTTGAATAAAGTTGCAGAAGATCGTGAGGGCTGATTCGCCGGTCTTTTTGAACGCGGCTGTCAAAAGACTGAGAACAGCAGTAGCATCGAATAAACAAATAATAATATTAATAATGGTGAGGATATCAAGGCTAGTCGAGCTGAAATTCTTAGCTGCTTTTTTATATATATGAAAGGTCTCAATATAGGCTAAGAAAGGGAAGATCCCGAACATGAATGCGAACGTGAGAATTAGGAAAGTCGGGCCTGAACCCAGCAGTTTGGGAATAACTGAAAAATAGAGTGATATGAATAGGACAGATTGAAGTATTCGAGCCGGAACCGCAAACAGGAGACCAATCAGGCGCTTCTCAGGAATTGGTGCCGGATCACTTTGACTGTCAGCTTCAGCTTTTGAAGCCGCACTCTTCTCGATAATAAGTATCTCGCACTCGTCGCACAGGTAAGTGCTTTCTTCTTCGACTTCACGATAAAATACCGATGGGTTATCAACGCCGCACATGTAGCAACCGCCATGGACATCGTTAGTTTTTGCCCAATTGATTAGCATTTGAATAGCGGACTTTATTTGCACGGTCCATTGCTCGTCTAAAGGGATAATTAGACTGACATTGTGCTTAAAAAATTGAGGGCCTTTTTCGCCAGGCAGTCCGGCATCTTTATAAGCTTGTTCGAGTGCCGACCGCTGGTTCTCCGAAATGTCTGTTGCGCCGACGCTCAATACAAGGGTACTATTATCCCTCTGGTGGTTGAGTTGAAAATATAGTCCATTGATTACGGATGCATATAAGTCCGGATCTACTTCATTCATTTCCGTGGTGGTGATAATAACATGCGAAATACCGTCCACGTGACTCCTCCATAAAAATTGGTGTTTTGAGTCAAATTATCATGAGGAGGTGAAACAGTCAATCTTCAATAACAAGAAGAATTGTCTTGACAGGGGCTGTCTCAAAACAATGCGTCCTGTTTTAGTGTCAGTGCTTTGTCATTGAGGTGCACGTCAAGACTCGAATTCAGATTGCAATGTTGCGTCTGCGGAAGGCTTAGGAGAGAGAATGCCTCGCTACATTGTCTAGGTTCAGAAATGCCGAAACTACCGGCAATTCCGCTGAAATTGAGCTTCCTTGCCTTTAAATTCTTCCTATTGGAGAACCGCCGTGACCCGAAACTACCGGCAAAACGAACGGAAACTCTCTCTTTTGCCGGTATTCCCACGTCTTCTTGCGTTCAGACTAACGTTAATTTATTTGGACTGCTCCTCATTCGACTTCGTTTTATGGAAGTATTCCCGAAGAATGCTTTCCTATCTCGCGATATCCGCGACTTGTGCACCGATAAAGTCGATCAGCGCCTGCGGGTCAATGAGAAGCTGTGCGCCCCGGACGCCGGCACTTACCGAGATCCAGTCGAAGAGAGTGACCGTCTCGTCAAAATACGTCTGAAAAGCCTTTTTCATCCCGACCGGCGAGCAGCCTCCCCGGATGTATCCGGTCAACGGCAAGAGCTCCCGCACGGAAATCATTTCGCATGATTTATTTCCTGAGACGGCGGCAAGTGTCTTCAGATCCAGCTCCGTCTCGACCGGGATGCAGGCGACGAGAAAGCCGGTCTTGTCGCCCTTAAGTACAAGTGTCTTTACGACCTGCTCGACCGGAAGACCCAGAGTCTGCGCAACATGAATGCCGGACAGATCCTCCTCATCGACCTCGCAGGTGACCACGCGAAAAGCTAGGCCTGCCTTTTCGAGCATTCGAATTGCGTTGGTCTTGATTAGGGAGTTCATGTTTCCTCCATTTCAAACACGACCGCTCGAAAAACGATCGTTTCAATTATTCAATCTTGGCATATGCTTATGACATTTACATTTTCAGATAATGTATACTATAAATAAAATCAAAAATATAGCAAAAAATATAACATTGATGAGGTAATAACATCATGCGAGAATGCAGGACCTGCGGTACAAAACAATCCGCCAATCTTCAGTACTGCGTGAATTGCGGTGCGGAAATGAATGCGTCGCATGCCGATCCGAATGCGGCGCTTTCTGAAAGTGATGAAGAAACAGCTCAGGATGAAGAAATCTCCATCCTCGGAGAGAAGTTTTATGTTGGCACGCTGCGTCCTTCCCGCACCGAGAAAAAAGTCGGGTATGCCTCGATCGGGGGCGGGTTTCTGTCTGCGCTCCTAAGCATTATAGTTGACCCGTATTATGCGTTATGCATCTTATTTTTTCTGCTTACCGCTTTTTATGCTCTTTTCCCCGGCCTTCTATGGAAACTCGAGCTTTTTAGAATGAATATGAAACTTGACTCTCCCACTGACTCCGAACCGTCAGACGGATGGCTGCGAGGGCGTAAAGTTGGCGTTTGGATCTGTCTCATCAGCTCAATCTCACTTTTTTTATTCGAGCTTTATTTCTTAACAGTGTTTGGGAGCTACATTTAGAAGTCCATTCCATTTAAGTTATCCGAATGCGCATCATCCAACCTGCCCGTTTGAGAAAAATACTAACGGAGAAATAGCCGGTAGGGATTAATTAACCGGAAATAACAACAGGAACCTATATAGTGCAAATTTCATGCACAAGAATCAATATCTCATCAACTCGATCATATCACCAATAAATGCGGTCACGTCATTATCGAGCCGTCGGATCAATGATTCTTTGTCTTCAAAATTTGGGTGTTCGAGCAGACGCTTTTCTAAGATGGAATCGACCCCCGGGCTGACTTTTGAAAGCGTATAGTCGCCGATGTCCGCGCCGCTCAACCTCTTGATATATTCCGCCTGGATCTTTCGATTCCCGCCGCCGAGCCAGACCTCAAACCGGTTTTCCTCATGAAGATACACCACCGCGACCTTGAGGTTGAGGATTTTCAAGTCGGCCGGTGTAATCGCAAAGTACGTCATGTCCATGAAGCCCGCATAAAGGGCACTCACCGCGTGATCGGGGTGCGACGCGCTCATACGGCGCAGGAGCTCGGACATAAAGGACATGATTCCGCGATATGCCCTCGGAACTGCTCCTTCTCTAAGTCTTTCGGTATATTCACGAATATCGTCATTCAATGCACACATGTCATTTCTCCTTTTCATATTCGAAAACATATTGTCTGTGCGTACGACTTAGATCCAATAGCCTTTCTTTCGAAAATGACGCCACACGAAAAATGCCGAGATCACGTCGAGCAAGGGAACTGCTTGGAGTAATATCGGCAGTATCAGACGATTGAGCCTAACCACGCCGAAATTAGATATGGTTTGTATCAGTATCATTGTGGCTGCGCCACCGCATGTCAATGAGAGCGAGAACATAAGCAGACCGATCGCATCCCGGTAATAGGTCGGAGAGCTTAATCCAACAATCAGTGTCAACACTTGAGGAATCAGATGAAAGGCTTTGATAAAAAAGGCGATTTCTGCAAGATCGCTTACGGTGTAAGCAGTATTTTCATATGAGGTGATTTGCCTCGAAAAATCCCTCCATCCTTTACGCAATGCAAATTTGCGCTAAAACGCATCCAGAAAATTCTGTATCGAATTTACGAGTTTCCCGACATGAAAGCCGTCGACGAAGGAATGGTGTGCCTGCACGGAAAAAGGCATAATCAGACGCCCGTCGCGCTCGAAATATTTACCCCAGTCGATCAGCGGCGTCGCCTGATCTTTTCGGCCGGAATTCGTGTGCGAGATGTGGGTAAAAGAGATCCACGGGATCGGCGAAAAAATAAACACATCGTTTCCCATCGGGCCGGAAAAATATTCCTCTTGCATCTCAGCCGTCTCCGCGGCCAAACTCACGTACTCCTCAATGGTATCTTTCATCGGGACGGTGACAACTTTGAAAAGCTCTGTCTCCGGATTCATGCAGCTGAATGATGTGTCGATCCGATCGAAAAGCACGACCTTCCCGTCGACGAATCGATACCGGAACTCCTCGATCTCGTTGGCACACTTCGTGACCGCGAAAATCAAAGAGAAGGTAAACGGCAGGCTGCGCGCGCGAAGCTTTTCGCGAAAATTTGTGATGTCGAGTTCGGTTGATACACAGAAAGCCGGTTCGACATAGTTCCGGAAAACCGAGCAATGAACCGCACGTTTCCAAGTGCTTTCATCGACAGGGGTAAAGTGATTGCTCATATGATCTATCCTCCGCGAGATGGATATGTATTACACAAATTGTATCACTGGGAGTTGAGAATAGGAATTGTCGGAGGATCTTCTGATATTAAGAGAGCGAAATCTCGAAAGACAGCGTGATATTCGAAGACAATGGAAGTTACAAAACAAAGCGAGTGAGAAGCAATGGTCTCTCACTCGCAATATGTATTGATTATTTATAGTCCAACGACGCTGAACAATCATTATAAACCGGAAACGATCAGGCTCTAGGTGCTGTGTATTCTATCCAACCCGGCTCCATGAGTTGCAAGGTGAATCCATGTTTAGATAAGTCGGTGTTGTTGCCGCAGAAGCGACAGTGTCCGCCCTCGAGGATGGAGATAGCGCCGGCGCAAGAAGAACAGGTGAAGACTTCGTTGTCCGGAAGTGCCTGCGTCTTAGTTTCTTTGTTTCGGGTAAAATCTGCTGTGAAGGGCAGTTTCTCGCTGGTGAGTTTACCGTCTTTAACCCTGACGAGCTGAACCGTCATGTGCGCGCGGATCGTCTGGTATTCCTGGGAAGGGATGGTGAGAAGCTTGTTGTAAGAATCGATCATTGCGTCTGCGACGTCGGCATATTCATCAGAGGCTTCTACTTTGGATACGAAGTGAATGTTGTCGTCTTTGCCTGCGAGAAAGAAGGCACGGACGCGAGATTCAAATTCCGAGGAAATCTCGCCGGCGGACATGTTGGGATCGTTTTTGCGAAGTATTTTACAATAATCAGATAGGCGATTGTCTCTGACGACTCTCGGAAAAAAGACAAAAATAAGTAATGGGAGTTGCATAGCCATGTACGGCAATAATCCAAAGATTAAACCGATAATCAGTCCTATCAGTATATTTAAGACAACATTGCCAAAAGTATTGTCAATCAGTTGCTTGATGATGATAATCAACGAAGTGATACCTATACTTGCAATCAGGAGACGTTTGAACTCAAGAGAGGTGATGCCGCGTGACTCACCGGAGATCTTATTTTGATACTGTTTGATATTGAACTTGGTACCGCAATAGGGACAACCGTTCATACATTCATCGGTGGGGCTCTCGGAACCGCAATTCGGACAGACTTGAGTCTCTTTGCTTTCTTTGGTGGACAGAATAACGAAGATGCTGGGCTGGGTCTGTTTGACCGTGAGGGACTCGTTGCCTAAAGAATAACGCTTGCGCTTCTTGAGCATAGTAAAAATCATAGCGTGTGTGGTGTGGCCGTCACTATATGAGAGCATACCGGCCTTGCGACCGTTTGTAGGCCTGTCAAGCGATCTGAGATTGGAAAATGTTTCAGAGAACTTGACGCCCAGCGCTTTGCGGCGGCGTTTTGCCAAATAGTCCGCAAACCAATACGTCTGAATCGCCATATCCGACAGATCCTCATCGTCTTTTCTCCTCTTAAGGTATTCATCCAAAAATTTTCGCCAACCGGGTACAGTAGATTCCGCGTTGGCTAGACTGGACATTGTATCTTTTAAGATGGTATTTATTGACATCGCGATCACTTCCTTTGTCTTAGATATATTTGATTTGTGATTAATATACAACGAGTAGCTCAAGTTTTCAATGGAAGTTGGGCTATAGCTCTTTACTTTCTTTCGGGAATAATTTCAAGCACTGGGTTGTCTGAGATTTTAGAATTGCACGGGCGAGGAATTTGGCGCATGAGGTCGAGGTACGGTACTTGTGCAGGGCGAGGAATTTGGCGCGAAACGTTTCATCTTAAGCAATTACCGCCAAAACAGACAATTCTCAGATATTTGGCGGTAAATGAAGCACCTCATGGCTTCGTATCACCTTGCGAAAGTTACAAATTACCGCCAAAATTTGCAAAACGTCAGAATTTGGCGGTAAATCTTGAGAGATCACTTCATCGGGAACATGTGAAGAAATGGAAATTATCTCTAAGTTTGCGGCCGACGTAGTAAGAGCGGATTACATACGAGACGGCGAGTTAGCTCTCGATTCGTATGTGTTAGACTACGAAAAAGTGCCAGCA
>JAAYBI010000082.1 GCA_012718915.1 Clostridiaceae bacterium
AATATCAAAATACAATGATTTGACCGTGTCAGATGAGACTGTTAAAATTTACGGTGTCTACCTGTAGGTAAATTTGAATTGTGAATAACGGAGGAGCAAAACCTCGTTTTGCGAATATACATCATGAATTATCAACATGTCACTTCTGACTATTTTAGACAGGAAATTGCCGACAACATCAAGACTGAGACCGGAAAAATGCTCTCAAATGCCACGATGTGGGACTATTGGCAGGGATTATCCCGAAGCGTTATTGGAATTATTGCTGAGAATTGGGACAAGACCCAATCGTCTTATGAAAAGGGCAAGCAAGCCTACTACATGTCGCTGGAATATCTCGAGGGCAGGTCTTTGCTCAATAATCTTGTCAATTTGGGACTTTATGATTCCGCTAAAGAGGCGATGGCGTCTTTAGGAGTCGATTTGACCGAACTTCTCGAACAAGAGACTGACCCCGGACTCGGAAACGGCGGTCTTGGTCGATTGGCTGCCTGTTTTCTGGATTCTTGCGCTACGCTCAATCTTCCGGTAACCGGTTACGGTATTTTGTATCGATTTGGTCTTTTTAAGCAAACATTCGAAAATGGGTTTCAGAAGGAATATCCTGACAGTTGGATGGAGCACGGCTACCCATTTATTGTTCCGAGATACGAAGATAAAGTTGTCGTCCGCTACAATGATGTCGAAGTTTTCGCAATTCCTTGTGATATGCCGATTACCGGATTTGGCACATACAATGTCAATCGATTGAGACTATGGAAGTCCGAGCCGGCTAAGGAATTTGATTTCAACTTATTCAACTCTCAAAGGTTCGACGACGCTGTCATAGAGCGCAATCGTGTCAATGACATCTGGAGAGTGTTATATCCCAACGATACCTCCTATGACGGTAAGGTTCTGCGAGTTCGCCAGCAGTATTTTTTCGTATCCGCGTCGCTGCAGGATATTGTTCGAAGACATATACGAGTGCATGGGCGCGACTTGTCAAATTTTTCGGAACTGAACGCGATCCAGCTTAATGACACACATCCGGTTATCGCGATACCTGAACTCATGCGAATACTGATGGATGATCACGGATTTTCCTGGGAAGAGGCTTGGAAGATTGTCAATCGCACTTTTGCGTATACCAATCACACCATCATGGGCGAAGCACTGGAGAAATGGGATATCTCGATATTCCAATATCTATTCTCCCGCGTATATGAAATAGTTGAAGGCATCAACAACCAATTCCGAAAAGAAATGGCGGCTTGCTGCATGCCTTTGGATCAGATTGATCGTCTCGCACCCTTAGGTGACGGAAAAGTCAGAATGGCCTGGCTTGCAATCTACGGGTCCCGTTCGGTCAACGGCGTTGCGGCGCTTCATACGGAAATTCTTAAGAACGACACGCTCAAGGATTGGTATGCTATCTATCCGAACAAGTTTTCAAATAAGACCAACGGTGTTACACCGAGACGTTGGCTGAGAATGTGTAACCCGGAGCTTTCGTCACTTATTACAGAGCTTCTCGGCAACGAAGATTGGGTTACGGACTTGTCATTGTTAACCAAACTCGAAAAATATGCAGATGATAAGTCTGTTATGGATCGTTTTTTGGCGATAAAGCACTATCGCAAAGAATTGTTGGCGAAGGACATCAAGATTCAGAACGGCATTGATGTCAATCCGGATTCTGTTTTCGATATTCAAATCAAGCGTCTCCACGAATACAAGCGTCAACTATTGAATGCGATTTATGTACTCGATTTGTATTACCGAATCAAAGCGGACCCGACCATCGATATGCCTCCGATCACGGTGTTTTTTGGTGCGAAGGCAGCGCCTGGATATTTCCGTGCCAAGGGAATTATTAAGTTTATCAACGAGATATCGAAGATGATTCGCGCTGACGAAGCCGTAAAGAATCGTATTAACGTTGTTTTTGTTGATAATTACAATGTCAGCAAAGCTGAAAAAATGTTCCCGGCCGCCGATATTTCAGAGCAGATTTCTACAGTTGGACTGGAGGCATCCGGTACCGGTAACATGAAATTCATGATTAACGGTGCAGTGACGCTGGGCACGATGGATGGCGCAAACGTTGAAATTGCAGAAGCAGTGTCGTGCGATAACATTTATATTTTCGGGTGTAAGATCGAAGACATGGAAGGGACCAGAGCCTACTATAATCCACAATGGCAGTATGAGAATATCCCGGGGATTAAGCGCGTCCTGGATACTTTGATTGACGGCACGTTCGATGACAGCGGTACCGGAATGTTCCGAGATATCTATAACAGCCTGCTGTGTGGGTCTAATTGGCAGCCGGGAGATATTTACTATGTCCTGGGTGATTTTGAAGATTATCGAAAAGTGCGCGACAGCGCATATATGGATTTCAAAAATCATCGCGAATGGGCGCGTAAATGTTGGATTAACATCTGCAGATCCGGTCGTTTTTCTTCCGACCGAACCATTTCAGAATATGCCGAAGATATTTGGGGAATTGACAGCCATAAGATCTGACCGTGTCCGGTCGTTCAAAGTCGAAGATAATAAACGGATATCCCTTACTGCTCAGGGTAATCGGAACATACATTAAAATCAATGATACTCACTTCCGGTGGCGAAAAAAGACGTAAAGGGATCAGGACACAGCCGCATCCGCGAGAAATGTAACCACGAATACCGTTTCGCTCGAATAGGCCGCGATTAATACCTTCCTTGGGCAAGCGGTCGCCTCTGAGCAGACGGTATTCTAATTTAAATGGTAAATAAATCTGTCCTCCGTGAAGATGTCCGGATATCATTGAATTGAAGTTTTTATGATTGACTTTAAATATGTAATCCGGATTATGGACGATGCAGATTCGCCGTTTCGGAGGGATTTTTTCAATTAATTGAGGTAGTTCCGGAAAAATTCTCGGTTTTCGCCCGGAATCGTCCAGACCAATCAATAAATAGTCTTGACCCAGTCTGGATTTTACCGTAACGGTTTCGTTGACCAACAAGCGAAATCCGTGATTATGATATGTCTCTCCGGAGATAAGAATATCGTGATTTCCACGAACGGCATAGCAGGGAACGCCCAGATTCTTAGAACGCTCTGCGATGTAGCCCAGATAATTAAGACCAGGCTCGATGCTTTTGCCGCGTTCGCAAATATCACCGCCGAAAACTATCATGTCCGGCGCAGATGACAATAATGCATCACATAATTTTTCCGGCTGTATTCGGCATCCGCGACCATGTAAATCCGAAAAAAATGCAATCCTGAGTTCAGGAGTTCTTCGGGTTGTGGTTGTTTCTGAACCCTGCGAGGCATCTTTGAGCTTCGGCGTGCACATTAGTTCCGGCAAGTTGACGTATTCGATTTTGAGGATGTAAGGCTCAATCACAGCCCATAAGAGAAAAAATATTGCGGCCGTGAGCAAAGACACCGACGCAATAAACAGGACTATCGACAAGGCATCCGGCATAAAGTTCGCCTTTCTTAGAAAGAACAATTTACGATTTTGCTTATTATGCTATAATCATGAGGTATTTTGCCGACAGTGTCAACGCGGCTCCCGGCAATCCCAGTAAACACATGGAGGAACAACATATGCCCAAGCAAGAAATTACGTCTGAGATCATCAAGGAAATCGGCATTCTATCAAGCGGTAAGTCCGGTTGGAATCGTGAAGTCAATATTGTCCGTTGGAACGGCGGAAAAGCCAAACTTGATATTCGTGACTGGGGTCCGGATCACGAAAAGGCACGCAAGGGCATTACGCTGAGCTCGGAAGAAGTGGCGGTTCTCAAGGAAATCCTTGCAGACTATGATCCTTACGAGGCAGAGGAGTATCAATAGAGGCTCATTATGAAAAGCGGATTAAGGGGACTTATAGTCTCAATATTGTTGTTCGTTCTATGGGGCACGGTTATTGCCGGCCCTTTTCGATACTTGGCGTATGCATTTAAGAACATCTTGGGCGTTGCATTTGCATCGCTCGGGATTAAGGGGATAATTGCAGGTTTCTTGATGCCCATAATTCTCGCCGGTATTATGATAACTTATCTTTTGATTACCGCACGCAAACCCGCTGAGTTTATGGCAGGGCTCGGTGCGGTCATCAGTATTTTGTACTATTTATTTATCTGCTTCAAAAACAGAAGTTTCGATGGTCTTGCATTTCCGGTCGCGCTCGGACTTGCGGTTGCATTAATATTTATACTCATGCATTTTGAAAAGGGCAATCTATGGCTTGGAGACGCATATTTTTATGCCATTCCTGTGCTGTTGTTTTATGAGCTTGTGATGCTGCCGCTGTATGAGATCTTAAAAGTAAAAGGGAATCCGTTGGCGCCCTTTATTCAGGTTCCGACAAATGGCATTATCCGGGGCATCGGCAATTTGCTCGGAATACCTATGTTTGTATGGGGCTTGTTCATTTTTATTTTGCTGTTGCTTCCGGTTTTGTATTTTTCGAAAGAGCGAAAGAACGGATAAGTTAAAGAAAAGAAAAAGAGGCAAAGTATGGAGCCTTGGAAGAGAATCGAAGAGCTTAGTGAAATATTAATAACTCATAACCGTCTTTATTACGAGCAGGACGCACCGGTTATCAGTGACTTCGAATACGATGCTCTGATGAATGAGCTGATCGCACTCGAAAAAGAATATCCGATTTATGCCCGTCCGGACTCTCCCACTCAAAAGGTAGGCGGTGCCGCGTCCGGAAAATTTTCTAAAGTCAAGCATCGTGTTGTCATGCAAAGTCTTTCAAATGCTTTCGACAAAACCGAAGTCGAAGCTTTTGTAAATCGAGTTCTTCAATCTGCGGTGTCCTCGGGTATTCCAACCCGATTTGTTGTTGAACAAAAAATCGATGGTTTATCGGTATCGCTTGAGTATTCGAACGGCATTTTGACTCGCGGCTTGACTCGGGGAGACGGTGAAGTCGGAGAAGATATTACACATAATATTGAGGCGATCCCATCCATTCCGAAAAGCATTAACACTCGGGCGGATTACCTCAATATTCGCGGTGAGATATACATGCCATATTCGGCTTTCGAACAGCTTAACGAAACGGCAATGAAAACCGGTGACAAAACATTCTCAAATCCTCGAAACGCGGCAGCAGGATCTTTGCGCCAACTCAATTCCGAAATCACCGCGAAAAGGGGATTGAGACTTTTTGCGTTCAATATTCAAGCCGCGGTCGGCATAGAATTTGACACACACGAGGAAGGTCTGAATTATCTCAACCAAATGGGGTTTACCGCCAGCCCGGGATATCAAATGGCAGATACCGCGGACCAGGTGTGGGCGGCTATAGAAGAAATCGCTCGCGACAGAGATACCCTTGATTACGGCATAGACGGTGCGGTTGTCAAGGTCGACTCCCTCCCTCTGAGGCTTGAGATGGGACAGACTTCAAAGGCCCCGCGATGGGCTTTGGCGTTCAAATATCCACCGCAAGAAAAGACGACTTTGCTGGATAGGATTGATGTTTCTGTCGGTCGTACAGGCAAATTGACTCCCGTTGCGATTCTTAAGCCAGTCTTTATTGATGGCAGTACGGTTTCTCGAGCGACATTGAATAACGAAGATTACATCCGTGAAAAAGATATTCGACCCGGTGATGAAGTGATTATCCGAAAAGCCGGAGACGTGATTCCTGAGGTCGTTGCAGTCGTCAGTCCGGATCGCGAAAATCGAGCGCCCGCATTTGTTATGCCAAATATCTGTCCGGTATGTGGCGCTCCGGTTCACCGAGAGCAAGGCGAATCAGCGAGTCGTTGTACCGGGCCGGATTGTCCGGCGCAGTTGTTCAAGAATATCGTTCACTTTGTCTCGAAAGACGCTCTTAATATTGACGGAATCGGACCATCTATTATTGAGATACTTTTAGAAAATGAACTTATCAAGAGTGTTGCCGATCTTTTTTCGCTCAAAGATAAAAAAGAAGAATTAATGCTTTTGGATCGCATGGGTGAGGCATCGGTTCGCAATATGCTTGATGCGATTGAGTCATCCAAAAATGCGACCATGAATCGCATCTTAGTCGCGCTCGGCATTCGTCACATCGGTGTCGTTGCGGCTCTTACACTGGCTAATGCATTTAACAATATTTACGAGATATCCGACGCAAGCATTGAAACGCTGGCAAAATTGCCGGATTTCGGATATGTTACTGCGAGTTCAATTGCCGAATACTTCTCGTTACCACAAACCCGGAATCTGCTTCAATCACTCGAGGCGCACGGTCTCCGACTGGATAAAAAACCTCAAATTTCAGGTTCCGGGGCACTTACGGGAAAAAGCTTTGTTCTTACCGGTACGTTACCGACAATGAGCAGAGAAGAAGCGTCTTCTCGAATTAGAGCTCAAGGCGGCCAGATCTTGTCGTCGGTCTCAAAGAAGACCGATTATGTTGTCGCCGGTGAGGCGGCAGGGAGCAAAAGAGTAAAGGCAGAATCTCTGGGCATTCCTATTATCACTGAAGAAGAACTGCTTCGATTGCTGGAGAATTATTAATGCATTCTAACAAAGACGCTTTGCGCAAAACGATGTTGGGAAAAAGGCAGGCTGTGACTTCGCAAGAAGCCGGGGTGGCCGGGATTCGTATCTGGCAGCAAATCGAATCACAGATTCTTGCCGCCATTCTCCCCGGGCATCAGACGGACAGATCCTCCGAAGACATTCTTTGCATCTCGCTATACTGCTCAGATTCAACCGAGCCTGATTTTTCGGAAATCATTCGTCCGGAGTCAACCGATAATGTCGATGATGTATCGATTCCATACCAAATTGCGTTGCCGACGGTTTGCGGGCAACAATTAATATTTCGAGCATATGATCCAAAAATACCACTATGTCGTGGATCCTTAGGGATACTTGAGCCGAGTGACTCTCTTCGTGAAATCTCGCCCGTTGAGATGGATGTTGTGTTGGTACCGGGCGTCGCATTTGACATTCATGGACACCGACTCGGCAGAGGCAAGGGATATTATGATCGATATTTTAACTCTATCCCGCCTGACTCACGACCATTGCTGGTTGGTGTATGCCATGATTTTCAATTAATTGACTATGTTCCGACACAATCCGGAGATTTTCCGATGGACATCGTTGTCACTCCGGATCGATTCATTGACATAAGTGGTCGATTCGACAGATAATGTCAGTATTGGAGCGGAGGGGCAAATGATCTACTTTTTTATTAATCTCATATTTCATTCGACGATTTCTCTCATGCTGTTTTTTGTCCTCCGTCATTTTTTCGTAATCAACCAGCAGCGGAGAAACAAGCGTTGGATTAGTTATTTTGCACCGGTGGCGTTTTCACTAATATTGCTGCTTCAAGCGACAATGGTAACTATTCCGCGATTGCTGGCTAGTGCGGAAGTGATTCGTAATGATTTTAGTATTCAATCGGGAGTCGTTGAAGAAGTGGGTTTCTTGAATAACAAGCTGGAAATCGATGGAAAAACATACTACTTCAATCCTATGATTTATAAGCCCAAGGCAGGCGATGTTATCTTATACAAATCTACAACTCGCGCACGATATATTGTCGAAATGAGTGCTTCAAATCCCGACTGATAAGTTTTTTGATTTTTCGGATATATCCTGTTGAAAGATACCTCGGCCGATGTCAGAATAGGTCTTATCTTAACGACTGAGGGCAGATTTTCATCAATTCACTGACATTTCGAGCCTTCGTCAATCTATCCGGGAGGCAATATGTCGAAGGTTTATACAGAACAGAAGGCCCCTTCCTTTGGATATCAACCGACAGAGAAGGAAGTGGGATTCTACATCGTTTGCAATGACAAAATGATATTAGATAACATTAATTCATTGATGCGTAAGAGAGGACTATTAGGGATTTCGGATACTGCGGGACGAGTTCATTACATGGTTGATGCGCGACGCGGCGTGCCTGCTGCGGTTAATCAGATCACGGGTCAGGCTCTTAAGGGCTTGGACCATTCGTCTCTATCAAATGCTCAAATTATATCAGCGGCGGATGAGGTCATGCAGAGGCACGGGCTCGATTCGGTACTGCTGGGTACTCGGATCTGCCGTTACATTCTTGTTCAGAGTATCAGAGATGCTACTTTGATGAGCTCGGTTACAAAGCGGGCGTATAGTCTGGCCGGTGTCGAGTTCGGCATGACTTCGACGCAGGTTGAACGCAATCTGAGGTATTCATTTCGCAAGCTTCAGATCTATTCGGACGGCAGAAGGAATGCATATATTCTCAACAAACTGTTCTCTGAGCTGTGCGATCATCTCGTAGACAGATATGATTGCTTGCCATATCCGACAGATATTCTTCTGTAATTAGATATCGGAATACCCGTAGTGCAAAAGAAAAGAGGCTGTCTCAAATTGATTGAGCAGCCTCTTAGTTATGACAAATGTAACGACAAAATTACTTGTTGACTTTGTCCTTCATGCCCTTGCCGGCCTTAAATACAGGAGCGGTAGAAGCAGGAATATTCATCGGCTCACCGGTGCTTGGGTTGCGGCCCTTGCGTGCAGCGCGCTTCTTTGTTTCGAATGTTCCGAAACCAACCAATACCACCTTCTCATCCTTTGAAAGAGCATCAACAATGGCATCCAATGTTGCGTTAATCGCTGCTTCGGATTCCTTCTTTGTGAGGGCTGTTGCCTGTGCAACTGCATCAATCAGGTCTGTTTTGTTCATAATTACGTAGCCTCCTTCAGGCGAAATTCACATTGGCTATAATCATACGGTCTAATATATGACATGTCAAGCCTTGTGTGTGTAATGTTGCTCAAATGAGCTAGACCTTGGAGTTCAAACGGCTGTGAACCGCCTGTAACATGCCTATTTTACTTCATTCTTGAACTTTTGCATAGGGGGAAATGGTCATAATCTTAAATAAATTGTATAAAATCTCGAGTAATTTCATTAAAACGAAACAGTGAATCTCTCCCAGCCGAAAAGACTCGATAGATTTATTCGAATTGATTCCCGATCGGCTTTTCAGCGTAACTTATTGCACCATTTCGAATCTGATGATAATGTTATATGCACAACTATATTTGGAGGAAAACACTATGAAGATAACCAAAGATATGATTATTGCGGATGTGTTGAATATGAATCGTGGTACAGTTCCGATTTTTATGCAGAACGGACTACATTGCTTGGGATGCGTAATGGCTAGCGGAGAGACCATCGAAGAAGCGTGCATGGTTCACGGTATGGATTGTGAGCTCTTGCTTGACGAACTCAATGAGTTTTTCGAAAAAAACGAGGCGTAATCGCCGATTAACAAATAGCGAGCGGCTTCCACCAGGAGATCGCTCGTTTTTTGTTGCAGAAAATTATGCATCTTGACCAGCCGATGGGTCGCTTGTTTTAGCACTTGATTTATTGCCGTTGTAATTGCGATTTGCCGCAGGGATAACGACGTGAAAGCGAGTGCCTTTCTTTTCGACACTTTCGACCCATATCTGGCCATTATGTTTCTCGACGATACTTTTAACAATGGATAATCCCAGTCCGGAACCGCTCTTGTTGACAGCAGCGTTCGCTGCACGATAAAAGCGATCAAAGATATATGGTTGCTCCGCAGCAGGTATACCAATACCGTTATCGCGGACGGAGAAGTGAATGGATTCTCCTCCGAGCAGTGCAGATTCTCTGTATGCAGATACTTCAATCACACCATCATCCTCCGTATATCTCAATGCATTGACGATGATGTTTTCGACGACACGAAGCATGCGATTGGGGTCGCCCATAATGGTCAAACTGTCATTGTCCGGAAGATCAAGAATAATTTGCTTGCCGCTGCCTTCAGTTTCCATGACATAGAGCTCATAAAGACTTTCGATCATATCTTTTAGACTGATGGGTTGTTTGTCGAGTTTTGCGTTATCGGACTCTAATCTGGTTAACTGGACTAAATCATCGATTAGTTGCTCCATTTGAACGCTTCGGGTATGCATGCTGCGCAAATAAGTCTCGAGGTTCTCCTGAGATATTTTATTTTTTGAATTCATGATCAACTCGATGTAACCTCGAATGGCTGTGATGGGTGTTCTCAAATCGTGAGATACATTGGACATCATCTTTTTGCGCGCATCTTCATTTTTAATTAGCATCTGATTCGCGTTAACCAGTTCTGCATTAACCTTCGCAATGCTTCCGGTTTTCTCTTGGACGGCGACTTCCAATTCTTGAGAAAACATTGAAATTTTTTCGAAATTCCGAACATAACGTATGGTGAAGTACATCGCTGTTCCAATAACCAAGACGACTATCCCAACAGAATGTAATGAGATAAAGTAGATTTGCGGTGAACGAATCAAAAGGGTAGAAAAAATGACACTTGCGAGAACAGAAGAGATTAGATGAAAAGTGCCTTCGTTTGGGTGTCGAGGAGTCTTATGCAAAACGCGAAAAAAGTTGTAAAAATTGATTATCGCGGCAAATACAGAATTGGCAATAAGCGATGATGTGCGATAGAGAAGATGTGGTGCAATCCAGTATGCAATCAAAAACGACATCATTGCCAGCAAAATTACTATTATATCCCAATTTCGAATTCGTCCGAAAAAGTCGAATTCCTTGGGGTAAATTGACGCAAAATATAGAGCTGCGATAAACATTAGCAAAAAATAGAAGGTGACCTGAAGAAGTTTATTCCAGTCTCCGGGCAAAGCAATAATAAATTTGTTCGAAAGTTCATAGGAGAGTGAGCAAATGATAATTAGCATGAAGTAGTAATATTTGTGTTTGCTTCGAAATGTTGAAGCAACTAAAAAGCCTGCGACAATGATTAATAACGATAGCGTTATGACTACACTAATCCAAATCTTTGAGACGGTTGAAATCCATTCTATTTGATAGGGCGTGCCAAGAGCCGGAGCAATGGTTAAGCCGCCTATAGGGGTCGTGAAATTTGCACAGCAAATCACGATGTCTAAATACCCTTCATCATCCGGCTGCAAAATTATCTGAGAATATGATTCTTGATTTTGGTAATTTTCTGTATTGTCGGAAATTTTTCCGATTTTCTTCACTAAGTTATTATTGACGTAAATCTCTGCAGCGCAGTTAATTTCAGGAAAATCCATTGCTAATAAATTGGAATTTTCGGGCACTTTCATTTTCAAGCGATAGGTTCCCACGCCTGTTTGATCCATCTGGAGCGAACCGGCGTGGCCATCAGACTGTTGAAAAGTCGAAGACGCCCAACCTGCCGGAGAGATTGAAAAATTGGTGTAAATCGGTTGGTTTTCGTTGATTCCGGAGATGAAATCGATTGGTCTCAATATCTCGTTGGGATAGAAATCCCAACCGTTTTGCATATATATTCGGCCGTTCTTTTCGAAATTATAAGCTGATATATCGAGAGCCCCGGATGAATCACGAAGAAAAAACTCGCCATGTCTCTGATTGCTCATATACACAATCAGAAACACGACGAGTAACGTGATTAGAAATATAATCGTCCGAACGAATATTCGAAGGACGTGCCTTTTGTCCTTTATTCCCAGGTTGTCAATGCTCTCCATATTCCTATTACGACCGAATTATTCCGGACGTAGAGTGTTGCGGATTGGAGGATACGCAAACGAATATCCACTGCCCCACTCGGTTTTTACGAAAAGAACATCCGGTGCTGCCTTTTCGAGCTTCTTGCGCAGATAGCTAATGTTAACCATAACCAAATGATTATCGCACATGCCATCATCACCCCAAACGACGGAGTATATTCTTGAGAAGGGAACAATTACGTTCGGAGTCTCTGCGAGCAATCGAAGTATGTCAAACTCTCTGTTGGTCAGATGAACGACGTTGCCACTCAGAATAACTTCGCGAGTCTTGATGTTTATCGATAATGGCGGGAACTCCATCAGGAATCCATCGGTTGTCATGTTGCGGCGAATATGTGCAGATATTCTCGCGGAGAGTTCTTGTAGACTGTAAGGCTTGGTCATGTAGTCGTCACCACCGACTTTGAAGCCGGTAATCTTGTCTTCGAGTTGATCGCGAGCTGACAAGAAAATAATAGGTGCTTTCGTGTACACTCGAAGCTTAGATGGCAAATCATAAGCACTTCCGTCGGGAAGCATAATGTCGAGAACGATACAATCAAATGCGTTAGTTGCGACTTTCTCGAGGGCCTGTGTCATTGTTGTCGCAACGCTAATTTCGTAACCTTCATTCTCAAGATAGGCCTTATTAACCTCAAGAATATCGGTATCATCATCTACCAGGAGCAATCTGTGTTTAGCCATAATTTCACCACCTTCATAGTGTCGATGCGTCTTAAAACGCCACCGCAAATCAAAAACTTCTAGCCAGCTGTTTTCTAAATTATATACCAACTTATCAAATAATAAAAGATGAGCAACATCATCAAATCAAACAATAATGACGCTTCTTGAAAACAAACAGTGAACGTGCTATTCTAAAAGGAACAAAAGTTCGACTAATTTGATTAGAGATGCGCCGGAGGCGAAACATTGAATCGCAGCATTTTACATATTGATCAAAATTGCTTTTTCGCGTCGGTCGAGATGTTGAATCATCCGGAACTTCGCGAGGTGCCGATGGCTGTTGGCGGAGACGCCGATAAGAGGCATGGCATTATTTTGGCCAAGAATCAGAAGGCTTCCGCTTTTGGAGTTAAGACAGCGGAGGCTTTGTGGCAAGCGAGAGAAAAATGCCCATCGTTGGTTATTGTACCGGGCCACTACGAGCAATACGAATATTATTCACGTCTTTTATTTGAACTATATTGTACTTACACGGATCGAGTAGAGCCATATGGATTAGATGAATGTTGGTTGGATTTGACGGGTACAAAGTATGGGTCGGATCCTGTAGCAACCGCGAATGAGATTCGAGAGAAAGTACAACACCTTTATGGACTGACATGCTCGATCGGCGTCAGTTTTAATAAGAGCATCGCCAAATTAGGTTCAGACTACAAAAAGCCGGACGCAACGACATATATTCCTGAGTCGGAACTCAAAAGAATGGTGTGGCCACTTCCGGTTGAAACGTTACTTTTTGTCGGCAGGTCCACGCAACGCAAGCTTAATCGAATAAATATAAAAACCATTGGTGATCTTGCTCGTATGTCATTTCCTTACATCGAAGACTATCTCGGTCGTAACGGCATTAAGCTTTGGCAATGTGCCAACGGCATAGATCCGACGCCCGTTCAAAGATATAACGTCAAACGTGATATGAAGTCTGTCGGTAATAGCACGACGACCGCAAGAGATATGTTGAACGAGCAAGACGTATGGTACACAATAGTTGCATTGTCAGATCAAGTGGCGACCAGATTAAGAAGATATCAACGACGAGCTCAGACCATTCAAATATGGGTCAGAGATACTTCCTTGGATCATTATGAAAAACAAAGGCGGCTTATTTCTCCTACAGATTCGGCAGATGATATTGCAAAGACTGCAATGTCTCTATTTAAAGAAAGTTATGATTGGTCAAAGCCTATTCGAAGTTTGGGTGTCCGCGGTACTCAGTTAATTGACGAGACAACTCCGGATCAACTGAGTATCTTTGACATGGTGCCGCATCGTGATAAATCAAACATTGATCGAGTTTTTGATACACTTCGCTTGCAATTTGGGGATCAAATTATAAAAAAAGCGGTCCAGCTTCAGTGTGATTCGAAGCTCATCGAAAACGGGCAAACGAGAGATACGCCTGGAGGGTTTTCTGCGCTCAACGGGATAGAAAGAAAAAGCCGGCACAAGATTCATTCGGAGACAGCGGCTATTGAATAAGTCTTAGGATTGACTTAAGATGATGTCAAGAAATATTGTAATCTAAATCGGAGGACTAACGCATTTATGTGGGAAGATGTTGATCCGGATGTCGTTCGAAAAATATTGAGTAATGAGCGGAATGAGGCACAGAAGAAGTTTTGGGCTTTCTTTCTGCTATGGGTTTTAATTTTGATGGGTTGGAGCGTAGGTGTCAGAGTGGGTCCCGAGGAAGTTGGATATAACGCAGTTGAGAATCGCGGCGCAGTCATCGTGTTGCTCTTATTGCTTGCAATGATAATATGGACGGTTCTATATGAATACTTCCGTCGCACAAGCATAATCGTACACGCGAAGTATATGATAGTGGCCTCTTGTGAAGGACGAGATCGAATACAGTCCCGACATTCGAGCAACATGACTCGAGGATATTTTGTCTCTTTTCGTCGTCCGGATCGACGTTCATCCGGATGGGTAGAGACATCACAAGAGTTTTATGATAAGTGCACAATCGGGTCCAATATTTTGGTAATTGCAGAAGACCGTGCAGACACGACAAGAATGAAAGCTTTCGATCCCTCCAAATTTGGAATAGATGAATGAAGATGACTATATAGATATATTATTGATTTAATAAGAATGCCTCGCTCGACGATTTTCGACCTGAAGTGGGAGAAGAATATGGTGCATGCAGCGGTAGAAAAACAGACGGCAAGCGTGCTGGTCGCAGGAAATTTAGTTTTGGATGTTACTCCGGTTTTTCCGGAACAGGGTCAAACCATTTACATGAGCGATTTCGTCCCGGGAAGACTTATGCAAATGAATGGCATACAAATACATGCCGGTGGTGTATGCGGAAATGTCGGTATGGCGCTGGCGTCACTTCAGACAGAGGTGACCATCATGGCACATACCGGTAATGATGAAATCGGCGATATTTTGAGACGCAAACTATCCTTGTCCGGGATTCAATCTGATTTTATGATATCTGATCAGGCGAACACCTCTTACTCCATCGTCATAGCCCCACCGGGAATTGATCGAATATTCTTACATGACCCGGGTGTGTCCGATTTTTTCGATGCATCAGACGTCACGGATGAGAAATTAGCTTCTTCGAAATTTTTTCATTTTGGATATCCTCCGCTGATGAGAAAGATTTATCAAGATAACGGAGAATCGTTGGCTGATATGTTTCGAAGGGCCAAAAGACTCGGGTTATTGACATCTTTAGATATGGCATTTATTGATCCCAAGTCGCCTGCTTCTGAGGTGGACTGGGAGGTCATTCTTTCAAAGACACTGCCCTTTGTGGATTACTTTGTCCCAAGCATAGATGAAATGGCTTCCATATTTTTCCCGGATCGCTACAAGGAAAGAGTACTCGGCGATGCGCTTAGCCTTTCAAAAGATCTGAGGCCTCTCGGAAGACGAATTTTGGCGCTTGGTGCAAAACATATTCTGATTAAATGTGGTGAAGCGGGTATATACTATTTGGACGCCGACAGTAGAACAGAAGGGTTTTGCGACGCATTTAAACCGGATGTGGTCATATCGGCTAATGGTGCGGGTGATGCTGCAGTTGCGGGTTTTATTTCTTCGATTATTCACGGGCTATCGTTTGAACAGTCCGTCAAGTGTGCGGCAGCAGCCGGAGCCCTTGCCGTATCATCCTACAACACCGCGTCGGCAATCATTCCGATTCAAGACATTAGGCATAGAATTAGTAGTGGGTGGCGTCAGATTCACAGTATCAACGAGTAGAGATGATCTCATGAAGCTGCTGAGTATTCAGCGCTCTGATATAAGTATCTTATTTTCGATTCGCTGGTTTATCCGAATGATTCAACCCTCACAGCGTATATTATACGCTGTGAGGGTTGCGTCACGTCAGTGAAGATAACGGGTCTATTTTATGTCTCTTCGTGTGAATGAATCGAAAGCAATATAGAAAAGGCAAACACAAAGAACGAGGACGAATAGAACAGAGAAGGAGAGTGAAGGAAGGTTGTTCTGAGGAATGTTTTGTGAGATTCTGATGTATGTGACCAAGTCGAAAAATTTATGCATCGGAAAGAGTCGGTCTGCCAGATCTGTGTTGTAGAAGTATAGAAAATCCATCCATCGCGCCTTGGCTATTGGGAGGGAAGATAGCATCATACTAGCCCAAGAAGTAACCATCATGAGTGCAAACGGAATGGCAATTCCCACAGCGGAGTGTCTGGAGACCGTGGAAAGCATAAATGCGAGAAGCATGAGTACAAATAATAGGGTATGATCGGCCAAAAGATAAAAATAGCCGAAAAAGATGCCGGGAATAGAGACAACTTTTCCGTCGCTCACAAATAAATACGCCGTATGCTTGGCATCAAAGAATATGTTGTTTCCCAAGCTGGTGGCAACATGTAAAACAAGAGAAGCAACTAAAAAGAGCGTCAATAAAGTAAGAAATTTAGAAGTAAAAATTTTCCATCGTCTGACGGGCGCAATAATCAGCGTTTTGATGGAGCCTGTGGTCATTTCATTCGCAACAATGGATCCAGCAGCAAAGAAGATCAAGATCGACAAAAAGAAATTGCTGAATTCGACACTAAGACTGCTGATCAGAGTGCTGTCTTTTGGTAATGAAGTCGCGACTTGCTTATTTTCTATCTTGTACATTAAGATGTCGTATTCCTCTTGCTTTTCGAGTCGCTGTTCTTCACTTAGCAATACGATACTCTGATCACCATATATCATATCGTACTTAATGTTAACATTATTATCTAATTCATATTTTAGCAGGCTCGCATAATCCGCAACAAGGTTCGCAGCTTCAAAATCGATCTCTCCGTTTAAACCTCCGGTTGGATCGATAACCGGCAATAACTTCAGAGAAAATTCGTGGATTTCGGCGTCGTAACTTGAAAGAATAGATTTAAAAGCACTAATTGCCTCGATTTGGTAATTATTGTATGTTGTAAAATCTTTGTTTTTTATTGAATCATATAGTTGAGCGTAGCCCTTTCCAGCTTGATCCAATTCGGCTGCCCAATTGTCATCTCTCTCTTCTTCAGGAACTTTATTTAAATTAATGATATCTGTATTAAGAGAATTAAGTGAAGATAATGCTCGAGGAATAAATGAATCGTGCATGACATGCTCCGGTTCGTCGAACAATTGGAGTTCAAGAAAGAGTTCCGATTGGAAAATGTAAGTTTCGAGCTCGTCGATCTGCATTTTTAGGTCTTCAATGTAGTACTCATCGTCTTGGTTGTCGATTGCTGCTAATAGTTCGGAAGAGAGTTTAGTCTTTTCGTCCTTATAATATTGGAGCTGAGTTTCTATTGTATTTTTGTCCTCTATGTAAGGCTCAGAATCGAAAGAAATAGCAAATTTAATAAGAGCAGGAAATAGAAGGCCGGACGTAAAGATTAAGACTATCAAAATAATAACAAGCGGCTTTTTGATTAATTTATACATTTCATTGACATAAAGTCCCCATAACTTACTCAATTCTCAGTCCTCCTCCGGTAATACTCAAGAATGCATCTTCCAATGTCGACTCAATCGATTGTATGCCATGAATGGTGACATCCCGATTCAGAAGAACTCGAAGAAAGTTATTAATTTGATCCTTGGAAATTCGGAAATCAATATACTCATTCGTATTACTAATAATCTTTGACTTCAATTCATCCGGTAATACCGATAATGCCGTCACCACATCCGGAGTGATTAGTCGTAACGAAGATTCTTCAACTTTCATTTCGGTAAGCTCTTTCAGTGTGTTCACGGAAAGCAATTTACCATACGAAATCACACCGACCCGATCACACATCAATTGCATTTCAGACAGCTGATGGCTTGATACCATGATGGCGACATTTTCTTCATGGGCCATTCTTTTTAGGATATCTCTTAATTCCCGGATTCCTGCAGGATCCAGACCATTTGTCGGCTCATCGAGAAGTAGAAGCTTAGGTCGATGCAAAATAGCCATTGCGAGTCCGACGCGCTGCTTCATACCCAATGAATACTTCCTCGTTTTTTCTCGAGAATGGTCTTGCATGCCAACTATGTCGAGCACTTCGTTGATTCTGCTGTTATCAACGTTATCATGAATTCTGGCGTACATTTTTAGATTCTCATATGCACTCATATCTTTGTATAATTCTGGGTTTTCAACAATTGCTCCGATGCTCGCCATCGCTTTTTCGTAGTGAGAACGATGATTAAATCCGTCTATTTCAATAGTGCCTTGATCAACGGATAAAAAGCCTGTGATCATTTTAATCATAGTAGTCTTCCCGGCGCCGTTGGGACCCAGGAAACCAAAAACTTCTCCGCAAAATAATTCGAAAGAAACGTCGTCAATAATCTTTTTTTTGCCGAAGGACTTTGATACATGATCTACTTTTAATGCTACATCCATGATTAGCCTCCTAGTATTCGTCGGAATAGTTGTACGGTGTCATTGGTTTTGCTAGCAGGCTGTTGCCCCGGCTCGTCATCCAACTCTCAAAGTACCATTTGTCATCTTCCTTATAGAAAGAAAATGACTCTTCGCACCATTCCGCGTAACTATTGACTTTGCCATCCGAGTCTGTTGTTTCGAACTCCCATAGCACTTCGGCTGTAACTCCGCCGGTGTCTTTATATATGGATACGGACTTAATTTTGACTACTTCGCTTTTGGAAGATGTGATAGCCGTCTTCTGTTGTAATTGCATATTCGCAATGAATTCAAAATTTGAAAATAGACTTTGTGAGATATCTGCATTCTTTGGTAATGACGATTTATCAGAAAAAGAACGATCAATACTCTCCAACACTATTTCGGAAGCAAAATTTTGATTATCGTAAGCGGACTGCGAATTATCATATGAATAAATCAGATTAGGGTCGGATGCGACGAAGGCCTTGTCCATATTTTCGGTGAAAGTGTATGACATATCGGATATGGTTGATCTGGCCTTCCTGTCGACGGCGTCCATGATAAGCAGATAAAAAGTGCAACACAACACCAGCACTAATAATAGCAGCAGACCCCTGTTTATTTTTTTGAGTTTCGAAAACATAAATTCCTCCAAACGATAACACAGTAGATGAAGTTTTTTGTAAAAACCTTGTTGATTGTACCATTCGAGCGATACAAAATAAATAAAAACCGAGAACATTAATAATATATTAATGAATAGAATAAGAAATAAAGCTGACAGCGCAATCAATCGCCGATAGTTTATACAAGAACGCTTTCGAAGCGCATCTGCATTGTCGTCATATCCGTTATGAGATTCAACAATGAAAATGTGTCGGTTTTTTTATTATTTCACGAACGAAATATGAAGCAAGGTTGGTCCGGTGATCATCTTGCCTGGAATATGGACGTTTGCGGCGAGTTGTGTGCATTGTGCACAAATGAACAAGGTGTTAATGCAATTTATTTGTGAAAAACCTATTGACTTGCGTGTTTAGGGTGCTATAATTAAGACAAGCTCCAGGGAATACTAGAGAACACCAAACTCTAGAAGGGGTGCCGCCACTACACTGTATGAAGAAGGCCTTTGAATCGGAGATTACGTCAAGATGACGAGCCGGAGTAGAAGAAGTGGAAAGTGAATGGCGATTGACGGGACGCGAAGGCGGACACAAGTCGCAAACAGAACAGATGAGTCAAGATCTGATGGATGTGTCGAGAAAGGGTAAAGCCATTATCGGGAAATCCAAGGGTCGGAAGAAATGAAGGTTTAGACGAGAGTCAAGACACAAGTTTCGGAATCAGAAGGATGGAACGGCAAGGGCATATAGCTCAAAACCTAGTAAATCCCTCACGATACGGCTCACGAGTTAGGTTAAGAGATTCGCAGATAATAAAGGGCAACCGGAAAGATTTGGTTCGTTTGAAAAGGTTCGCTGGAGCTCATTTTATTCTCTCTCCTTTTGTTCTGTTCTTACAAAGAAGCGGCCTCACGCAAGTGACAGGTCGCTTCTTTGT
>JAAYBI010000083.1 GCA_012718915.1 Clostridiaceae bacterium
CCGGTTCCGCCGACCCATCACTATTTTTCCAAAATGATCGTGTCAACGCTTTATATGTTTTTGAGTCAATGTACTATGCTTGGCGTATTCTGGTTGGCAAATCAAGCGTTCATGAGAAACGGAGGAGATATTCAAGCCGAACTGACGCGGATTTTTTCTCTACTCTTCGAATCTGCTATTGACTCTATGGGTATTTCCGGACTGAGACCGCTTCTTCCGATACTTGGGTTACTACTCATTTTATTATCCTGTGTTTTTTCTTGTGCAACGTATTTTTTCGCAATCACTTTGGGTACGTCAAAATTCTTTCGAAAAATGGGCGTCGTGGGGCCGATAATTGTATATTTTATTCAATCGTCAATTATGCAGGTTCTCGTAATGCTTGCGATGTTTACGATCCCGCTGGGTCTCTTGATAAGCCTCAATAATTTGGGTGGCGCGGATTCCGTGTCGGCAGAATGGGTGAATAAGAGTTATGCTTGGTGGTTCTTTGATCAAATGCAAAATAATACCGGATCGACATACATTGGCGCCGGCGCTTATATCGTGCAACCGATCCTATTGGCTGTGTTGGTCGTTTGGAGTATTCGCGTTGTAAAGAAGCATTCCGGAGTTCGATGACTTTTTGATCAGGGCTGTTTCTGTGTGCGTCAATCTTGGATTGGCGCACACAGCTGTTTTACGGGGGAATTGATGATGCCCGCTCAAAGTAATAAAAAGGATCTCAAATTAAATGCAAACATTCCGGTACCGGTTAAAACCTGTTTGCGGCTGCTCCTGCAAGCAGGTTTTGAGGCTTGGTTGGTTGGAGGATGCGTTCGAGATTTCCTGATGGGGCGAGATCCTAAGGATTACGATATTGCCACTTCGGCCCGAGCAGAAGATATGAAGAACGTGTTTGCTGATTACAGAGTGATCGAAACCGGTCTTGTTTATGGCACTCTGACCATTATTTCGGATGGTTATGATATCGAAATTACGACATTTCGGACGGAATCGTCTTATGAGGACTCGAGACATCCCTCGAGCGTGACGTTTGTGTTTTCCTTGTCTGAGGATCTCTTGCGCAGAGATTTTACGATGAATGCATTAGCAATGGACATAGAAGGTTTGGTGGTTGACGAAGTCGGTGGCGTCAATGATATCCTCGCGCGAAAAATTCGCGTTGTTGGTGAAGCGCAGGAGCGTTTTGAGGAAGATCCCTTGCGAATTATGCGCGCGTTGAGATTTGCTTCAGAGCTAGAATTTGATATTGATATCGCGACGCTTTCTGCGATGAAGTTGATGCATTCGCGACTTTCCGACATTTCGTCGGAACGAATACACACGGAATTTGAAAAAATGTTATGTGCTTCGGGTGTGTCGAGAGTGATGATATTGGGACAAGAAATTATACAAAATTTGTTTTCAGCTCAGGAAATATTGAGGAATTATCGTTATCCCTCTGAAGATATCGCTCAGAAAGCATGGAGCCTCGCAGCGAGAGCTGTCGGGTCGGTTCGGTGCGATTTTTCGGTGAGGCTTGGCGTGTTATCGTTAATGGCAGATTACTTTATCGAGTGTTCGGATTCATCAAGCGTTATAACATCGGATATTGCTGAGGCAGACAAGCTCCGTGGGGCTTTGACAATAAACATATTGAGCAAGTTAAAATGTGGCAGAAATGTGAAGAAAGATGTCTTGTCATATGCAGATATATTTGGCGTTAATTTGTTAGGCAATGATTATTATTTTAGGACCTTAATCAATCGGCATGGCGAAAAAATTCTTGTTGAATTTGTCGGCATTTTGAAAAAATTAGCAGAGGCGGAGTTGTTGCCGTCAAGAATCGTGGGAGATAAGCCGGATACGGTTCGCAGTGCGCTCGCTATGGTTGATGAAATAGTTGCCAGGGGCGATTGCTGCAGCCTGTCGTGCTTGGCGGTTAATGGTGAGGACATTATGAATTTAGGCGTGCCGCGAGGAAAAGTCATCGCTGAAGTATTGGCGCGCTGTTTGGATCGAGTGTTGAAGAATCCGGGTGAAAATAGAAGAGATCGGCTAATCGAATTTGCCAAAAGTCAAATTGACATGATAAAATACCGGTGATTTCGCAGCTGCGATGTCAAATGTGGAAACAATGTGTTAAAATGTGGAAAAAATGTGTCAGAATCTCTTTATATAGATAGCGAGCACCCTTTTTCGATGTTAGAATGTTCATAAGAGAGAAGCTTTTTTGAACGATTGAATTGAGGTGATCTATATGACATCTAAAAAGGGATTTACAATGGTTGAAATGGTCGTTACCATCGCCATTATACTGATTTTGACCTCATCGACTTCGATTGTCGTGTCTGACATGTTGAGTAGAACTCGAGGTGCTGAAGAGCAAGTTCAAGAGCATATAAATTTGTATGAAGTTGCTAAAGCTCAAGTTGACGGGCAACTTCCTACCGGGTATGTTCAGCCAACTACTACTGCCGGAGGATCCTCTGCTGCTACCGCTCTTCCGACTTCTCCGACTACAACGGCTGAGCCAGCCCCAACGCCGACAACCGCACCAAAGCCTCCGACGCCGACTCCGACGACCGCGCCTACGCCAATTCCTACTCCGACGACCGCGCCTACGCCAATACCTACTCCGACGACCGCGCCTACGACTACGGCAGCACCGACCACAACGGCTCCGGCAAGCGGTACGATTACGGTCGGATCCTATACCACACCGGTCATCAGTGGCAAACCTGCGGTATATACGGGCACGAGTACGGTTACTGAGCCAGGATATGGCACGTACGAGTATAACGCAAAATTCACTGTACCCAATGTGCCTTACGCGCAATATGTAGCAATCTACCTTCCTCCGGGAACGATTAATCTGATCGAGTGGTATTCGTGTAAGTTAGAGGCTTTTGATTCAACTAATAACATCGCAGTGATTTCAGTAGTTGCATACAATTCTAATCCTGCCATTCGAGTAGATTATTCCGGAGCAAAGGAAAACTGGCCTGACACAAGAGTATTTGATGTAGCTCGCAAGAATTAGATTGTAATCTATCAATATTTATTAATAAGGACTCAATTGCGAGTCCTTATTTTTTTGACGAAAATATGATAATATAATCAAAAAAATGTGAGGGTAAAAATGTATATCTCAGAGCTCTTGAAGGGTAACCAGCCATCCATTTCGTTTGAAGTTTTTCCTCCAAAAACAGACGACGCCTATGAGATGGTCACTCGATCGGTCGGTGAGCTGGCATCACTCAAGCCGGATTTTATGTCGGTGACCTATGGCGCGGGCGGCGGTACGTCAAAAAACACAGTGCGTATTGCTTCTGAACTTCAGGATTCGCACGGCATGACCGCTCTGGCACACCTGAGTTGCGTATCGTCAACGCGGGAAGAAGTATCATCTATTCTCAATCAACTTCAACGTTCCAATATTTCTAATGTGTTAGCGCTTGGCGGAGATCGCGTGGCGAGGCCGGATAGAACGTCTTGCCCGGACGACTATCATTATGCGTATGAATTAGTTCGGGATATCAAGAAAAACGGGTCATTCTGTATCGGTGCGGCATGTTATCCGGAGGGTCATATACACAGTGACAGCATTGAGTCAGACCTCAAGTACTTAGCGTATAAGGTGGATCAAGGTGTAGATTTTCTGGTATCGCAAATGTTTTTCGATAACAGAATTTTTT
Source organism: Clostridiaceae bacterium (assembly GCA_012718915.1). Lineage (GTDB taxonomy): Bacteria > Bacillota > Clostridia > Saccharofermentanales > Saccharofermentanaceae > DUPM01. The sequence continues at coordinate 3,681 of JAAYBI010000083.1, forward strand.
GCGGATTTCTGGAACGAATACAGGCAAAAGCAATAACCGTTCCCGTGTTGGCCGGTATAATGCCTGTCGTTTCAGCGAAGTTAATTGATCGTATGCTGAGCCTTTCGGGTACAAAGCTGACGCCTAAGCTTGAGCAACTGGTTGAAAAGTGGGGCGACAGTCCGCAAGACATGCAAAAGGCTGGGGTAGATTACGCTTCTGAACAGATATCGGACTTAGTTAATCGAGGCGTCCGTGGTATTCATTTGTACACAATGAATCGTCCGGAAGTCGCTCGTGAAATTCTGGATAATACGAAGCTTACTGTGAATCGATAGTACGCATGCTGCGCGGATGGTAATTCGTCTCCGCTTTGACGAGGTTGCTTGCAAGTAGAGTCCTTGGCTTGTCGAAAACATCATCGATGAAGCCGGTCTCAATGATTTTTCCGTCATCCATTATCGCGACGCGATTACAAATAGATCGAATGACGCTTAGATTATGTGAAATGAATAGAAAGGTCACGCCTTTCTCGCGATTAATCTTATAGAGTAACTCAAGAATCTGAGCCTGGACGGATGAGTCCAGCGCGGATACCGGCTCGTCAGCAATGATCAGCGACGGCGAAAGCATAAGGCTTACAGCAAGCGCTACGCGTTGCCGTTGCCCGCCTGAGAGCTGATGAGGCAAGTAATTCTGATATTTGGAAGCCAAGCCAACATCGGATAGCATTTGAAGAACGCGCTTTTTGCGTTCGTTCCGACTGCAAATATTGTGAATCCGAAGTGGTTCTTCAAGCAACCATCCGATTGTTTTCGTCGGATTCAACGAGTTATATGGATCCTGAAACACTAAGCCAACCGAGATACGCTTGGATTTCTTCTTGTTTGAGAAATCGGAAAGCAGTCGGCCGTTTTCGGATATAGTGCCGGCGGTGCCGGGAATCAAGCCGGTCAGAACTCGGGTGAGTGTTGTTTTTCCGCATCCGGACGAACCGATTAACCCGAGAATCTCCCCGGAGTAAATATCGATATTCACATCGCGCAATACTTCGTGGTGGTGAGCTGATCCGAAAAAAATAGAATCATTGTAGCCGGCACTAAGATTCCGGACTCGAATAAGTGGCGTATGTTCGTCCGAATAATCGATTCTTTGCTTATCCTTTGGCGTACGTACCGATCGTGCGCTCCTTATGAGTTTGGCAGTATGCGGGTGAGTCGGCGTATGAAGGATGTCCTTTGGGGTTTCGAGTTCGACAATTCGACGATTGTGCATGACGGCTACTCGGTCGCAAATTCGCTCGACCAACATCAAATCATGAGAAATAAACAACACAGACAGATTAAAACTTCTGCTAATCCGCTTGAGCTGGTCGACAATCTGAGCCTGAGTGACGGTATCCAATGCCGTAGTGGGTTCGTCAGCGATCAATAACGTTGGCTTAAGCAACAGCGTTCCGGCAATCAGGGCACGTTGCCGCTGCCCTCCGGAAATCTGATGAGGAAAAGCATTGTAGATTCTGAGAGGGTTGGTAAAACCGACATGAGCAAGCATATCGATAATTTTGGATTTACGGTTGTCTGCGTTGTCACTCGGAACCTGTGGCTTTGAATGGGAGGTAAGCACCTCATTAAGGTGACTTCCAATCGTCATGAGCGGATTGAATGAGGATAGTGGTTCTTGAAAAATCATGCCGATTTTGTCACCGAGAAGCTTGCGGCGATCCTGAGCATTAAGCTTCAATAGGTCTTTTCCTTCGAACATAATTCTTCCGGAAGTTACTTCGGCGGTTTCAGGAAGAAGACCGGCGATCGTGAGCGCGGTCAGTGTTTTTCCCGATCCGGAATCGCCGACGATGCCAAGTACTTCGCCTTTTCGAAGATCAAAATTTAACTTTGACAGAACAGGATGAGAGGTGTTTTGGTTAACGTCGAAAAAAGACAACGATAAATTTTCGACGACTAAGACCGGCTCAGATAAGTAAGTCATTTTGAATGCCTCCCTAATCCGAATCGTATCGATATGCCTTCACTGACGAAGTAGAGTCCCAATATATAGAAAAGAAGAGCTAGTGAAGGGAAAATAATGGTCCACGGCGCTTCGATAACATGACTTTGGGCATCCTTTAACATTTTGCCCCAGCTGGCATATGGCGGTTGGATACCTAAGCCGAGATAACTCATACCGGCTTCAGAAAGCGCCATGTTAGCAAGACCGATGACAATCGACGGAATGAGTTGCGGTAAGAGGTTTGGGAAGATATGAATCAGCACCAGCCGAATGGGCTTGACACCGATAATTGAGGCCTGGAGAATGAATTCCCGATCTTTTAGTTGGCGAATACCTGTTCGAAATACTCGTGCGTAGCTCGGGAAAAAAACAAGGCCCAGCGCCCATATGATATTGTAAACACCGGCACCGTATACGGCGACAAAGACTAAAGCAAGAAGAATGCCGGGAAAGGCCATGACCGAATCCGACAAAATCATCACAATATTGTCTATCCATCCACCGAAGTAGCCGGCGACAGAACCGAAAATACCACCTAGAGTCATCGCGATAATCACACCAAAAACGGATACAAAGACCGTCAATCGGGCGCCTTCCAGAGTACGACTAAAGACGTCACGGCCAAAATGGTCACATCCGAATATATGCTCAGTCGAGGGCGGCGCGAACTTTGCTGCATAGACCGTAGCTTGGGTGTCATAGGGCATGTATATGAACGAAAGCAAAATGGCCATCAGAATCAACGACGAAAAAATGCCGCCGATAGTCAAGTACAATTTGTAAGCCGGTACCGGTGTGATGCGAATCATGTATCCCCCTATTTTAGACGTATACGCGGATCAATGAGGCTGTGTAAGATATCGGCGACGAAATAGACAATTGCGATCATTCCCGCTAGATAAATAATGATTCCCTCGGTCAGAGGAAAGTCGCGACTGCTGATGCCTTGCAGTAATAGTCTGCCGATACCGGGCAGACCGAATACTTGTTCAACAATAAGACTACCGCCCAGAATATCTGCAGATATAATCGCGAAAACGGTAATGACAGGAACCAAGGCATTCGGGAGAATATGTTTTCTCATAACGTCAGCATCGCTCAATCCATGGCTTTTGGCAGTACGAACGTAATCTTTCTCTTTTTCGGAAAGAATTGATGAACGAATGAATTTCAGAGCCATGGCAATCTTTGGCAGAGCAATGGCAATCGATGGCATAATCATGCAACCGATGAATCCCCAAAAATCTCTGTCGTGCGGAATAAATACGCCGACTTGAAACCATTTAAGCCCGATGCCGAAAATCAGCGTCAAAAATATCGACAAGACAAATGGCGGAACGGCAAAAAAGGAGTGTGTTACCACGGAAACCACATGATCCGTCAGCTTTCCGGGTCGCCGGGCGGCAATCATCGCCAGAGGGAAAGAGACGGCCATTGTTAGCATCAAAGATATTACGGAGAGTGCTATCGTGACCGGAAGCTTTTGGGCGATCAGTTCATTAACCGGTGTTTTGAAACTTAACGATTGACCAAGATTAAGGGTCAAGGCACTGCCGAGCCACTGCAGATAGCGTTCGCTGATCGGACGGTCGAGACCCAGCTCCTCGCTCAGCGAATCGACTTGCTCCGCAGTAGCGTTCGGGCCGAGAATAATGCGTGCCGGATCTCCCGGCACGACCCAGAACGCGGCGAAGGTTATAATCGAAACCAACATCAGCGTCAGGATGAGCTGTATGATTTTTTTTGCAATATAACCCATAATACCCCGAATCGCGAGATTGCTGCGAAGAACTCTCGGCTAGATTGATTATTCGGCGAAATAGACCGTAGACATATCCTGCACATATATAGGATACACCAGATATCCCTTTATTTCATTCTTAACGGCAACGATATTTTTGGGATCCTGCAAGTAAACTGAAGCATAATCGCTTACGAGCAATTGCTGCAATTGCTTGTAGAGGGCAATTCTTTCGTCGAGACTAATCTCGGACTGGATTTGAGAGTAGATGGAATCAAAATCAGAATTAAAGTAATTGATGAAGTTGCCTTCCGAGGTGCTGACATAGCGGCTTAATACGTCTCTTGGCGTGTACTCGGAAGTCAAGGCAATCACGGTAGAATCGTAATTTCTACCTTGATATACATCACTGAGCCAAGTCGCCCAATCCACAGAAACAATATCGACCATGATTCCGACTCGTGCGAGTTGGTCGGCTAATACGATAGCGGTGTCAACATGAATCTGGTAATTTGAAGGCACTTTGATTGTCGACCTGAATCCGTCGGGATAGCCTGCTTCCTCGAGAAGCGCCTTTGCTTTATCCGGGTTATACGTGATTGTTCCGTCGACTGTAGCGTCGTAATAGTCGCCCATCGCGGGTGACATTCCGGTCGTCAGGAGCGTGCTTTGCCCTTCCATGATCAAATTGGAGAGGTCTTGGCGATCTATCGCATAGTTCACTGCTTGACGAACAAGCGGATTGTTAAAGGGTTCTGCGGCGTTGTTAAGCGCAAGAACCTGAACCATGTTGGTGTTGCCTGAAAGAATCTGATAACGATCTTTGATTTGCTCGGCCTTATCGGCTGTCAAATATGGGAATATATCGATTGATCCGGACTGGAGCTCAAGGAAAGCAGCGTCCATCCCGGCTGTGATTTTGAATGTCACTTTGTCGAGATAGGGCAGACCCTCCTGCCAGTATGCATTGTTTTTTCCCAGAACAACGGACTCTCCGACACGGTATTCGAGAAATACGAACGGTCCGGTGCCGATTGGCGTCGAGCCGATATCGGAGACGGATTCAGGAATAATAGCGGTCGTAAAGAACGGGATCATCTCGGCATCCGGCGAGATAAACTCAACGGTAACCTCATTTTCTCCGCTTATTCTAACGTCCTTTATGCCGGCTAAGTCCGGCTTAAGAGCAGTACCGGTCAATAGGCCGGATGCTCTTTTGAGTGAGAATACGACGTCTTCAGGTGTCAGGGTGTCTCCGTTATGGAATTTGACACCGGTGCGTATGTTGAAGATATAGGTGGTTGCATCTTCGGAAATTGTGTAATCGGTCGCTAAAGCAGGAACGAACTGACCGTCCGAAGTGCATTTAACCAGACCCTCAAAAATATTAAAAAGAATCTCCTCATCGCCTGCAGCGACAACGGTATGCGGATCGAAAAGACTTGGCTCCTGAGTAATTCCGACGATGACTTCGCCCCCGGAACGAATGCCGTCTTTAGAAGATACTTCGGCAGATGATTCGGCTGGATTTCGGCAACCGAAAATCGAAGTCAACACGAAAAAAATCATCATCGCCACGATGAAGCGGATTGCGGTGCTTTTTCTTGAAAAGCTTTCGAAAAAAACGGTATCTGTCTGCATTAATGACTCCTTGTCTGTGAGATGGGGCGCTGAACCCGTAATAGGCTCAATATTTATTAATACATTTTATACGCATCGAGAAAAAAATCAACGTTAACCCAATACGGTTAGTCAGAATATAGGAATAAAAGAAGTGTAAATGTGTCGAAATTAGCACTTTTGTCGCAGTTTGCGCAAAATATCTTGGAAAGTCCGGCGATTTAGACATGGGGAGTTGAGTATTTTTTGTGAAGAAAGAGATGAAGACGGTTGAAATTCGAGATCTGAAGTGTACATTGAATATATATACTTTCTCGAGTGACAGGCGGGATATGCAGAATATTGGAGCTGGGATTGTGAAAACCAATACGAAAATACGAAATCAATGTCTCAACACTCGTCAGGTTGCTAAGCTTATATCTGCGAGCATCATTTTATTGCTTCTTTTTGTTGCGGGATGCAACATGCCGGAATCTAAAGACAGAACGAAAGCATCTCAGACGATAAGCGAAGAACAGATTCAGGACCAGATGCTTCCTCAAAATTGGATGGGGGTATATCTGGATATAGAACCGGAGCAAATAATTAATGAAATAAATATGATCAGAACATCTTCAGGTTTACAGGCACTCGAAAGGGATGAGCAGGCAGATCTCTGGGCTCAAGTGAAGGCGGCCGAACTTGTATTTGAGTTTTCGCACGATCGCTTGGATGGCGGAGATATGATAACGGCTTACGCCGGACTCTTGCCTCCGACGTATGGCCAAGGCATAGCGAGGGGGCATCGGGATGCCATACTGCTCGTATACGAATGGCTCGAGTTACCTTGGCAAAAAGAAAACATCTACGAAGAATCGTATTCAAATATTGGTTGTGCGGTTCTAGAAAACAACAATACACTATACTTTGCTGTCGTATATCTTGAAGAGCCGAAGTCCTGAATATGCGTCGAAACATATTGTTAAACATATTGTTAAAGAAGCATGCAATACTTGACGTTCATGAATAAAATAAATATTCTTAAAAGTGATTCCTAAAATCTGACATTTATGTCGCTTAGTAGAAGGAATCGTTGAGGTGAAAGATGTTTGTATGTAAAAGTTGTGGTGCACTTGTGCAGGAGTCTCTCTTTTGTTCGGAGTGCGGATCTTCTCTGGCAAATGCTTCGAGCGTTGTTGCTGATGACATCCGATCGGAGCGTAAGTCTGAATCTGATGCGTCTTCTATTCCTCTTCAAGGAGATCAGTCAAGCGAATTATATTCCGGAGAGGTGCCTTCGTTAGTTGGAAACAATGCTTTGAATCGACCGAATAACGAAGCTTTCCCGGATCCGGCTAACCAGATTGTGTTTGCAGTGACGTTGCTGATTGTCGAAATCATTTGTTGTTGTTGCGGTGGAGGAATCGCGGCAATTTTCTCGGGCATTGCGCTATACCTCGCGCGTCAGGTTGAGAATACGACAGACAGAGAAAAGGCCACGGAAACCTTGGATAAGGCCAAAATATTCAACATAGTTTCACTTGTGATTTTTGTTTTTTGCCTTTTGGCAGCAATCGCCGCTATGGTCGTTGGCGTACTGTTAAATTAACACAATTTCGGAGAGTAGAAATTCGGGATGTCCTTCTGCTTCGAATTTTGACCGGACGTATTAACATACTGTGAAGACGAGTGCCGAGGCAAGGGATTCGTTGTATAATGAGCACTAAGAATATATATGAGGTGGCGGCTATGAAGAAGTGTCCTGTATGCGGTGTCATGATGGGTGATAATGTTGCCCGTTGTTTTATGTGTAAATATGATTTTCAAAAAGCTGCCCGTGAGGGCGAGGACGCTGCAAAGCAGGAGGCGACTCAGAATATTAAAAAAGTTGAAGAAGAAGTCAGCAGCCGAGTCTCCGAAAAGAAAGCGGAGGAAGAACGTTTTTTAGAGGAGATAAAAGAGCGTAATCAGCGCGAACTTGAAGCTTTGAACCAGAGACTCGAGGAAGAGAAGATACGAATTGAGTCAGAGTATGTTGAGGTCCGAAAGAAGGCTTTGGAACAGAAGTCAAAGCTCGAAAAGGAATTGGATATTGTTCGCAACCAGATCAGCGCAGAAAAAAACAAAATAACCGATTATTCCGCCGAGGGTCAGAAGATTATTGAAGAGGCTCAGAAGGCGGCCGAGATAGAGAAAGAAAATATTCTTAAGGAGGCTCAGTCGCAAACTGAGAAACTTGCACATCAAGTTCAGAAAGAATACAAAGAAGCCATGGCGCTGAAGCAGCAAATGCTTGAGGAGGCCAAACTTGCTGAGGAAGCTGCGATTAAGCTCAGAGAAGAGGCTCAGAAATCCATTTTAGAGAAAGAGGCAGTGGATAAAGAACTCCTCGCTCTGAAAGCGACCCTTGATGAAACGACCAGTTATGCTGCAGAACTCGCAAGGTCTGAGGCCATAAAATCAAAACAGGACGCTTTGGCAGAAGAAGAGGCAAAGCTTGCCGAAGCAGAAAAGAAGCGTCAGGAAATTCTTGCGCAATCTGAAGCTGTTGCCAAAGAAATCGATCAGACTCGTATTCAGGCGGAGAGCGAACTGGGCCTTTACATTGCCGAGGCCAAAAAGTCTATAGCCGAGGCCGAAAAGGCACAGGCAGATTTCGCGCAACTATCCGAAGACATGCGTCAGATGAGCGAACAGAAAAAGGAACTCGAAGAAGAGTACAAGGCTATTTCTGAAAAGTTGGAAAAAGCACAGGAGGAGAGCGAAAACATCTTTGCGGGCGCTGAGCAGGCCAGAAAAGAAGCATCTGCTGAATCAGAGCGTATTATGGCAGAGGCAACCGAAATGCTTGAGAAAGCTAAGCAAGAGTCTGAACAAATGCTCAGCGAGTCCTTAATGAAAAAGCAAGAGATTGATTTACAAATTAACGCATTGATTGTGGATTTTGAAAAGGCGCAAGAGAATTACGAGACTGAGACGAAGCGCATGACGGATGAGCTGGTCGAAGCAAAAGCAATCATAGAAGATTCCAAAAAAGCGCTTAAATCAGCAGAGGTTGAAGCAGAAGTCATTATCTTTGAAGCGGAAAAACGGGCAATAACACTTAAAGAACAGGCAATAAGCGAAAGTGACAAGGGCAAGATGGAGAAGCTTATGAAGGAGAAGGATCAGCAAATCCAGGAGATGACCGAGGCTAAGAAAGACGCGGAGCTTAAGATATCGCTTCTTGAAAATCAAATTGAAGACCTGCGTAAGGCTATAGAAGATATTCGTATGTTGGGGCCGGGTTCCGGAAGCGCTTCATATGAGGCGATGGATTACGAGGTTGAAACAATTCCTCACAATGTAAGCGGAGAAGTGGATGCAGCGGCCATGTCCAAGATTCTGGCGGCACGTGCGAAGGACGGATGGAAACTTCATAGTCTGATTAATGACGAGGGTGGACGCATGTTGGCATCGATGGGGACAACAGCCACATTCTCGCTTGCTTCCGGCGCCAAAATGAAAGAAGATCGCGTCATCATGGTCTTTGAAAAACCAAAAAAGAAGTAGTCTTCGACTTGGGTGAACGACGGACCTGTAATCATTGTTTTAGGCGAAACCGCCCTGTTTTCCGGGCGGTTTTTCTTTGTCCTTTTTTGTCGTGGTGACGAGTGCGATATAGTCAATTCGGCAATTAAATGGGTTAAGGCGTCGCTCTTTTTGTGGATAATGTTGGTCCTACATAGTATAATGCCAATATTAGCTTATCCAAGGAGGAACAGATACATGATGAATTATCCGGCGGACAAGATCCGCAATATCACCCTATTGGGGCATGGCGGATCCGGAAAAACAGCTCTTGCGGAAGCAATGTTGTTTTGTGCAAAATCGATTGATCGACTCGGACGCAGTACAGACGGAAATACTACAATGGACTTTGATCCTGAAGAGATCAAGCGACAGATTTCTATTAACACCACGGTCGCGACGTGCGAGTGGAAAAACACAAAGATGAATATCATTGACACGCCCGGTGATTTTGATTTTTTGGGCGAACTTATGACTGGTATTCGAGTCGCAGACAGCGGAATAATCATGATTAGCGCTAAGGGTGGCACTTCAGTCGGTTCGGAGAAAGCAATACGCCTTCTCAAGAAGCGTAAGGTGCCGTTTTTATTTTTTATGAATCGCATGGACGAGCCAAATGCAGATTTTGAGGCCGTTGCTGCGCGTATGCGCGACAATTACGGACCGAGTGTTATTCCGCTTTCGCTACCGATTATGCAGGGCGACAAGATGGTCGGAATAGTGGATGTTATGAATAAGCGTGCTTTCTCAATCGATGAGAAATCCGGAGCCTCCAAAGAAATCCCGCTTCCGGAATCTTTTGTTGAAAGAGTTGAAAGTTTGCAAAATGAAGTTAATGAGGTTGTGGCGGAGAGTGACGAAGAACTCATGGAGAAGTATTTCTCCGGTGAGCCTTTCACGGAAGACGAATTCAGACGAGGGGTTCACGCCGGTTTCCGTGACGGAAGTCTTCATCCGATTTATGTCGGTTCTGCTTATAAGAACTGGGGTGTTGAATTCTTGATGAATTGCATTTCAAAAGATACGCCCTCTGCAGAGGCTAAAGAGAACATTGAAGCGATTAAACCGGACGGGGAGAAGGTATCCCTGACATGCAAAAAGGACGGGCCGCTGGCGGCATTTGTTTTCAAGACCATCGCAGATCCTTTTGTCGGCAGAATCAGTATATTCAGAGTCTATTCCGGTTCTATTAAGGCGAACAGTTCCGTATACAATGCAAATAAAGAAAAAGAAGAACGAATCGGCGGATTATTTTATATGGTCGGGAAAAAGCAGATTCAGACTGACGTGATTGGCCCCGGAGACATCGGAGCAGTTGCAAAGCTGGTGCTGACTCAGACCAATGATACCTTGTGCGAAAAGACTAATCCGATGCAACTTCCGGCAGTCGCTTTCCCGACACCGTGTTTGTCTATGGGTATCGTACCCAAGAACAAAGGTGAAGAGGACAAGATTATGGCAGGCCTCAACAAGCTTTCCGATGAGGATCCGGTCTTTTCGGTTTACAACGACCCGGAGACACATCAGATGGTCATTTCGGGCCTCGGTGAGCAGCAAATCAATGTTTTGAAGAGCAAGCTCAAGAGCAAATTCAATGTGGATTCCGAACTTGAGACACAGAGGATGCCTTATCGCGAAGCCATCCGTAAGAAGGTTAAGGTCCAGGGCAAGCATAAGAAGCAATCCGGCGGACATGGTCAGTATGGTGATGTTTGGATTGAGTTTGAACCTACGGATTCCGAGGCTCTCGTTTTCGAAGAGAAGGTATTCGGAGGCTCAGTGCCTAAGAATTTTTTCCCGGCAGTTGAGAAGGGTTTGCAAGATTCGGTACTTAAAGGTGTATTAGCCGGTTTTCCGGTTGTTAATCTTAAAGCTACGCTGGTCGATGGTTCGTATCACGATGTTGACTCTTCGGAAATGGCTTTCAAAATTGCCGCTAGCTTGGCGTTCAAAGCCGGTATGCAGCAGGCCAATCCGGTCTTGCTTGAGCCAATCAGCACAGTGGTTGTTCATATTCCGGAGGATAAGCAGGGCGACATAATGGGCGATATGAATAAGCGCAGGGGCCGTATTATGGGTATTGATGCGGACGAAGATGGTTCGATGATTACCGCTGAAGTGCCGACTGCCGAAATGGTCAGTTATGCAACGGATTTAAAATCGATGACACAAGGACGGGGTTGGTTTACCATCTCGCATGCGCGTTATGAGCAAGCGCCGAGTGAAGTCTCCGCTAAGGTGATTGAAGAGCACAAGGCAATCGAAGAGGGTTGATCGTAATCCGGACAGCAATCTTTACCAAGCATCATTCGTTTATATTCATGATTAAGCTATCCCCAAATGATTTTTAATATCATTTGGGGAGCTTTTTTGAATATATAAAGCGTATAATAAGTTGTGCTGTGAAGTGCAAGATTCTATAATATGTATAATTTAATTTTGGGGGTTGTCTATGAAAAAGCGTTTTTTAAGTCTGGTTATTTTGCTTGCCATTGTCTGTATGTTGTCCTCCTGTGAATTGCCTTTCATAGGAGGTAAAAGTGAGGCGTTTCAGCCGGGTTCTTTAACATCGGGCGTGTATGTCAACTCTCAAGCGGATATTATGTATCTCGTCCCTATGGAATGGACGTCTTATATCGGAGAAGATGCAGCGCGTCAAGTTGATCCTCAGGACGAAAAAATCATGGTCGATTTTCTGGCGACAAACCCTTCTTCAGGCTCTACTCTTTTCGTGGCGTAATACGATGCGCCCAGAAAATATTCGGCCGATAAAGAAATTGATTCTATCGTTGATTTTATAATTGGCATGGACGAGAATGAATATGGGGCAAAATTTATAGTAGAGGATACTTTTGAATATAATATTGCGGGCAAGGACTTCATGGTTGTGGATTTGTCGGTATCTTTGCAAGGCGTTACCGTGCACGAGTATTTGTGTTTGGAGAACTCAGGGGAATATCCCTGCATGCTTATCATCAGGCCATCGCCATTTCCGGAGGTCTCTTCGGATACTTTTGAATCGATGACGGAGGCCATCACCGAGATATAACTAGTTCGGTCCAATAAATCATAACCCCTCTGCTTTCAGACGAAAACAGAGGGGTTATTTGCGATTACAATCGAGTAGTGTTGCGGTCGGAAACGTGAAGAGATTCAAACAGGACGCTTGACGGAGTAGATGATGGTGTCGCTATCATCCGGAAAAGTCGCAACCGGGGTTAAGTTGGATTCGAAAAAAGGCTTATTGAAAATATGCTCACCCTGTCCGTTGAGATATCCGTATAGCTCAGAATTGTAGAGAACATAATCGATATTTTCTTGCTTGCAAACGGCGTAAAACAATTCGGTGTCTCCGCCGCACCCGGTTAGTATCCACTCATACATAGCCATTCGATCTTGAGTGTCGTGACCGGCGGACCATGCATAGTATGGCCAACCGTAGTACGACATGCGCCCGGACAGGAAAAAGGTATGAAGATACCAATTGGGCGTTAAAAAAACCGATTGGGGATCAGTATTCTTATCAATCCATTCGACCATATCGGACTTAAGGTTGACGGACATCTTATTTGTGTTTCGATTATGGAAGGCGAACCATTCGCTGATTCCTGTGCCGATCATCGATACAAAAATGCTGATTCCGATAATGATAGACAGACTTCTAAGTGCGATGCACGCGGCGGGCGCCATGAGCATACCTCGGCGGTTTCCGGAAGCCTCGGTTCGGGATTTCTGTCGTGACCGGAAGTAGATTGGCAAACAAAACAAATGTGAGAGCAATCCCGCTATCATCATGTAATAAAACAGAATAGTAATTTGAATAAATTTATGATTGGCGAGCATCTCAACCGAGACCTGCATCACGAAAGCAAAAACAAGCGGTGCCGAAAATGCAATCGCCAAGATGACGCGATAGTGGTTTTTCTTCGCGATGAATTGATAAACCATGAGGCCGATTATCATAGCCGGAATGAGAATAAAAGTAACGCCCCCCATTTGAAAAAGGTATTTGGAAGCATTGGCAAAAGTCGGATTCAGCAAAATGAAACCAGGCTTGACGGTAAGCGAAACCACATTTTCCGAACCTCCGGACAGAATCTGACTTTGGAGAAATGAAGAGCCGACTGCAATCAGAGCAACCGGAAGATATAAAAGACGGCTCTCGGAAAAGATCGCCATGACTAAGAGAATCAACATGGCGGAAATAAGTGCAGATCCATGAAAAAACGGTGCAAATAAAGCGATAAGCATACTCGGAAAGATCAGCATTATAGGTCGGAGCGGATCTTTTTGTCGTGGAAGCCAAGCATCTCGTGAGATAAAGAAACAACGTAGTTTTTCCGGAATAGACTTAAGTTTTGCCATATGTAAGAACATGCGTCGTACGTATGGAATATAAAGAATAATCAACACCAACAAGAAGGCAATCCCGAGCATTAGGTGTCGTTGATTGGCATAAACATTAATTGCCCAAAGACCCCAGTCATCTTTATCTGTCAGTACAAACCACTCTGAAGATTTGGTGATCGCGCGTATTGCTGCTTGAAATCCGATCTTCTGGGTGACGAGCAGGGCGTGGAGTTGGTGAAAAATATTCAGGGCACTTCTGAAGAAGACGAGTATCGGTGTAATTACGAATGCCAGTCTTCTTCCGGACAATAAGACTGCCAGCAACGACAGAAGCGTTAACGCACTCAACATCGACAGAATCGATGGTAGATTGAACGCGAAGTCCATTGGCAAGCCCAACAAGTTCAGATTGCCGCACAGAAAGAAAAAGAGAAAATGATATTGAATCTGGTCTCCGGGGAAATGCGGGTATTGCGTAGGAAAATTTGAACCTTTAGAAAATGAAGAGGCGAGCGCAAGATTCGGTGCGAAGTCACTGGCTACAGATGGTGCGACAAATAGTCTGTCACCTTGAATATTGAAGGTGTAAAAACAAACATATACGGCACCGGCCATAATAATCAACAGAGCAATCACGATGGGAAGTATATTTCGAAAGGATGCGTCAAATAACGGTAATCGGGCAGTCCGTTGCATAATGGAGTCCCTTTTTGGCGCTCGGTTCTTACGTACATAGCTTTTTTGCCACAAAAGGCTTCCGAGATATGCGAAAAGGCATAACGACAGAATATTTGAAGGATAAAGCGGATGCATCTGCGCCGGAGTAAACGGATGAATCAATAAAGCCACATAGTAGGTGACTGTAGTTACCGAAAGTGTGCCAATGACAAATCCGGCCGGCAACAAAAATAAAAACGAAGGCAGTGAAGATATTCGCTCAGAATCAAACGAAATCCCGACAAACAGTCTTCGGATATCCGGGACAAAAAACGAAACGAGCTGGATGCCAAAAAACATGCAGACGGATAGATAGAGAATTGCCGGCATTATTGACCCTCCTTTGCATTTGGTGCACTCTTTGAATTAATAAAATCGCGTCCGCGCGATGGAGGACTTTTCGTGTCGTCGGAAATGATGTAACGGGGCCGTCCTTTGACTTCTTCGAATATTTTCCCGACGTATATGCCAAGCAGACCCAGACTTACCATGATACATGCGCCGACCACCAGCACGACAATAATCACAGTCGTAAAACCGTCGTTTGCGTTGCCGGAGAAATAATTAAAGAGTGTCTGGATAATGAGCAAGAATGAACCAAGAAAAAAGATCGCCCCAATGAGTGAAATGAGATGGAGAGGAATAGAAGAGAAAGCCGTAATAGCATTAACAGATAATCGGACCAGAGCACTTAAGCGCCAACGCGAATGACCTGTTTGGCGATCGGCAACTTCAAAGCTGAAATTGCATCGTTTAAATCCGAGCCAAGCCGAGAGCCCGCGAAAAAAGGTCTGATACTCCTTGAGGGATCGCCATTTTTCTATAACGGCTCGATCGAGAAGTTTAAAATCCGAAGCGTTCGATAAATCGTATCCGGCGACTTTTCGAAAAAGTCCGTAGAATATTCTTGCGTTCATCCGACTCAGTTTGGATTCTTTGCCTCGATCTGATTTAACGCCTTCAACGACATCATAGCCTTCCCGCCATAAGCGTATCATTTCGGGAATGCACGCGGGTGGATGCTGCAGATCGCCGTCCATCAAGATAACTGCGTGGGCGTCTACCATATCCAGGCCGGCGCAAATTGCTGCTTCCTTGCCGAAATTTCTGGAGAGCTTTAAACCTCTGACCTGATTTGGATAGGCTAAGGATACCTTTGAAATTTCATCCCAAGTATGATCGGATGATCCGTCATCGATGAGCAAAATATCGGATGAGATATCAAGCTCTTCAAGGATCGGCAAAATAGTCCGAACGGTAATATCAATCTGCTTTTCCTCATTATAAAAAGGCATCAAAATGCTCAAATCCATCATATTCACCACTTTCGGCATTATTCCAAAATTATTCACTTTATATCGTAACATATGCTTGTTTTATCAACGCTACTCAAAGATTACATTTTATGGTCGAATCAAGCAAAAATTTGCACATGACTTTATCCAATCGGATGGACTGTGTTAATATCATTGTGTTTATTTTGTCGCGCGACGCGCACACGGAGGCGAATACTATTATGAAGATTGTTGTTTTGGCCGGTGGACTCAGTCCGGAGCGAGATGTCTCTTTGTCATCGGCCAGTTTGATTGCCAATGCCTTGCTCTCGGAAGGCCACGAAGTGGCACTGGTGGATGTATATGAAGGGATTGAATCGCTAATAGATCTAGAGGGTTCTTTTGCCAGACCGAACAGCGGACATCAATTCGAGTATGTAGTTCCGGATAAAGCGCCGGATTTAGATGAACTTATCCATAAAAACAGTGGTCGCAAAGCGTTGGTCGGACCGAAAGTCATTGAAATATGCACTTTGGCTGATGTAGTTTTTATCGGTTTGCATGGAGCTATGGGAGAGAACGGGCAGCTCCAAGCTTTGTTGGATTGCTTCGCGATTCCATATACAGGTACCGGCTATTGCGGCAGTTTGCTTGCAATGGACAAAGACCTGTCGAAAAAACTACTTCGTCAAGCCGGCATTCCGACGGCTGACTGGATCATGCTGGATCGCGATTCGGATTCAAAGTCCGCCATCATTAACAGCATCGGATTTCCGTGTGTCATAAAGCCGATTCATTGTGGTTCAAGTGTTGGCATTTCGATTGTTGAAGAGCCGGAATCGCTTCTTTCTGCTCTTGATGAGGCGTTTAAATATGAATCGCAGGTTCTTGCGGAGAAAAAAATTGTCGGGCGAGAATTTTCTGTCGGCGTCTTAGATGGTACGACATTGCCTGCTATTGAAATAATCCCCAAACAGGGCTTTTACGATTATAAAAACAAATATCAAAAGGGCATGGCGACAGAGATATGTCCGGCTCCTGTTTCTGAGGAGCAAGCCCGGCGCTTGTCGGAATATACTATGGCGGCTCATCAGGCGCTTCGTTTAGGCGCATATGCGCGAATTGATTTCATTCTGGGTCAAGATGGTGAATTCTATTGTCTTGAAGCGAATACACTGCCGGGTATGACACCGACCAGCTTGCTGCCACAAGAAGCCGCGGCGGTTGGTATCAGTTACAACGAATTGTGTGATCGAATCGTTAAGACGGCTTTTCAAGAAAAGCTAAATTGATCGCTTCGCGGCCTTACCAAATAGCGAATAAATGAAAAGGGTGTGGCGACCATGGTTGATTTCTGCCGATCTCCGCATATTGTCATCGTGGGTGCAGGCCCGGCGGGATTACTGGCGGCGATTTCTGCCGCGCAGCAAGGCGGTGTACGAGTCACAATTCTTGAAAAAAACGCTGAAGCCGGGCAAAAACTCCTGCTGACCGGACAGGGACGCTGTAATGTCACGAATTTTTCTCCAAATGCGGAAATTATCGCTCGGTTTTTCGACAACGGGAAATTCCTTTATAAGCCGTTGCATCATTTTGACGCAGAAGCGTTGAGGGATTTTTTTGCGTCGCAAGGTTTGCGGTTGGTTGAGCAAGAGCGAGGACGCGCGTTTCCGGAGACTCAGAAGGCAAGGGACGTCTTGGGTGCGCTTTTGAAAGCGGCCCTGGATTCCGGTGTAGACATTCGTTACAACACGCAGGTTACCGACATCAAATGTGATGATTGCGGTCATATTAAAGCGGTCGTCACCGCGACGGGATTCGTTACGGCGGATGCTTGTATTCTGGCGGTGGGCGGCTGTTCATATCCGAGAACCGGGTCAACCGGCGACGGCTACGCGATTGCAGGACGCCACGGACATCGCATCGTTTCTGTTCGTGCCGGGCTCGCCCCGATCCATACGACAACGGAAGATATTTTCGGACTTCAGGGGGTCAGCGTCCGGGACATTCGACTGACTTTGACGTTGCCGGATCATAAGCCTCTATCTTGTGAAGGGGATTTGTTGTTTACGCATTTTGGCATTACCGGACCGGCTGTTCTTCGTCTCTCGAGATATTTACCGCAAGATGAAGAAATTTATGCAGGTTTTGTGAGGCTGCACCTGGATGCTTTGCCGAATTATGCCCACGATGTGTTGGGTCGGATGTGGATCTCCGATATGACTGAGTCCCCAAACGTCTCAGTCAAGCATATACTTAAGAAATACCTGCCGACTGCATTTTTGTTGGCTGCTATGAGACGGTGTGCGATAAATCCGGCGATGCCCGGAAGAGAATGCACAAAAGCGATGCGATCGGCCTTGCTGAATATGGTCAAGGCTTATCCGATAACACCGATTAAGCCGCCTCCCTTTGAAATGGCTATGGTCACGGCAGGCGGCGTAGATACGAAAAACATTAATCCGAAGACGATGCAATCGAAGTTGATCAGAGGGTTGTATTTTGCCGGCGAAGTGATTGATGTCGACGGTGATACCGGAGGATACAACTTGCAAGCGGCTTTTTCGACGGGTCACCTGGCCGGTCAAAGCGCGGCCGAGGCGGTAAAAATGTCGGAGTGTGATGATTGAGAAAGCATCTGTTCACAAAACTTGATTTGATTGAAGTTTTCGAGTGTGTGGCTTGCGAAACTTCAGCGGTGTTCTTAGATAGTGTTGATGCATCCTTGTGCGATCATTCGAAAAACAGTAGATACTCCGTGATTTTACTGAATCCATTCGGTCGGATGGTATTAGATGCTGCCGGTTTAAGATATCTAAGGTGTGATACGCATCAGAATAAGTTACATCGAAAAATCGAGTCACTCATCCAAAGCGACGACAGCGGAGCCTCAGACCCAATGGCTCTGTTGTCGAGGATTTTGAAATTATTCCGATATCGTGAACAGGCCGATTCGCTTCCGACTGAAAACGGCTGTTTTGGGGGATACATAGCTTACGATTATCTCGAACAGATTGAACAAATGCCGGATACGCAACAAAAAGCGCTGTCATATCCGATATTGTGTTTGGGGATGTTTGATCATTCATTGGTATATGATCACAGCGTCAATGAATTGTATTTTTGCGGAAATGAACGCATCGGACTTTCGACGGAGATGCTTGATGCAAAGTATCTTGAGATTGAGCGAGTCATTCGAAAAAGGGAGCAACAAGAGACGTTGAGTGGTTTTGCTCGAAAGGTAGCGAATGACGAAGGCATACGCGGCTCAAACAAGACCGATGATTGTTTGGGAGAAACGATTGCAGATGAGTTTGTTTGCTCGCGGGCGTTATCGGACTTCACGGAGAAACGATATATGGAGATTGTCGAAAAGGCAAGAGAATTCATTCGAGACGGAGACATTTTTCAGGTTAATCTTTCACAATGTTTTCAGGGACAATATCGAGGCAATCCCTATCATCTCTACCGAGCTTTGAGAACGGCGTCTCCGTCAGGATTTTTCGCGTTTGCGCGCTTCCCGGAGGTAACCTTGGTGTCGTCATCACCGGAGCGCTTTTTTCACTTGAAATACGGAGAAGTTGAAACTCGACCCATTAAGGGAACTCGTCCGAATGGTGACGATCCGGAGGCAAATGAGGCCAACCGAATTGCCCTTCTGTGCAGCGAAAAGGACCGCGCCGAGTTGATGATGATTGTCGATCTTATGCGAAATGATTTAGGGAAAATTTGTCAGTTTGGAAAGGTTTCGGTTAAAGAACCGGCTAAGTTGGAAACTTATCGGAATGTTTTTCACTTGGTCTCGACCATTGTTGGGGAAATGCGAGCGGAATTAGATGCTTTTGACGTCGTGCGCGCCTTGTTCCCCGGTGGCTCGATTACCGGTGCGCCCAAAATTCGTGCAATGGAAATTATCCGGGAACTTGAGCCACATCGCCGCGGCATATATACGGGTTCGATAGGATATATCGGTTTTGACGGCACTTCTGATTTGAATATTGCCATTCGAACCGTCGTTTTCGAAAAAGAACGATACAGTTATTGTGTCGGAGGCGGAATCGTTTGGGACTCAATCCCGGAGAAAGAGTATCTCGAAACACTTCATAAGGGGCGTTCTATCCGAGAATCGCTGGAGATTTTTGAAAGTGATTCGTTTTCGTATCGTGAAGAATTCGAAAATAATGTGACGGCAAAATGCAACCTTATCCCGAACGGTCGGGACGCGATTGTCGAGACCTTCGGCGTCTCTTCAGCGGGGCGTGTTTCTCTTCTGAAGGCACATGTCGATCGACTCAGGAATTCAGCCGTTGCATTGGGCTTTGGGTGGCCTTTTGACGACGATGATGTAGTGAATTTTATTAAATATGAATTGCGCAATACCAACTATCGTGGTCGAGTGTTACGTATGTTGTACTTTGGAATATCCGGACAAGATTGCAATCATAAGGTAGAAAGTCCGCTAAGTCCGTTTTTTCGATTTGAATCCCGAGACCGGTATCAGCCGATATCTGCCGGAGGACTTTCGCTCACGGTTCATAGCTTTAAGCGGAATCCCCAAGCCAATATGACTTATCATAAGACAACAGACTATCTCGAAAACCGGCTTGCGCTTGCCGCTGCGAATGAGAAAGGCTTTGATGACGCACTTTTTTTGAATTCGGAAGGAGAAATTGCTGAGACCACGCGACACAATATTTTCGTAAAAATCGGGAATACGCTCTACACGCCAAGAATCGAAACCGGCATTTTGCCCGGCGTCACTAGGGCGTGGCTGATTCGTTGGGCACAGGAATGCGGCATGGATGTTCATGTCATAGCATTGAAGCAAGATATTTTCAAATATGCCGATCAGGTTTTTTTGACCAATGCCGTCGTCGGAGCAATGCCGGTCAAGTCAATACATGAAGCCGATGAGCTGATTTATCGATCGACTATGATCGATGCTTGGATATCGGAAGTTAACGCAGCATTTGAGTCGATGAAAGAGTAGAATGATTGAACAATTCAAATCGCGTTTCTGGCATTTAG
>JAAYBI010000084.1 GCA_012718915.1 Clostridiaceae bacterium
ACCCGCAGAAGAGAGTTTGCCATGCTTCAAAGTATCGGAACAACCAGAAGACAGCTGATGAAGATGCTTTGTACCGAAGGAATATGCTATGCGGCGGCTACTTCTTTTTGTTCAGTCTTGCTAAGTATTGTATGCTCGCTTCTGATCGTCCGCCCGCTTTGCGGACAGCTATGGTTTTTGAGTTATAACTTTGTTCTCTTCCCGCTTATAATCCTTCTACCGCTGTTGTTTGTCTCGGGTGCCCTAATTCCGTTTATCGCATACCATGCGTCTGAACATCAGAGCATCGTGGAACGAATTCGAATGGTCGAGTGAAAAAAATGACCATTCACCAATATCCTTCTGACAATGTCCGTCGAAACATGGGGTTATGACGTGGTCCGGAGACTCGGTGAAAAATGATCTTATCCACATACTGAGCGCTATACGCGTTAATACAATACGCTGTCAAATACGCGATCACTGTCAAAAGTTATACTGAATTTGCCGCACGCTGACCGAAGCCACTGGCGCTCAGCCGCCGCACAGATCGCGGAGACATGCCTGAACTTACATTTGAGTTATTCCGTTTTTACAAACGGAACATCATTCCAAATCAAAAAGTCTTCCGGACGGAAGACTTGGAATGGCGTGCGCATATAGCCCATAGATAATACTCATCTATTGCCCTTTTTTTTCTTCTTCTCCTTATAAAGTTCGGCATCCGCCTCTTCCATCATTTGCTCAATAGACAATGTCGTATCCGGGTCGCATGGAGCGGCACCGGCGGAGAAGGCCAACTGAAATTGTTGATTACTCGATGCATTAAACTCTTCAATCGCGTGATCCAACCTCATTCTGATCTTTCTATATTCACGAATGGTACAGTCGATGGCCAAAATCACAAATTCATCGCCACCAATACGGGCAATGATGTCAGAACTGCGAAAAACCTTTTTCAGTAAACCGGCAAAAGACACAAGGGCAAAATCGCCAACCGAGTGCCCTAAAGTGTCATTGATCTTCTTCATCCCGTCAATATCAAAATACACCATCAATAGTTCGTTGTTATTTCGCTTTTTCAATGCAATCTGCTGCGAGGAAAGAGTCAAAAAGCCACGTCGATTATATAGCCCGGTCAACTCATCCATGACAGACAAGCGCTCAAGCTTTTCGCTGGTCTCTTGAACAACGTCCAGAGCTTTTTCCAGTTCAACCGTTCGGTCCGCCAATTCTTTGGTCCTCTGCTCAACCTCGACTCGCAGGTAGTCGGCATATCTCTTGGCTGATTCCAGCAGGCGCGCGCCTTTGAAGGCGCTGGAAAGGTGGTCTCTGATTATCTCAAGAACAGGAACATCTCTCGATGCCACATCGGACACAAAATAGCCGATGTTCTCCTCGCGGTAGAAAAGTGGCAAAATATGACGATAATATGGTCTGGGCAAACTGGAAAGACCGCCGCTGATGATTTGATTCTCGGGGAATGTATCGCCGCGGTTACCTTTCTGATCATATAATACTTCTGCCTTGCCCTGCCCTACATACTGAGACAATGAAAAATCGTTGATGTTAAGATAATTTAGTTGACCATCCAGTACCGTAAGAATCTCATCGATTTCAAAATTACCGATTAAGTCCCGCGTCATCAGATTCACAAAAGATCGCTGCTCTTCCCATTCGTTTCTGTCTTCATCCGATAGTATGTCGGGGGATTCTTCTCGATTTGCTTGTATTTGTGCTTCCTTTCCGGCTTGACAGCCGCAGGATTGTCGCACTGTCAACGGTGCAGACAACTGTTCATGATGTATGTCTATGTTATCAGTAATGATGCCTTCGGTAAGACGGCGCATGGCAAAAGCACCCAAGTCGAAGGCGGACTGATGGACTGTCGTCAATGCAGGCGTACAACTCCTGGCGCTTTCCAAGTCGTCAAAACCAACTACACTAACCTGCTCCGGCACGGAAATGCCCCTTTTTTGCAATGCTTTCATGGCGTAAAGGGTCATATGGTCATTTGCTCCGACAAGGCCGTCAATCTCTATTTTTCGATCATCCAGAAAGGCATTAACCGCCGAAAAACCGTCATCGCGAATAAAGGAACCCTCGTATACATAGCGTTCATCGTAATCAATATTATTATCCTTTAAGGCCTGCTTATAAGCCCTGAACCTCTCGTCCGCTTCATAAACTCCGCGTGTTCCGCTGATGTAGGCAATCTTGTTGCGACCGTGCTCCGTAATCAAGTGCTTGACCGCATCATACATGCCTGTAAAATTATCAATTCCAAAGGTCCGAACCGAGTCATGCCGAATACCTACATGTGCCGAAGGTATATCTCCGAAGCTCGCTATATAATCAAGGAAGCGCTCCAAGCCGACATAATTGGAAAGCGAAGAAGAAACATAAAAGATTCCGTCAAAGTCATCGGGGTTGACTAAAGAAAACAGGCGGTTTCTCATTCCCATGTGTTGAACAGGGCTGTCAATAGAACCAACCCCAAAAACAGCAAGAGAAATCCCCATTTTCTCGGCAACAAATCTGGCCCCCTTATAGACGGCCATACTATACTCATTATGAAAATCATTTAGCAATAATGCTATGGAGATATCTTCATAGTTCTTCATGCCATAATGATATAGAAAAATCCAATCAATATCAATGAATAACCTATTAAAATACCTGTAATAAGCAAACCAAAGGGACGGATGGGAGCAGGTCAAACAGAACATCAATTCAAAATTTTAGTCCTATTAACCTTCCAATTCTTACTTTGCAGTAAAGGGCACCCCCCGCGAAAGGGGGCCCTTTCTGTCATTATCCTTCGAAGATGATATTACCCCCGGTATTTTCCGCTCCGTCCGCCATAATAATCGTCACGCCTCCAACGAAATTATAGGAGGAGGAATCCTCTTCCAGCACGTAAGGGTTCGGATAAGCTGAATACAAAGATACTCTGGTTTCTCCACTGTCCCCATCCACGATGACACTCATAAAAGATCCATCTGCCTCCAGCTTGTCTCCGTCTATTTTAAATGTGATGATGAGATTAAAGATCTCTTTATCTTTGGTTGACATTTGAACTTCAACATCCACAAACCAGTACTCTTTATCACTATATTCATAAGGATCGGTCGGGCTCCATTCTTCACTTCTCCGATACGGAGTTCCGACCGTATAGGAATCTATCGTCATTCCATCGTCAAAAAACGCCTTCATATCCTTGATATAGTCTTCTTTAACCATCACGGTGTATTGATCAAGCCCAAGCAATCGATATGAATCGATTACTTCATTTTCCGCTTTAATTTTCTGATTAGAGTCAGCCACATACGTCTTGAAAATCACTTCCGGAATATAGGCTAAGCCAAGCCAATTCATCTCCGTCAGACGTCCGTTCTGTGTCGGGCGATAATAGCCTCTGCCGTCCGGCGCGTAATATAAGACATAAGTGTATGGACTATCCGATGTTTCACTTAAGAAATCGATGGCCGTAATCTCTGCGCCCAGTGAATTACCGGCCTTTATTGCAGCATCGGCAAACACCTCCGCGGGAATCAGGTTTTCTTGCCCGTTCTCAACATTTTGGATGATTGCCTGAGCCCAAAAATCGGCGTCACTGCCGCCTTCGCTATACGGTTCAAAAAGACTCCGGTCGCTATACAAGTCAACATAGTATCCTTCTCCGCCGATCTCGACGAGCAGATATTCTTGTGAGTAGATCAAATTATCCATGGGCTCATTGGTGATTTTTGCGTACATCTGCTCATAATCGCAATATTTGAGCGGTGCCTCATAGTCTCCCTGCTGAAGGTTTTTCATGTAGTCATTGACATTACGAAGGCCTTTCATATTCGAAAAAGCATAACCTTCGCCGCGGGTTTCGTTGTAGCCCAGAAAAAGTAGCCCGCTGAGCGGAATAATCAGGAGTATGCACAGGATGGAGATCAGCCATCTGCGCCTGATTTTTCGAATACCCTTCCTGAACGTCATCTCCTTGCCGATTTCCTCTTTTCGCGCCGGATCCGTCGTGCTTTCTCCGGAAACCGCAGGCTCTGTCATCGCCTGAAGGCTTTTCCGGCAGGTTTCACAAGATACGACATGCTCGTCAACGGCTTTTCGAGTGACATCCGAGCACTCGCCCGCCGCATAGGCCGGCAGTAAATCTTTCATCATTTCACACGGTATCATCTTCATCCTCCATCATTTTCCGGAGCTTTTCCTTGCCTCTGAAAAAAGTGACCTTGCCCCAACTCTCCGACTTCCCGAAAAGTGCCGCGATTTCGGAAAACGGCAGTTCTCCATAAATTCGCAGAATCACCACATCGCGGTATGGTTGTGGCAGCAAGGTCAATTTCTGCACTGCGCGGCGATGTTCTTCTTGTTTAATAAGGTTGATTTCGATCGATCCGGACATTTCCGGCATCAAGTTTGAGTTTACGCCGGATATCTGCGTCGCGTCCGACGTTTCCGATAACCCGGCAAGAGTCTCAATGCTTTCTCCCGAAAGCCGGCTAAGCCGACGGCACTCACGAAGCCAGGCGTTTTTCCCGATCTGACATAGCCATGTGTAAAGGCTGCTGCGCCCTTCGAATTTTCCGATATGCCGGAACGCCAGATAAAACGTTTGCTGCGTAAGCTCCTCCGCCTCAGTCGAATTACCCGTAAGCCCGAGCAAAAAACGGTAGACCCGGCGGACGTAAGCTGTATAGATTTCCTGGAACTCCGCCATTTATTGTCTCCTCATTTTTATGCTCTCATCTATTAGATAACGGAAATAGAAAAAGGTTACAAAATTTTGACTTACGTCTTGGTTTCATGAATTTGGATGATGTCTAAGCTCTCGCCAAAGCCGGTTCTATTATTTGTTTTTCGCATCGAAGCGACCAGGCCGATTCAACTCTTTTTATCGTAATATCGTTTATTTGGGGAATACCTCCGTTTTAAATTAAGAAAATGATCGTATGAAGACGTTCTAGTCTGTGGCTTTCTTCGGATAAGTGGTCTTCAAGATCTCGAGCTTTCTCCTCGAGTTGTTCGATAAAACGGCGGGCTATGATTCTCGTGTTAAACACCCGCAATTTCTTCAAGCGAAAAGTCTGCATCTTTCAAAGCCATGATCTTATTGACCGTCAGTAACTGCACGGAATCAAAATCTATGACTACCCTTTGGGGGCCGCTTCTCTGCTATTGCAGTTTGCTTGAGATTAATTTTACACCGACCTTCCTCGTTCTCATACTTGTGAGTCGTTGGTGATGAAGTTATTCCAACCCACTCTATTGACTTCATGTTTTACTAGGTATACAATTCATACAAATCATACTTTTCATCCCTATGATATTTCGGAGGTGCTGCCTTGAACCCGCCAAAAGGAAAATACGCCTGGACCGTAAAAATCGGTGAAAAAGGTCAATTCGTTATCCCCAAAGAAGCACGCGAACTTTTTGGTATCTCACCCGGCGATACGATAATTTTACTGGGAGATGAGAAGCGAGGCCTTGCAATCCCTCCCAAAAACACGTTTGCAAAATTTGCTGCCAGAGCCTTTGGCGATACTGTCCCGGAGGAAGAAACCGAATGAGTGCGATTATCATTACTGATCTGACTAAGAAGTATGGCACGTTAACTGCGGTAGATCACTTGTCCCTGACAATTGAAAAAGGCGAATTGTTTTCTCTTTTGGGAATGAACGGCGCCGGAAAAACGACTACGATCAAAATGCTTTCGTGTCTCATCCCGCCAACGGAAGGTGATGCCGTTATGCTCGGTGACAGTATCCGGGAGAATCCGAACGCAGTAAAGCAGAAAACCAATATCTCCCCTCAAGAGACGGCAGTCGCGCCCAACTTAACCGTTCGGGAGAACCTGGAGTTTATTGCGGGAATATACGGACAGAATGCGGAGGCCTCCGTGAAAAGCGCCAAAGAGATGTCGTCACGGTTCGGTCTGGACGATGTACTGGGCAATAAAGCCCGTACTCTTTCCGGCGGTATGCAGCGACGTCTCTCTATCGCGATGGCACTGATCTCCGATCCGCAAATTCTGTTCCTTGATGAACCGACTCTGGGATTGGATGTGATTGCCCGCCGTGAACTGTGGGCGTCCATCCGGCAACTCAAAAAGCAAGTCACAATCATCCTTACTTCTCACTACCTGGAAGAGGTTGAGGCACTGTCCGACCGGATCGGTGTAATGACCAAAGGCAAACTCGTAGCGGTGGGTACGACTGCCGATTTAACCGCGCAAACAGGCACGGGAAATCTTGAAGATGCCTTTGTCGTCCTTTCAGGAGGTGTGTTATGAGAATACTCCTGTTTGCCAGGCGTAATACCAAAGAAATTCTGCGCGACCCGATCAATCTGTTATTTGCGCTTGGTTTTCCGCTGATATTGTTGTTCCTGTTTTCAGTGATCAATTCGGCGATACCCGCCGAGGCCAAAAATGATATGTTCATCATCACAAAAACCGCTCCGGGTATGGCTACCTTCGGCACCGTCTTCTTCGCGCTTTTCTCAGGCGTGCTCCTGGCAAAAGACAGAACCTCTTCCTTTTTGATGCGCCTTTTCGCAGCTCCTATGACATCAATGGATTATATTATCGGATACACCTTGCCGATTCTTGCGATGGCCGCGATCCAGTCGATAATCACTTTTTCGGCCGCTGTTCTGCTCGGCCTTCCCCTATCGGTATACATGCCGGGTGCCGTATTGATTATGCTGCCCATTGCGGTTCTCTACGTTGGCGTGGGTTTATTGTGCGGCAGTCTATTAAATGAAAAAGCCGTCAGCGGCATCTGCGGAGCACTGCTCACGAATATAGCCGGGTGGTTTTCCGGCATCTGGATTCCGCTGGATCTTATTGGCGGAGGATTTAAGAAAGCCGCGGAAGTGCTACCTTTTTATCATGGCGTTGAAGCAACTAAGCAAGCGCTCGCCGGGGATTTCGCCGGAACAATTCCGCATCTCGCCGTAGTACTTGGATACGTCGTGGTCTTCTACGGACTGGCAATCATCATATTCCGACGCAAAATGCGAGGCGACAAAGCGTGATGCCCCTGCTTTCATAATTGATTGCTTTTTGGAGTATGTTTCAGAGGGAAAACCACTAATACTCGCCCATGTCGCGCATTTTCTGAAGAACGGCAATATAGTCATGTGCCTTTCCTCTGTACGTTTCGGGATTCACGGGATAATGAACGTTATAGATTAAGCCATCCTTCCCGTATCTCCCTTTACTCTTTTCATCGAAATTCGCTTCTTCCATACATATGCCCGTTCTTATTTACATTGCAAAGGATGGCATTAAATCCTTTCGGATTCCCGCGGAACCCGCCCAAGATTGCATGCAAGCGTTCGGCTTGCCGTTGGATTTATAGGAAGTCACCACAAAAAGCGGCGACGGGATTGCGGTCACGAAGTCCATCCACGAAAAGCCGTAGGTCTCCATTTCCGACATGGATGGCGGGATTAATGAATAATCTTTTTTCATGGTAAATCCTCTGAAAAAAAGTATTAGTTCAGCAGACTGTGCTACCCCGGCGCTCTCATTCGAGATATTACGCCGGCGCGTCTAATGAAGGCTGATAGGAGCTTAACATGTCCGTAATCTCTTCATCAGCATCTACATCGTATATATTCCCGCATCGCAATGGAGTATCTCTCCCTCAGCATCGTAACAATCTAAATTGCAAATGATGGCATCAGGATTATCGAAACCCACATCGTACTTGCCTTTAAGAAATCTATATGAGAGAAAATCAAACAGGAACTTATATTCTTAATTCGATAATCGTAATGGTTGAAAAGATTACTCTTCAATCGACCGGGTAGGGTATGTATCGGGAAATTATCGTCAATCTTTCCGGCCAATCGAGCGAAGCCATTTTTCGACTTCTTCCGGTGAAGCCGCACCGGCAATGGCAAGTCCGGGCAAAACCACGGATCCGGGACATTCCTTCACGATAACTTCCTCAATTTGACCGATCCCCCCGCCGCCATGCGTACAAAAAGGAACGATCGTTTTTCCCGAAAAGTCATGAGATCTGAGAAAACTCAAGACCGGAGGAGCCAGTGTTTTAAACCAGTTCGGGGATCCGATGAATATCGTCCGATATTCCTCTGTGGATTCGTTTCCCGATATCAAGCGGGGGCAGAACCCCCTTGAAATCTGATTTCTGGCTTCCTTAACGGCAGTATTATAATTAAAGGAGTAGTTCTGCTCCGGAACCAGTTCACGAAGTTCCCCGCCGGTCTGCATTGATATCTCCGCAGCCAGTGTCTCAGTATTTTTAAAGAGTGAATAGTACACGATCAGCGAAACATCCATTGCTTTCCCCCT
>JAAYBI010000085.1 GCA_012718915.1 Clostridiaceae bacterium
CCAAGAACATCGATTGCGTCTGGAATGGCTTTACAATCAATGGACGCGAAGACAAGTACACCTGGACCGAAGCCTATATGAACAATGATCAGATCGTTCTTGTGAATGCAAATTCCGGGATCACGACGCTGGCGGATCTTGCCGGCAAGAAAGTCTGCGTCCAGAAAGATTCATCCGGATTGGCTGCGCTTACTGATAATCCGGGACTGACGGATACATTTGATCAATTGGTTCAGGTGGATAGTTATCTGAATGCCGTTATGGAGTTGGAAGCCGGTGCGGTGGATGCTGTCGTTATGGACGAGATTGTTGCATATTATCAATATGATGCCGCAAGCGGTAAATTCGCGATTTTGGATGAGGCCGTATCCAGCGAAGAGTATGGTGTCGGTTTCCTTTTGGGAAATACAGAGCTTCGCGATAAAGTTCAGAAGGCTTTAGAGGAGATGGCATCTGACGGGACCTTGGCAAAAATATCCAACGAATGGTTCGGTGAGGATATTACGACCATCGGCAAATAAGGATTAATATATTAGCGTTATCGGCATCGTAGGAATCCAATCATATCAGTAGATGCCGGTCGTGATCTTACGATATCGGTGGCGCGGTTATGGAATATGACCGCGCCATTTTTTCAAGAAGAGGGAGGGATGTGCATATGGATGACTTGAGATCGACGATTACCCAATTATTGTCGGGCATGACATTTACGCTCATCATTTTCTTTCTTACGCTTGTATTTTCTTTGCCGCTGGGATTGCTTGTAGCTAAGGGACGCATGTCTCGTAATCGCATATTATCCGGTGCGACGCGTTTTTATATTTCGGTGATGCGCGGTACGCCGCTGATGCTTCAGTTGCTTATTGTTTATTTCGGACCGTGGTACATATTTAAAATATCGCTTCGGGATTTGTCTGTCGGCAGTCTTGATTACCGTTATGTTGCCACGATTATCGGGTTTTCAATCAACTATGCAGCTTATTTCGCGGAGATATTTCGAGGAGGGATTCAGTCGATGCCGCAAGGCCAGTATGAAGCAGCCCAACTTCTTGGCTTTTCGAAATCTCAGACCTTTTTTCGCATCATTTTGCCGCAAGTCATCAAAAGAGTTTTGCCATCAGTGACTAACGAAGTAATTACACTTGTCAAAGATACGTCATTGGCACAAATTCTGGCTGTCAGTGAGATGTTTATCGCGGCAAAGGCTTTGGCCTCGGCGCAGGTGTCGGTGACGCCATTTATTGTCGCCGGAGTATTTTATTATCTGATGAATGGCATCATCGAAATTGGCATGAACAAACTGGAGCACAGGTTGAACTACTATTCCTGAAGGAGGTGACCGCATGCATGTCCTGGAAATGAAGAACATTCGCAAGTCCTTCGGCACTGTTGAAGTGCTCAAAAACATCTCGCTGAATGTAGAACAAGGTGAAGTTGTAGCCGTCATCGGGCCTTCCGGAAGCGGCAAATCGACGCTTTTGAGATGCGCGACAACCCTCGAACAAGTGGACGGAGGCACCATCGAGATTTGCGGTCGCGCGCTGGTCGCTGAATCCGACGGTAAAGTGGTTTTCGCTGATAAAAAAGATCTCGCAGAGATTCGCGCTATGTTCGGCTTAGTGTTTCAGAATTTTAATCTGTTCCCGCATTTCAGTGTCAGACGAAATGTCACGGAGTCGTTGATTCACGTTCGAAAAATACCGCGCAAAGAGGCAGAGGAAATCGCCGGAAAACTACTTTCAAAAATGGGTCTGTCCGATAAAGCCGATGAATATCCGTGTCGTTTGTCCGGCGGTCAACAGCAGCGTGTCAGTATTGCACGTGCGCTGGCGGCCAATCCGCAAATTTTGTTCTTTGACGAGCCGACCAGTGCGCTGGATCCGGAATTGACCGGGGAGATTCTGAAGGTCATTCGTGGTCTGGCGGAAGAAAAAATGACGATGGTCATCGTGACGCACGAAATGAGTTTTGCGCGCGAGGTCGCCGATCGAATCATTTTCATGGATGAGGGCGTCATCGTCGAACAAGGACCGGCGGCAGAAATTATTAATAATCCGCAAGAAGCCCGAACCAAGGCGTTTCTAGCAGGATACTAGGAAAAATCCGGTTCCCATACCCCTTTGATGACAACGCCGGAATCTCTCGCAAGGCGATCCAGAGCGGCCGTTTCTTCGGCCTCCAGCGTGACCTTTGCACCGGCGAAAAGGTCATCAGCGTATTGCGGACGAGTTAATCCGATTAGTGGGACCGTGCCTTTGGCGATGGCCCAGGCAATCGGGATTTGTGAGGTGCCGACATGATATTTTTCGGCGATAACCGACATCAACTCCAAAAGGGGCGCGATTTTTCGAAACTTACTCTTCGGAAAATTGAGGGATCGCATGCATAAAGGCGGAAAGCCTTTCTTGTGACTGTAACGACCTGAAAGAGCGCCTTGCTCCAAAACCATATAAGAAAAAAACGGTATTTGATTATCGTTACACCATTGGATTAGTGGTGCCTGTAAGTCCGGATTACTGAGGAGGCTGAAGTGATTCTGTATGGCTCCAAGGGTGAAACCCGAGGCGGTGAGTATATCCTGAGCCGCTTTGGCCTGGGTCAGAGACACATTGGATAGACCGAAAGACTTTATTTTCCCCGCTTTTAATAGAGAGACGGCAGCATGTGTATTTTCCGATACATTCATCGGCAGATGTAGAAAATACAGATCCGGCGCCTCGATATCCAGTCGACGACAACTGGCCGCCAGAGATTTGGCCATCGCTTCCGGACGAAATTTACGTCCGGGCATATGCTTCGTGGAAATTTTCGCGCCGGGAACGCGCTTCAGGCATTGCGCTAACAGCAGCTCGGACTTGCCGTTGCCATAGACTTCAGCCGTGTCCCAAAATGTAAATCCAAGCGCCATGGCCCGGGCATATGTATCAATCAGCTGCTGCTCGTCAGCCTTTTGGCCGAAAATCATCCTTGAGCCGTTGATGCCGCTGCCCCAAGCCCAAGTGCCGATGATGCAAGGGGGAAGATGTTCTCTGGTGTTATCAATCATATTGACCTCCAAATACTATATAAAAAATCCGAATTCATTATTCATTATCGTGGAAGTAATGGGTAACGAGCGGAAATAGCTCACTATCACATTTTAGTCCTGTGTCTGATTACACTTCATTTTATCGCAGTGTTACAATTTTTGGTCAAAAACTTTATTGTTGGCTCTTCATCAATTTCCGTGAAAGGCATGATGAGTGTTAATGGCTAAACATAAACGGAAACTGCCTTCACCCGAATTGAGACGCGCAATACAGATACCATTCCTTTTCGAAAAAAGCGCCGATAATTGCGACCCGAACCGGATTGTGTATCACAATCTAATACATAAGAAATAGGTAGGGTTGAGCTGTTTCGTGTGTATTTTATTGCTCTTCAGTTTAGTAACATCATATTCTATTTCAAGCGGAATTTTGTATTCTTTCAATTCTAGAGGTATATTTCTTGATATACCTCCTTGCGCGAAACGTTTTGCTACACTCTAACACATACGAACTGGTTGAGTTTGTGCTGTTTCGTATGTAATTTCATTGTTATTCAAGCTTGCGCGAAACGGTTTGCTATACTCTAACACATGCGAAATGCCTGGGTTTGTGCTGTTTCGTATGCAATTTCATTGTTATTCAAGCTTGCGTGAAACGGTTTGCTATACTCTAATACATACGAAATGGCTGGGTTTGTGCTGTTTCGTATGCATTTTCATTGTTATTCAAGCTTGCGCGAAACGTTTTGCTATACTCTAACACATACGAAATGCCTGGGTTTGTGCTGTTTCGTATGCATTTGTGACTCAGAATAGCTTCTTTTTCGCATTCTAATACATACGAAATACTTTTGGGGATTTTTGGCGGTAATTACCTAAAGCGAAACGTTTCACGCCACCACCACCGCAACCGCCACAGCCACCACC
>JAAYBI010000086.1 GCA_012718915.1 Clostridiaceae bacterium
CCTTCCATGAGGGCTATTTTATATAATGCGTCGTTCTTGATTTCTTCCATCCCTACATCAACGCCATGCAAATCTATCGCGTTTGGAGCCAATTCTCCGGGAGGATCACAGCAATATACATCATAGATATCAATTCAATTCTGACAACTCTAGGACTTGACAAAGTGTTGATAATCTTTCGAATTGCTCCAATCTCCCCCCCATTTAAACCCGTGCTGATTGAAAAGTTGATAGCATAGGTCGTCATGGTCAATGATATACGGACAATCAACCTGTCGATCCACGTAGGGCTCAGCCCCCGGCGGGTCAATGATTGTGACGCCATCACGTTCATAAATCCAAGGGTTGTAAAGTGGATTTATGTCGATCGCCAGTCCTAGCGCATGCTTAGAAAGCGAGTTTGTCCCTGCAACGCGTCGAAAATTGAAACAAGACGTATTATTGTCCGCCATGGATAGATTGTCATCTGCATCATATTCATCAATCAGAACGATTTTTTCGATAGGATACTTTGCGAGATATAAGTCGTAAAAAATATCCACAAAATCTTGTGCGATATTTTTATTCGCAACTATCTCTCCCACTCTGGTATTTCCTTCAAAATCTGTATGAAGCACTCTGATATAAAGAAGATCTGAACGCTTCGTCGTGCAATCTGAGTTAAATGACTTTCCTTCCATTCTCATGAATACTTCATCAGAAATTTCTTCAGAATAGAAACAATCACGAATTTCAGACTCGTTCAATGATGACACATCAACAACAGAAAACGCCGATAAATCCGAAATCGGCGGAATTGATTCGGTGGGTATTACGAGTTCTGTCGTGATTCTAGTTTCTTCTGTTTTTGACTGAAGAGATATTTCTGAATATTCAGAAACGGCAACATTCGTTTGCGGTATGGATTCTGATTCTGATAATTCAATTTCTGTTAGCCTTGAGTCCATTGAACACCCTGCTACTTGCATGACCATTAGTATCGCAACAACGCTACACAACATGAAGTGATTACTATTTTGCTTTAAGAAAAAAGTCTCTCCGATAATTGATCGAACAAACATTTCTGAATATGGAGAAATCCATTTGAACCATCTACTATACAAAAGATAATACCTCTACCGAGATTTATCACATAGCGGTCGAACAAATCATTTACTCGCCGATATGCACACTATGTACGCTTCGTAAAATAACTACCGGGGCGCATTGCCGCCTTCTGCGCTGTAATATCGTCCGGCTTGACAATACACACAAAAGAATTATCAATACCATACTCAAGAGAAACTTTGAGTCTTTCAAGTTTCATCGTCGAGCTTGGCGCTTTGACCGGCTTAATGCCGCGCCAAGTATTACGACCACCGCTTTTAGACAGATACATTGCCTGATCCGCAAGATCAACATGCTCTTGAATCGTTATGGAAGTATTTAATTCATCATAAAGTGGGAAAGGCGTATATCCAATACTACAAGTGACCGCACGCACCTCTTTGGTCTTGGCGGAAGTGACGAACACTGACTCACAGAATGCACTTCGAATCGCCTCAGCATATTTTGTATAATCCATCGGATACGAATGTGCAACAACAAGCAGGAACTCTTCTCCTCCGTAACGGATAACCGCACCTTCTGAGCCCACGCAATCGCGAAGCGTTCTGCCAACTTGCGCGAGTACCTGATCACCGTAAATATGACCGAATTCATCATTAATTGCTTTAAAATAATCAATATCGATGAGGTAAAAAGCATAGCAAATGGTATCAATAGTTCGTGGCATTTTACGGTTGGGAATCGCGACCATCATTTGTGTTTTCAATATTTCGGTTAATACGCCGGTAAGATATTTCTTATTAAAGCAACCGGTCAAATCATCAAAGTAACGGTCGTTGGATGCCGTCTGCATGTATTCTTTGACTCTGTCGATCCAGGATTCTTGCGGATTATATAGGTCGAGTGGACTGCTCTTTCCACCACGAAGATAGAACTCAACTTTGCTGGATAATCCTCTGTACCCCGAAGTCTTCTCAATTTCGGCAAGCAATGACTTAACGGGTCTGTAAATAATACGATCATACAATTCCAACAGAATAAGCGTGAAAAATATGGAAAACAAAAACATGCTGATAGAAAGTCCGAAAATAAAAGAGGCTTGCAAACTAGAATTCTCTTGCCACGCTGAAAAAGGATTCTGATGAACCCACAAACTCACGAATATATAAATGAATAAGCCAATCAGAAGCGCAAACGAGACAATCCAGATATACAGGAATACCGCCGCTTGCCACATGAACTCCCAAGAACCGAGAGTTTGAATACCTTTAATTTTTCTAAATGTGTTTTTCTTCATTGATATGAACACCTCAAAGATATTCAAATTTACAATCATTATACGATTATATCAGCCCAAATATCATGCCAATCACAATAATCATCAATGATTCACAGTTTCTAAACACTTTATTAATACTTTTTAGCCGCCAAATAACAAGAAAATTAGCGGTTAGAAATTAATCTTTACCAATTAGTAATAGAGGACAACATATACTAATTTATATTTGCAAACGCGCCAATCTTCTATATATCGCCGCATTATTTTCATTAAATTCCATATTCACTCTCATTGGGAAGCTAATATAATCTGTACATATTTGTGTGAAACGTGTTATTATTCTCACTGATTGTTTATTCACAAGAAATTATCTATTCATTTAGGAGGAAAAATCATGACAGCTCTCAAAGGCAACTTAATGTTTGGTCAGTCCGGTGGCCCGACATCCGTAATCAACGCATCGGCAGCAGGTGTATTTATTGAGGCACTCAAGCACAGCGAAGTTATCGAAAAGGTATATGGCGCCGCCAACGGCATCGTAGGTATTCTTAACGAGAAATTTTATGACATCGGCCAAGAGGATCTTAATGAGCTCGAAATGCTCAAGTATACGCCTTCTTCAAGCCTTGGCTCCTGCAGATATAAATTGGCAGATGCCGCCAAGGATGACACGGACTACAAGCGCCTTCTTGAAGTCTTTCAAAAATATAACATTCGCTATTTTTTCTATAACGGCGGAAACGACTCTATGGATACATGCAATAAAATATCTAAGTTCATGCAAAATGCAGGTTACGATTGTGTGGTTATGGGTGTGCCGAAGACCATTGATAACGATCTTTTCGGCACGGATCATTGCCCGGGCTTTGCTTCTGCGGCTAAATATATCGCGACAACTACTATGGAAGTCTATCAGGATGCTCGTGTATACGACACCGGAATGATCTGCGTCATCGAAGTCATGGGACGTCATGCCGGCTGGTTGACTGCCGCCACTCGTCTTGCTAACGAAAAAGGATGCGGCCCGGATTTGATTTATCTGCCGGAAGTGGCCTTCGATATGGACAAAATGTTAGCCGACGTAAAGAAGATCTACGCCGAAACCGGCAAAGTCATAATTGCCGTATCTGAAGGAGTTCAAACAAAAGACGGTGTATTCATCCCTGAACTGGTTGCCAAAGATGATGTTGCTGTCGATTCATTCGGGCACAAACAACTCGGCGGAACTGCTTCTGTCTTGGCCGAATTCTTAAAAAAAGAGACCGGTGCAAAGGTTCGCGGCATTGAGTTGTCTCTGATGCAACGTTGCGCTTCACATTGCGCTTCACAAATTGATATTGATGAGTCTTTCCTCGCCGGACGCACAGCCGTTATCAAGGCACTTGAAGGAATGACGGATTACATGGTTGGATTTGAGCGTGATTCCGGAAGCGAATACAAGTGTAATATTAAGATGATTCCGCTTAACGACGTTGCTAATACAGAAAAGAAGGTCCCGCTTGAGTGGATCAACAAGGAAGGCAACTTCGTCGGTCAAGAATTTGTTGATTATGCTTTACCGCTGATCAAAGAAGAGACCAAGCAGATTAAGGAAGACGGGTTACCGCGTTTTGCAAAGCTGAAAAAAGTTCTCGTCAAGTAATATATTTTTAAAAGTAACACCACTCAAAAGAGTCCGGAATTAACCGGACTTTTTTTTATGGTTTCTATTCATTTCATCAAGACGACGTTTGAGTGCCTTTGGAGATGCGACGGAATAACCAAAGAAACCCAAGACATCACCAAGCTCATAATAATGTCCATGAGAATATGCAACTAGTTCAGCATTCTCCAGACACAATCTCCCCTTCTCATCCATTAATTCCGCATTGACTGTGACCGACTCTATTCGAGCCATAAATAAATCATGCGCACCCAACTCATAAACCCCGGCTACCTTGCACGAAATACTCACCGGAGATTCAGCAATGGCGGGCGCCGACGATAAAGAATCCGCAGGAATTGAAGTCAGATGACATTCCTGAAATTTATCATAATCTCTACCGGAACGTACACCACAGAAATCACAAGCTTTGAGAAGATTGCGCGAGACAAGATTTACAACAAATTCCCCCGACGCAGAAACGATTTCGTGTGACAATCTGGACTTCCGAATAGAAATAGATAGCATCGGCGGATCCGAACAAATCGTACCAGCCCAGGCAATAGTAATTATATTGGGTCTACCCTCATTAAAATCTTTATGCGAACATGAAACCATAATCGCCGGAACCGGGTTAAGCATTGTATTTGCCGGCATGACGATTTTATTTTCTGAATCATTGAATTTAGACATTATGCATGTTCTCCTTTTGAATCCGTATTTCTAAAAAAACCAAATATTTCGTGGTCCAGCAAAAATTCCTTGATCTGTATTCCACCTGAAAACCCAACAAGTTTCCCGTCTTTTCCAATGACTCGATGACAAGGCACGATAATCGGTATCGGATTTTCCGCACAGGCAGAACCGACCGCTCTGGAAAGATTTCGAGCTGAAACACGGTCGTTCGCTGTCAATACCAACGCGATATCTTCGTAACTGACCGTTGATCCGTATGGAATTTTTTGAATCTCATTCCAGACATGTCTTTGAAACTCACTTCCCTGAGAAAATGCTACGCGCACAGAAAATCGTGTTCTGGATTTTCGAAGATATTCCTTCATCTCACGAACGGCCTTGGACAATTCTTCAGGTAAATGGGATTGGATTTGAATCGAATCCGATAATTCGTCCGTCAAAACATTGCCTTGAGCAGACGCAAAACCAGTTCGAATAGCCACGGAACGATCGAAAATATCTTCAATTTTTTGGCCGATAGCATAAAATCGAACGGCCTCGATATGCGTTTGGCTACCTCTGATTGCTATAAGGCCTTTTGCAAAACGAACAAAAGCTACCGAATAATCCGGATACTCCGATGCAAGCATAGAAAATAGCCCCGCATCTGAGAAAAGTTCATTTTCGAATACGACTTCTTCCAAAATTGCTTCTTGTCTCATGCCACAATCGAGAGCAATACTTTCAGACTCAAAGTCTTCAATTCGAATAATCCAGCTCACCTTATGAAGTTGCATTTGAAAAAATACGTGACGTAATACGCAGTCCAATACATTTTTTCTCAGCAAACGATCATCATCGGAATATCTTAATTCACTCGAAAAAGAAAACCCTAACATGGTGTTTTTGTTATTCGAATCAATTGAATATAGACGAACTAACGCAAGAAATCTGGAATCTGATGATTCACCAACAGAGGCAACGAACCACAATTGTGATGAGTCCGAAATACTCTGTCGAATAAATGAAGCGACCTCATGAATAGCGTTTTTTTCATAAAGCGCATCTCGAACTCGTGCCGCATCGCCGATTCGAACCGGAGATAAAAAAACCTCGTTCATATTCCACCTACGCACTCAACAATACATCAGCCATTTCCTTTAGAATATCATTACTTAATTCTTCAGAGAGCAAATCTTGAGAATATGTTCGCAGAAGATATAAAAACTGACCGTACAATTTCTGATCAGATACTTTGGGTGAGAAATACGCATGATTCATATATTCTTTATAATACAGTAACGGCGAAGAGTATGTTGCGTTTTCAAAATATCTCGTCCAAACACGATTAGATTTGACAGTCGGGAGAAATCCTTCACTACCTTCCAACCGCAGCCGAAGCAAAATAGCATCCTCATCCAGAGCAATAAAAGCAGCAAACTTAGATGCCAGTTCAGGATAATTCGTTGTCGCGGATACACAAAGAGGATATACAGTTAAGCAAGGTGGCGTTATCACTCCAACTTCATCAGATGGAATCTGAACCATTTGTAAGGTATAGGGCATGTAGTTTGCCCAACGCATAACATCAGAAGAATCACCGGCCCACATCGCAATCCTCTTCGAAATTATGGGATCAAAAGTACCAAACAATTCAAGTTTATCTTCCTCTGACAATAAATCTATCGAATAGCCAAGTTCGGCATAACG
Organism: Clostridiaceae bacterium; assembly: GCA_012718915.1. GTDB lineage: Bacteria > Bacillota > Clostridia > Saccharofermentanales > Saccharofermentanaceae > DUPM01. The sequence continues at coordinate 6,354 of JAAYBI010000086.1, forward strand.
TTTGAGAAAGCGTACGGAGTCTTCAAAACCAGGCACAAAAGTCTTCGTAGTCTTATCAAAACTCATATAATGATACGAATCCGCATACGAAGCACCCAAAAATGGAAGAAGATCTTCTACGCGATAGAACGGGTATGACGGCGGCAATTCCGAATTGTCGAAATAATCCGAAATATTCTCGGAAGCTTTTTGAAAAGAGTTCGAATCCATGACAAAAGAAGGAAGTTCGGTATCACTGGTTCGGAAAATCTCTTGATTGATATATATTATTTCAACCGATGACATAAGCGGAATGCCAAAGAAATCACCATCAGTCGATAGGACATTGAACATACCGATATAAATATTCGAGGGATTCAATAACGAATCATTTGAAAGATATGGGTTAAGAGAGAGCGAGATCTCATTCTCAAAAGAAGCATAAAGGGAAGCAGAATAAAACACATCCGGCATAGCATTACTATTATTCCAGTCTAGAATCGTATCCTTCGTTGCGCCCGTAGCCGGAGTCGAGATTGCTTCAACAACAAAGGGCGGGTCAACACTATCAAGAAATGAGAGTGATACATTATCTCCGTTAACCCCCGCGCCGAGCAAACCCTGAGACTTGGCTGAATAGAGACGCGACAAATAATTGAGCGTATCTTGTGAAAAGGGCGACGCCATTTGAATGACCGGAAAAGTCTCCTCTTCTGATGCAGACAAAGACGGCTGGATCGATTCCGAAACAGAAGACTCCGTACTGATTGTTGGTATGCTTGGAAAATCAGACGATTGATTAGAGCAAGCAGTCAAATTTAATAGAGAAAAACAAACACACAACATTACACACGTCCGAACAGATGTGCGAAAAAACAGCATTAATGACATAACTGATTGTGATTTTCTGCCCACTCGATACCTGATCCCTATTTTATTGAAATAATTATATCATTAATCTTGAATCCGGACTTTCGGAATAAAAAAACACAGTTCGTTTTAGATGATTTTTGCAAGAAAAACCGGATACATTAAAAAAACGAACCGCAAATGCGAACATTTGCGGTTCATTGGAGCCGATGGTGAGAATCGAACTCACGACCTATTCATTACGAGTGAATTGCTCTACCCCTGAGCCACATCGGCATTCCGGATCAGGCACGAATAAAACTATACATATATATCAGAATCATGTCAAGACCGAACTCAAGCGCCCGCGATTCGTCTCGACCGCGTCATTGTCTCGTGGCGAATTTTATCTATATCAATGGTCAAAAGATCATTTTTATATTTGAGAAAATTGCCGGCTACCATCACACTCTCGACACAAGAAGTCGTTGCGCTATAAACGATTGCTGATTCAGGCTGACCCACTGGCCAAATCGAAGGATTGAGCAAATCGATTATTTGGAGATCTGCGTTCATTCCTGCTTCGAGAACACCGGACTTATTAAAGCCCATACTGTGATAACCCGCACGAGTAGAAATATCAATTAATTCTTTTGCATTGAGTGCCGCAGCATCATCACAAACTATCTTTGCAATAAACGAAGCTAGTCTAATTTCTTGAAACATATTGAGATTATTATTGCTAGCGCTGCCATCCGTTCCCAGGGTAACATTGACCCCCTCTGCAATCAGTGATCGAACGTCACATAAGCCGGAAGCCAGCTTCATATTGCTTGAAGGATTATGTGCAATTGTAACCTTTTTCTCGGAAAGAATTTTGCGATCCGAATCACTTAAGTGAACTCCATGAGCACCAATACAAGGTCGGTCAAATATACCAAAATCACGAAGCGCTTCAACGGGCGTACGACCATACAATCGAATAGAATTATCAACTTCTACTTGAGTTTCACTTATGTGAACTTGAATTGAAGTATTCAGAGACTTTGCCATCTCTGACAACTGCGGATAAAGATATTCAGGGTACAAATATATGGAGTGAACCATCAACGACGTTCGGATCATTTCGGAATCCATATTCGATATCGATCTGGAGAATTCAGAAAAACCTTTTTCGTCGGTGTACCAATAATCGTCTTTCTTATATTTACCGTCATGACACAAATTGATTCGGAAGCCTGCTTCAGAAGCCGCTCGAGCCGTATTTTCGGCCATAAAATACATATCCGCAGTTGCACCGATACCGGACTGTATCATTTCAGCAATACCGAGTAAAGATCCAAAATATATATCGTCAGAATTCAGATTTTCTTCTCTGGGTAAAATATGATTAAAAAGCCAATCTTCAAGTGGTAAGTCATCCGCCGAGTTTTTTAGTAAAGACATCGGCAAGTGTGAATGACCGTTAGCAAATGTAGGCATTATCAACTTGTTTCTGCAATTAAACATATCAGCCGAAGAAGGATTAAGAAGAGAATTCTTCGCTTCTTCCTCCGAAGTGCCGACATACGAAATGATTCCATTATCAACCGCAAGATGAGCATTATTCATCGTATGAATATTTCCACTCAAGTCCGGAGAAACTATGCAGGCATTCAGAAACAGCGACGCTTTGCTCATTCTCCCTCCAGTGACCAACTGTTAATATAGTGTTCTTGTGCCGAAGTCAAAGTATCTATCTGAATACCCTTAGTGTTCAAAAAAAGTTTCGCGACTGTATCATCAATTTCTTTCGGAGTATCATAAACTTTCTTTTCAAGAGACGCATGATTTTTGAGCACATATTCCGCGCTCAGAGCCTGCAACGAAAAACTCATGTCCATGATTTCTACCGGATGTCCGTCTCCTGACGCAAGATTCACCAGTCGTCCTTCAGCAAGAATATAAACCGTACGATGATCACTCAGCCGATATCCGATGACATTCGGTCTGGCTTCATAATCGGATACAGACATTGCCTTCAATTCATTGATATTGACTTCAACATCAAAGTGTCCGGCATTGCAGCATATCGCTCCGTCTTTCATTTTTGCAAAATGCTTCTTAGCAATGACATCTTTACAGCCGGTAACCGTAACAAATAAGTCGCCTATTTCCGCTGCTTGTTCCATCGGCATAACGGAATATCCTTCCATCAAGGCCTCTGATGCTTTGACCGGGTCTATTTCCGTAACGACTACGAGCGCACCTAAACCTTTTGCGCGCATGGCAACACCCTTGCCACACATGCCGAAACCCGCAACGACAACGGTCTTACCCGAAACAACCAGATTCGTCGTGTCCATAATCGCCGTCCATACTGACTGACCGGTACCATATCTATTATCGAAAAGATGTTTGCATTGTGCATCATTAACCGCAATGACCGGATATGTCAATTTGTTCGATTCCTCTAAAATACGAAGACGATGCACACCCGTTGTGGTTTCTTCGCATCCACCTAAAAGCTTAGCCGCTTTATCTGACTCACTGGTATGTAATAACGCCGCAAAATCTCCACCATCATCAATAACAATATCCGGACCGATGCTTAGCGCATCATGAAGATGTTTACTATAAAGCGAATCATCCGCACCGTGAACACAAAAGACACTCATGCCATCGGCGACCAAAGCCGCCGCGACATCATCTTGCGTTGATAGCGGATTGCATCCCGTGAGATATACTTCTGCACCACCGGACCGGAGAACACGAGCTAAACAAGCCGTTTTAGCCTCAACATGAACGCTTACCGCAATTTTCTTGCCGGCAAAGGGTTTTTCCTTAATGAAACGCTCTTCAACGGATCGTAAAACAGGCATATTGCGGTATGCCCAGTCGATTTTTTGCTGACCTGCGGGTGCTAATGAGATATCTTTGATATCGTATTTGTGGCTCATGTGTAACTCCTATTTATTCTCCAAGCGAGAACGATGTATTCATTTCAGAAACGAAAGCCTCTATCAGTTTGATTGTGTTCTGAGCAACAGAAGCAGCTGTCTCCACCACTTCCTGATGCGTCAGAGCTTGTCCTGACATGCCACTCGCCATGTTTGAAATACATGATATGGCTGCGACCTTCAATCCACAGTGAGACGCAACAATGGCTTCAGGAACCGTAGACATACCCACTGCTGAAGCACCCATCATACGAAGTGCTCGAATTTCAGCAGGAGTTTCATATTGCGGACCACGCATATAAGCATAAACGCCCGTTTTATAAGGAATTTCAAACCGGTCGGCGATGCTCTTTAATTTCTCGATATAATCTACGGTATATATAAAAGTCTGATCCGGAAAACGAGTGCCATAACGCTCAAGGTTAGGTCCTCTAAGAGGCGAGGGACAATGAAACGACAGATGATCCGTAATCAGCATCAACATTCCGGGGGTCATATCCGTGTCAATTCCGCCAGCAGAATTTGTTAATAATAAAGATTTGACTCCTAGACCTGCCAAAACACGAATAGGAAACGTGACTTCATATTCATCATATCCTTCGTAGTAGTGAAAACGCCCTTGCATGACGTAGACGCAGATACCGCTAATGCTGACGACAACCAATTTCCCCGGATGACCTTTTACCGTGGTAAGTGGAAAACCGGGAATATCCGCGTAAGGAATACTTGCTATGACGTCAGAATTATCAATAATATCTGAAAGACCGGATCCTAAAATTATCGCGACCTTGGGAAATTGGTTCAATCGCATACGAATCGATTCCGAGGCCAGATCAATCTTATCAATATATTTTTGGAAATCCATCAAGACTCCTTCCCGCAGCAGTTTTTGTATTTTTTCCCACTGCCGCAAGTGCATGGATCATTCCGGCCGACCTTAGAGGAATCTCTTTTGACCGGCGCAACGGAACTACGTTGGTCAGCTCGATTCTGAGCTGCGGACTTTGGCGCCGCAGTCGGAGCCGACGACCCATGACCCTCAACAACATTTCGAACTGCTTTTTTGCTTTCAATTCGTTGGTCTTGAGAGATATTTGCTCTCATAATCATACGAACCGTATCGTTTTGGATAGAGCCATTCATCTCTTCAAACATTTCTGATCCAACCAGACGGTATTCGAGAACCGGGTCTTTTTGTCCTACGCTCTGCATACCAATCGCCGTGCGCAGTTGATCCATAGCGTCGATATGGTCCATCCATTTTTGGTCTACATTATAAAGAAGTATTTGACGCTCTGCCTCTCTAAATACATCATGTCCAACCAGTGCTTCCTTCGTCTCAATTAACTTCATGCATTGGTCAATCAACTTCTCTTCAATTTCCTCAGAGGCAAATATCTCAGAAGAAGAAGATCGTATTTCTTCGATCAGAGGCAAATTGCCAAACAAATCGCTGAGCTTAATCGCTAAAGCAACAGCTTCATTCTGTTGAATTCTTCCGTCAAGCGAATATGAATCAATAGTTGAAGAAGCAACATTCTTAATCATTTTAATGATGGTATCATGAATATCTTCGCCGTGAAGAACTCTTCTTCTTTGGTCATAAGTTAGGTTGCGTTGGACGTTCATAACATCATCGTACTCTAAGACATGTTTTCTGGAACTGAAATGTAATCCCTCGATTTTCTTCTGAGCAGATTCCATTTGACTGGATAAAGCTCTTGATTGCAGCTCCATAGAGTCGTCAACACCCAGCCTATTGAATAAAGCATTCGAGCGTTCTCCGCCGAACAAACGCATAAGATCGTCGTCCAAAGCAAGATAAAATTTGGTTCGCCCCGGATCTCCCTGACGCCCGGCACGACCCATCAATTGATTGTCAATTCGGCGCGACTCATGACGCTCAGTTCCGATGATTAATAGACCGCCGGCCTCAATCACTTTTTGGGCCTCGGCCTGCGTTTGCTTCTTGAAATCTGCTTCGAGAACGGCAAAACGTTGGCGTGACTCAAGAATGACCTGATCATCCGTCTCATTATGCGCAGTAGATGCATCAATCAACTCATCAGAATAACCAAGTTTTCGCATCTCCTGCTTCGCCATATATTCAGGGTTACCACCGAGGAGAATATCCGTTCCACGTCCGGCCATGTTCGTGGCAATGGTAACTGAACCAAAACGACCTGCCTGAGCAACAATTTCAGCCTCACGCAAATGGTTTTTGGCATTAAGAACATTATGCTTAATGCCCGCTTTGGAAAAGACTTTAGAAAATAACTCAGACTTATCAACATTGACCGTACCAACTAAGACAGGTTGGCCTCTTTTATGCGCTTCAATCACTGTGTTAAGCACAGCCGTAATCTTACCCTTTTGACTCTTAAAAATTGAATCCGGCTCGTCCACGCGAACGAGCGGTCGATTAGTCGGAATCTGAATGACATCAAGGTTATAGATTGAACGGAATTCGGATTCCTCGGTATATGCAGTACCTGTCATACCCGAGAGTTTGCTGTACATTCTGAAGTAATTCTGGAAAGTAATAGTCGCAAGTGTTTTGCTCTCGTTTTCGACCTTAACACCTTCTTTTGCCTCAATCGCTTGATGCAAGCCATCACTAAAGCGTCTTCCCTGCATAAGTCTTCCGGTGAACTCATCAACAATTACGACTTCATCGTCTGCAACGACATACTTCTGATCTCTCTCCATTGTACCGTTTGCTTTTAACGCATTATTTATATAATGCTGCAAATCAAAATTATCCGGATCAGATAGATTAGTAACATTGAAGTGCTTTTCAGCTTTTGCAACGCCGTTAGCCGTGAGAACAGCTGATTTCGCCTTCTCATCAACAACATAATCACAGTCTCCGACAATCTGATCCATATCAATCTTATCATCAGTCTCAACAACTACGAACTTCTTAAGTCCCTTAACAAATCGGTCCGCTCGAACATAATTTTCGGAAGAAGCTTCACCTATTCCGGAAATAATCAGAGGTGTTCTCGCTTCATCAATCAAAATGCTGTCCACTTCATCGACGATTGCAAAATTAAGATCTCTCTGGACCATTTTTTCTTTTCGGTCGACCATATTATCGCGAAGATAATCAAATCCAAATTCATTGTTTGTTCCGTAAGTAATATCACTATTGTAAGAAATGCGTCTTTGCTCGTTCTTAAGATCATGCACAATTAAGCCAACGGATAGACCGAGGTAACGATATATTTTGCCCATCCATTCACTGTCACGTTTTGCCAGATAATCGTTGACGGTAACAACATGAACACCTTTTCCCGTAAGGGCATTGAGGTAAACCGGCATTGTTGCGACCAAAGTCTTACCTTCACCGGTCTTCATCTCTGCTATACGTCCCTGATGAAGGATGATTCCACCGATAACTTGTACCTGATAAGGCTTCATGCCAAGCACTCGAACCGAAGCCTCACGAACTGTTGCAAATGCTTCCGGAAGAATATCGTCGAGCGTCTCGCCTGAATCCAGCCTGGCCTTCAATTTAGATGTCATCTGCTTAAGGTCTGATTCGGACATCGCTTCAAACTGTTCACTTAAATTTTCAACCTGTTGAACAATCGGCATGATTCTTTTGATTTCATGTGAACTATGCGTCCCGAATATTTTGGTAATTAAACTCATTATTTATCCCCTTTAATTATAGAATTATTATCGTCTTCGCCGAGCCTCGAAAGAACGTTTTTATAACCGTCAGCACCATACTCCAGGCAACGATTGACACGACTAATCGTCGCTGTGCTGACACCGGTTGCCACAGAAATATCTGAATAGGTATAACCCTTAGATAGCAAAGAAGCAATGTGAAGACGTTGTGCTAATGATTTAATCTCGGAAACCGTGCAAAGATCTTCAAAAAGCTGATAACACTCTTCTCGATTTTGCAGCGACATTATTGCATCGCATAATTTATCCGTAGTCGAATCCTTCCATTTGTCTTTCATCTGCATCCTCTAACTATTTCAGAAATGAATCCACAATATAGTCCACCGCATTTTCAAATTTACCCGTGAGAACACCATATGTCAGAGCTCCGACAAGCAATAGATAAATCACAATCCATACAATTTGACGAATTATCAAGCGTTTATTGGCTTTTCGTAATACGTCCCCGACACTAAGATTAGAGTCGAACTGACTCTCGACATTAGTGGCTCTCATATATGCAGGCATCCGAACTTTGTTATTGGCTTGTCTCAAGGCATACCTCCACAACTTGAACTTGATAAACAAACATACATATATTACCGCAAGAAACATAAGGTTACAATCCTTGACGCCTTAAAGATAATCATTTGATATCTCTTGCGGTTTTGAAAATCTTATTCTATAGCTTTATATACAAATCGAATATTTTCAAAATCATTAACAAGCATTGGTGTTATATATATTTTTCCGATACACCGTAAGTTTCTATTACAAGAACGATTCCTTTGCTATCTGCAAGACTAACACATTCCTGCAGCACTTTCCTCCTATCATCCTGCGAATTATCCGGAATAATCACAATTAGTTCTCTGGATGTAATCTGCGACTCATTAACTACAATTTTGTCTTTTCCCCAGGGATTCTCTGTCCCCGCGAAATCTGCTAATTCGTCAATATGTATACTGATTTTTTGCAAAATATCTTTATCTGACGAGTAGATCGGAGCAGTTAAATCAACGCTCTTGATTGAGGTAGCCTTTCCGTTATTCCACCCTGCAATGACCGGATAATTGAATGGTAAATTGGCGCCATATTCTTTTCTAAAATATATACCTCTGCTAAAATTAGACTCTTCCCAAATTTCAGAATTGTCTTTTGCTTCTACGCTGTCAAAAATATCATAGAATAATTCTCCGTAGACAGCCACACTTGAGGCAATCATTTTTTCCTTTGTGCCAAACGGCGAAACCAGTTTGTAATATACTCGAATGTTTAATAAATGAGCATTTTTATCAAAGTCCAGATAGACACTTATGTCACTGATTGCGTCGACAATTAATTGTGATTCCCCAAGACTTTTAAATTCGGATTCTATTCTTGTTTTCACGTATTGGCCGAATAGCACGGTTGAAGCAATATCTTCAATATTTATATCAAAATGCTCTAAAACTGAAGCGATCAATCCGGTAACCTGTCCTGCTTTTTCTAGTATTGGGGATCCTTCATTCGAATCCTTATTTGCATCATCAGAATCTCCCGCAAAAGCACACAGGGCCTCAACAGATGCGTCAATTGCCATTGCACCGGCATCCATTACCGGAAATGCCATACTTAGTTCATTTGATACTTGATCAACGGCATGCGTAAAAATGACCTCCGACCTTACAAGATTCACCGCTATTAGAATGATAGCGATGACCGAGATAAATATCGGCGCCGCTATAGCTGCTTCCAAAACAACTGATGCACGCTTGCTGAATAAGGCAATTTGTTGATCATCATTGTTATTACTTGTATAGATCATACCCATCCTCCAAAAAATATGCGTGATCTTGATCCTTGAGTTCCAATCGAATCGCTACGGTAATATCTCCACCATTGATACGTTCAAAAATTTTCAGCATCCGTGTCAAAATTTTATCGTCACTGACAAATAGCAGAAAAAACGTAATATAATCCCTGTAATCAGTGCTTAATGCTCTCCCTAACGCACCATCTTCAACTTTGCTGTGATGTAATATACTTACCGATTTGCCGGACTTAAGGTGATCCACATCTCTAAACGAAACTGCCATTGCCCAGACTAAGAGAATGACATATTGAGCAGATACCGGGTCGATGACTACCGTTCCGGCTGAAAGAAGAGCTACCGTTAGGCATAGTATTTCTGCAACACCCTGAGCTTTGTAAAGCTTCACATCATCAAGAAAGAAGGATGAAAGGTTTAAAATCGCGCGAACAAGAAATATGAGTGATGCGGCTTGAAAGTTTGCGGCGGAAGTGCTATTTGCACCGGTGAGTAAATATTCGATATCTGATTGATTTGTGCTGTTAATCTCTGTGTATGGCGTACCATATGGATTGGTCTCAGGTATAGATTTGCCATCAATATGTATGCTCTCTAATCTCGAATCAAAATAATTGCCCGCATATGCATTCACATAGAGATGATTTAATGCCGGGTTATCCGATCCTTGAATTGTACTTGTCAAGACTTCCAATAGTTGTGTAAAAGATGCGGGATTAAACACGTTTAGTTTTTGTTCGGAACCATTCGGATTTTGAAATCTGAGCGTTGCGCTACGCTCAACCACCATCTTGAAGTTGTCTATAAACTCATAAAATTCGTCTAGTTTGTCATTAAAGTCAATCACATCGACAAGCGACTCAATCCCTTCAATTGCCCACATCCAATTTTCGGGATCGCCCATGAGTGTTTTTAATTGGCTCATCCAGTAGAATGATTTCTTTCCACCATTTTGATAAATAGCATTACTTTTTACTTCGATAATTGCTCCGGCAATTCTTGAACCAATGTCCGTGAGCATTATGGTCGGGTACCTCAATGTCATATACTCCGAAATCATTTTTTCAAGGTGTTCTTCGGACAGCTTTTCATTCGAGACGCAAGACAGAACTGCGTCTTTGGAGAATCGATTCGTCTTCTCAAAGACAGAAAAATCGCTAATTGTCCGCTCAAGTCCATATAATCCATAGTTTTTCAGAAGTTTCTCATTGTATTTGCTGAGAATGTATTCCGATTGAAGTTGCATCGTTCTTCTCGCCTCGATTTCTCTATATCGAAGCGAGACTCCGGAAAAAAGAATCGTCTGAACCAAAATAACCGCAGACAAAACAATGCTCAGGAAGATAATTATTGAACCTTTCTTATTACTTCTCTTCAAAATGACTTCACCTCCCTAACTACAATCCTCACGGCATCGGTTACGGAATACACGATGTATTGAAGTCTTTCTGCTGAGCAATAAAGCGAATCCGCAGAGGCAGAACCATAATGAATGCTATCCGTAGACATTACTTCTTTGTTATTAATTAGGTTATTCTTGTAAAGCGCGAATAGTCTTGCACTGGAGTCAGCTTGGATATAGAGTATAGGACCTGCAGCGACACATGAGACGATGACAAAGAATACAATTGTAAAACAGAGCGCTGATTGCAAAGTAGACATAGAAAACCACCTCCTGCAACAACTTTAGCAGGAGGCGGTCGCTATTTATTATTAATTATACGACAATAAATCGACAAAACGACAACGTTAACGTAACACCGCTCCAAAATCCTTTTCCAGGACTGAAAGGATACCGTCAACTGCCGACTTGATATCGGAATCCGAAAGCGTACGTTCCGGAGATTGGAAATACAAATTGAATGCAACCGACTTGACATTATCTGAAATCTGTTTGCCTTGATAAACATCAAACAAACGGCAGTCTTTAAGTAATGCGCCGCCTTCGCTGACAATAGTTTTTCTTAAATCTCCGACCAAGATGCTCCGGTCAACGATTAGTGCTAAATCTCTCGATATTCCCGGATATTTGGGAATAGACTCATACTTCTTTTGTGGCTGAGCCATTGAGGATAATTTTGAGATATCCATGTTAAGCAGCACAGTTGATATCGGCGCATCAAATCGATCTGCAACTTCAGGGTGAATATATCCGAAATACCCAATTCTCTCTTTCCCAACATATACATCACAAGTACGTCCCGGATGCATATAAGAATATGATTCGGTAGGAACATATTGCATATCTTCAATGCCCAGTTTAGCGCAAAGAGATTCGACAGCACCCTTCATTTTGAAAAATGATATTGCTTTCTCAATATCCTCCGTAAGGTCATAACGCATAGCAGAAACAACATGCTGCTCCGTCGGAAGTTGATTTGACTCATTAGGAAGGTAGACATACGCAACCTCAAACACATCCGCAGAAGCGACGGCACGAGAGTTGTTTCTGCCGGCAATTCTAAGCATCGACGGTGCCATTGACGTTCTCATGACCGAAAAATCTTCTCCCAAAGGATTCTTAATGACCACTTGATTCCGAAGAGCATCCCCCTCAGAAATCATAAGCTTGTCTAAATCTTTCGGGCTTTCAAATGAGTACGTCATTGCTTCGTAAAAACCTTGAGAAATAAAGGCGTCTTTTACGACTTCAACACATAACTGATATTTTGAACGACCACCGAGAGTGGTCTGCTTGCCGGAAAGCATGGTTGGTAAAATGTTATTGTAATCATAAAATCTTGCAACTTCTTCAGCTAAATCTGCCAACACTAACAAATCAGGACGATATGTCGGTGGAGTGCAAATGATGCCCGAATCATTGACAATCAACTGACATCCGACTTTTTTAAGGATATCGAACATAAATGCTTCGTCAAGCTGGGTTCCCAGTAAATTGTTTACCTTTGAAACAGAAAATGATATCTCCGGAACACTGAGTTTTGTAGGATAAACATCAATGACTCCACAACAGACCTTTCCGCATTCGAGCAGTTCAACAAGCTCACATGCTCGATTGAGCGCTCTCAGTGCGTTTTCGGGATCCAGGCCCTTTTCGTATCGCGAAGAAGCCTCAGTTCTCAGACCATTCATGATTGCGGTCTTTCGGACCGAAGTCGGGCTAAAACAAGCCGATTCGAAAAGAATGGTCTTCGTGTCTTTCGTGACTTCGGAGTTACTTGCTCCCATTACTCCGGCAATTGCACATACCTTCGTCTCGTCAGCTATCACGAGCATTGAGTCATCCAGTTTTCGCGTAACACCATCTAGTGTTTCTATGGACTCGCCTTCGTTTGCCGTTCTCACAATGATGTGCCGGCCTGATAAATGATCTAAATCAAAGGCGTGCATGGGCTGTCCCATTTCAATGCAAACATAATTAGTAATATCTACAAAATTATTGATGGGGCGAACGCCAGCAGCACGAAGCAGGTTCTGCATCCACGAAGGAGAAGGCTGAATGCTTACATTCTCTACTACTCTGGAACAATAGCGATAGCAGAGTTCAGGCGCGAGGATCTCAATACGTGCAAGCTGATTAGCTTGTCCCGGCCCTTCCTCTTTCACTATGGGCGAAATGCCGAAAAAAGGCTGTTCCAAAGTAATGGCGGCTTCACGAGCCAGACCCTCGATTGAAAAGCAATCCGGACGGTTGGATGTAATTTCGAAGTCGACAACGACATCATCCACACCGAGATATGTTGCGAATGCTTGCCCCGTTAACGCATTATCCTCGAGCACCCAAAGACCATCCGTATCGGCACCGATGAAGTCTTTTTTATCGAAACCGAGCTCATCCGCGGCACAACACATACCGAAACTTTCGACGCCGCGAAGCTTAGCCTTTTTAATCTCAAAGCCCCCGGGAAGTTTGGCGCCAATCTTCGCAACCGGGCACTTCATATGAAGTTCAACATTGGGAGCGCCACAGACAATTTGAAGAATTTCGTCCCCGACATCCACTTTCAAAACATGCAAATGATCAGAATTATCATGGTGGCGGATATCAACGACCTGTCCGACAACGACACTTCTCAAGGTCTCACCCAACTCGATTATAGCTTCTACCTTTGAACCGGACAGCGTCATTTTGTCCGCAAAAGACTTGGGTGATACATCGACTTTCGTCATTGTATTGATCCAACTGAGTGGTGCTTTCATTAAATGTCCTCCCGATTATTCCGTATCGAATTAGGTCTCACCTGAATTGGCGAAGGAAACGCATATCATTTTCATAAAGAAGACGAATATCATCAATTCCAAAACGACCCATTGCCGTCCGCTCAACACCGATTCCGAAAGCAAATCCGCTGTAAACTTCAGGATCAATACCACAGCCGGACAAGACTTCCGGATGTACCATTCCGGCTCCGAGGACCTCAATCCAGCCCTCATTCTTACATATTCTGCAACCTTTTCCGGCGCAGCCCCAACACGAAATGTCCACCTCGCAAGAAGGCTCCGTAAACGGGAAATGATGGGGACGAAGTCTGATATCCGTAGAATCGCCAAATAACTTTTTGGCAAACAGTTGCAAAGAGCCGATGAGATCTCCCATTGTAACATTTGTATCTACAACTAAACCTTCAATCTGGTGAAAAATCGGAGAATGTGTACTGTCCAGAGTATCTGCCCGGTAAACTTTGCCGGGGCAAACAATCTTAATCGGCGGCTTAGATACTTCCATTACTCTCACTTGAACCGGCGATGTCTGAGGGCGAAGCAAAATATTATCGGTAATATAAAATGTATCCTGAGTATCTCTTGCCGGGTGACCTTTAGGCAAACGAAGACGCTCAAAAGCATACTCGTCGAATTCGACCTCAGGCCCTTCAGCTATTTGGTAACCCAATCCAAGGAAAATATTGCATATTTCATCAATGACTTGCGTTAAAGGGTGCCTCGATCCCGTCTGAGACATAATCCCAGGCAAAGTCACATCTATTTTTTGCTTTTTTAAACGATCCGAAGCTTCCAATGCAGCTATTTCAGACAATTTTTCAGCCAAACTCTGCTCAATAAATGAACGAACTTCATTGGCTTGTTGTCCGACGATGGGTCTCTGTTCCGCCGTAAGGCCGCCCATCACTCTTAATACAGCAGTTAATTCACCTTTTTTCCCCAAAAAACGAACTCTTGCCGCCTCTACATCCGCGGTTGAAGAAAAAGCGGGAATCGATGAAGCAAATTGCTCTTTAATAGACGCCAATGATTGTATGATTTCACGCATTGTGATCCCTCCGATCAAAACAATGCCTAAATGATATCATTGTAAAATGTAGGTGTAAAGTATGGATTACACTGCTTTTCACGACCTATTGTCGACGATTCACCATGTCCTGGGTAGATAATCACCTGATCTTGCAACATGGAAATTTTTGCAATTGATCGACGCATATCATCCATGTTTCCACCGATATCCGTTCGTCCGATCGTTCCGGCGAATAATGTGTCGCCCGTAAACAAATGCTTTTGAGGACCCTTTTCGTCCGGAAAATCAAAAAGCAAACACATTGAGCCTGATGAATGTCCGGGAGTATGAATAATGCGAAGCACAAAATGCTCGTCATTAATGCCAAAGTCCGCAGTAGACAGCACATCTCCGTCTTTGAGCAACAGCATATGATTCTGAATTGATGTTTTGCTGTTAGTGAATAACAAAGATCCGTTCTTGATGGGGTCTTTGAAGTAAGCTTGCTCCTTATCCAGGGCGAACAGAGGCGCACCGGTAATATCTGCAATATTATCCGCTTCAATGATATGGTCATAATGAGCATGCGTCATGAATATCCCTGCGACTTTGAATTTCTTCAAATCCAATGATTCCATATTCACGCAAGGATCAATAATAAAAGCGTGATTTTTTAGGAAAAGAATATAAAGATTAGCCTGTAAAGGGCCAAACGGATACGTCTGGATGTTCATATAACCTCCAAAAGGGAAAAATCGTCATAAAATGATTCTCTAATCTCGAAGCAAGTCTCGCCAGTCCAAATCGCCGCGATCTATCGCAAGAATAAGTATCTCGGCACCGGCAATATTTGTAGCATACGGAATACTATTGTAATCGCAAGCACGTATTAATGGATTCAGAGCCTCGTAACTTGAAGAATGTGTATCTCGCAAATATATGACGGCATCCATCTCGTTATACATGGTTCGTGACGCTATTTGATCCAGACCACCGGAGTAATCGGTTGAAAATCCAAAAACGTTCAACTCTGTTGAGGACTCCAATAAGCTAGAGGTATTTACCAGCGAAAACAACGCGTGCTTTGACAACATATTGCGATACGCGATACAGAAATTGACCAGGAGTTCATTCTTGGTGCTGTCAGCCATTAGCACGATATTCATAGATACCCCCCTCTAATCGATTCCTATTAAGCATTTTACAAATACTAAGATCAAACTTCAACAATAATTTCGTTATTAAATGCCCTGTCTTGAATAATGTGGCTGCAATCAACCACCGTTGACATAATAATCTCCCAAAACCGGGGTGCTCTCTTCACTGCCGACAGAAGTTTCAATCGGCAGGTCGAAATATACTCTGAGCAATTCCTCTGCGATGACCGCCGTTGATGAACCCCACTCACCTCGCTCAACGACTAAAGCAATAGCTATCTGCGGATCATCCGCAGGCGCATAGCAGACAAACAAACCATTTGAATATTCCTTGCGAATCTCTTCCCAACCGGTTTCTGCCGTACCGGTCTTTGCTGCAAGCGGAATCTGACCCGAAAAGAGCCTTAAGCTCACGTATTTATATATGGTACCTTGTTCACTGTCAACAACTTGCTTCATGCCATCTTGGACCAGTTTGAGATCTGCTTCGTTAATTCCCAGAGGGATTACATCTGTGTTTCCTGAATAAAGAATCGTTCCGTCTTCTGCAACGACTTCCGAAATAACATGAGGAGTAACTAAGTTGTTTGTTGCAACTGCCGCAGTATATCTTGCCAATTGAATAATAGTATACAAATGGTCAAATTGGCCGATGGCACTTTGCGCAGTATCCGCAGGCATCCATTTACGGTCATACTCGTCTTCGCGCAGTAACTTTTTAGTCTCGCGATTGGAGCGAATACCGGACATCTCACCGGGCAAATCTACACCGGACAACTCTCCGAGACCCAATAATTTACCCATAGCGTCCAATTCATTAATACCGGTATCATGTCCGATTTTTTGAAAGTAAATATTGCAGGAAGTCGCCATCGCATCTCCCAATCTCAAAGGTCCATGTCCGCCATTGGGACGGCTTAAACATTTAAATTTCCAGCCGCCGACAATTGATGGGCTATCGCAGGTTTCCCAGCTGTTTGACGGAGTAATGACGCCATTTTTCAGTGCTGCCAAAGCCGTTACCATTTTGTACGTCGAACCGGGCGCGTACAATCCCGAAATGGCACGATTGAATAGAGGTTTATCAGTTTCCGTGATTTTCTCGTATCCATCGATGCCCAAATAGTATTTGATTTGCTCGTTGGCTTGAGCATCCCCTTCCATAGCAAGAATAAAATCATTAGGATCATAATCGGGATATGATCCCATGCCAAGTATTGCTCCGGTCTTTACATCCAATACGACAAAAGCTCCGGCGTTCGCCGTCTTATATCCGGGCACTTTTTTGGGGGAATTGGCAGCCTCTTCAATATACTCTTTCATAGCCTCTAACCCGGCTTGCTGTAAATCAGAGCGAATCGTCAGATAAACATCCGCTCCAGGGACAGGCTGAATACCCATGTCCTCCGCATAGAAAGCACCTGATTCAGCACTGCTCGACCAAATATTATACGGCTGTTTGCCCTGAGTGCCGTGAAGATATCTTTCCATCTGTGCTTCAATTCCGGATTGACCGACCAAGTCGGTCGGCGTATATCCGATATCTTTAAGCTCAGCCAGACGTT
This sequence comes from Clostridiaceae bacterium, assembly GCA_012718915.1. Taxonomy (GTDB): domain Bacteria; phylum Bacillota; class Clostridia; order Saccharofermentanales; family Saccharofermentanaceae; genus DUPM01. The sequence continues at coordinate 23,522 of JAAYBI010000086.1, forward strand.
CTTCAGAAATCTTTCCTAAATAGCCGACAACATGCGAAGAATACTTTGCCAAGGGAGAATAAATACGCCTGTAATCCTTGGATGCGATTATCCCTTGATATTTGAAATTCTGCTCTAACAAAATCTGAATCAGCGCCGGACTGACATCCGTCGCGATGGCAACCGGATTGCCGTTTTGAAAGCCCCAATTATCAGTAAAGATTTGATAACGAAGTCGAATAATCCGATATGCCTCGTCCGTCGTATAGGCACCGTCGATTTTAAACAAGTCACGCAAATACAAGAAAAAGACCTGAGGATCGAGTTTAACATAGTCATCGTTATACGTTACAACAATACCGGGAGCCGGCTCTTTGAGGATAAATAAATTCTTGCCGGTCTGCCAAAGTATTAGTTCATCCTCATCCTTCAAAAATTCAAACGGTTCGGCAGAATAATATTGGTCTAGACCTGATATCGTCGTCACATTGTATTCATCGAAAAGATAAGACAGTTCTAAGAGCATTGCATTGAAGTCATCTTCAAACATGCCCGAGTTTGCAATGAGCAACGTATTAACCTCTTGCGTTGAGGCAAGCGCAACCCCGTTACTGTCATAAATATTCCCTCTGGGGGCAGGCACGTTGTATTGTCTGGGAACACCCTTTTCTGCGGTAGTCACCAAATACGATGTGCCTTGAAATTGCAGGACGGAAGTCTTGAAAAATATGGCAAGACCAAATACAGAAAAAATGACTGCAAGAATAAAATATCGATTACCGACAAATGCCATAATAATATCCAGGATACTAGGCTGATCGATTTTTCCCTCTGAGGTATGATCCTGATCAAAAACATACAGTCCATTCTCATCTACTATGCGATTTGCCATTTTTTCTCCTTCCCTTCACCGACGTCCGGAAGCATTCTATTTATTCCGGATTTATATGGACCAAGGTATCTGAGACAAAGAATAATCGGAACGGCTGCAATCATATTGAGAAGAGTTTGCGGGAAAATGCTTTGAAATACAACCTGTGAAAACGTTAAGTACGTCGAAGATCCGGAAGATACAGTTGTAAAAATATACGCAAAAATGTGTCCGATTATTTTGTAAATCAGAGAAAACAATAATACCTGAACAAAAGCCATCGACAATCTGCGATGAAAAGTTTTCGCAAAAATGAGAGAAGCGAATACGCCTAAATAAAAGAAACCCAACATCCCTACACCAATGAGTGCGCTCGGTCTGTCAGATGACATTGTCCACGCAGGACCGGCATAATAATCCCTCATAAGCCCAATTAATAATCCTACAATCGCGCCATCGTATGTTCCGAACAGATAACCGGTAACAACAACAAACAATAGCATAAGGTCAGGAGTATACCCATTAAGCGGGGCGGGCAACAAAAATGATACCTGCACTGCCGGTATGAGAAGAATGTATACAGCATAGACTAGTATTTTCCGAACGCGTTCTTTTCTGGTCATATGTTAATCATCCAATCTGATCTCAAGTAGCCGTATCAGATGCAATCTGAATACTTTCGGAGGAATCATCATCAGAAGGCTCTGGAATCATCACAAAGACGTCCTTTATTTCGTATAGGTTTGTGTAGGGACGAAGCGTCGCATAACGGTTAAGTTCTGAATCATTATGTACAGAATCAATGACACCAATGGGGATTCCCGCGGGAAAAACTCCACCTTTTCCACTTGTAACCAGCACATCACCGACATTAAGTGACATACCTTCGGGAATCATTGATACCTTGCACAAGCCGGATTGTTTGAGTTGGTTTTCTCCGGTTACACGAACAACAATTCCATTAACCGTATCAACCTTGGCACTGACAGAAAATCCTTCATGCAAAAGCGGAAGCACTTTGGCAGTATCGTTATCTGAAGAAATGACTCTTCCGACGAGGTTCATTCGTGCGTCTACAGCAGCAAAGGCATCATACAATTCAAAATTCAGGCCATCCTTAGAACCTGAGTCAATTCGAATAACACTAAACCACTCATCCGCTTCACGAGTCAGAATAGAGGATCCGATAATTTCGTATTGCTCGAAAGTATCCTTAATCTGAAATGCATCTTTCAACTCTTCCCATCGACGAGTCGCCTCCTCCGATTGGGATAACTCATATTCAAGCTTTGCGATCTCTTCCTTCAATTCTTGGTTCTCCTCGCGTATATCCATACCTTCTGTAACCGCCGAAAAAAATGATCCGATCCGGTCTCCAACAAAAGATACGGCATTCTGAATCGGATTCAGAACAACAGACAAGGGGCGAGTCAACGAATGAATCGGATTTCCGGGAATTGAGCTGAATATAATAACAATAATAATCAAAACCGTCACAAGAACGGTAATGAATATTTTGCTTGATATAATTTTTTTCAAATGAATGATCCTCCGAGTAAAGATCTAATTTATAACTGCACTATTTCTTATCGAAGTATACCACAGAACGAATGTATCAATATACCGTGTGTTGCTCACAGCAGTCCTTCACGCTTCATACTGATACTTCGGCCGCGACCGACAACTAAGTGATCCACAAGGTCAATCCCAATCATAGTCGATGTTTTAAGTAGTGATTGAGTCGTCTTAATATCATCAGCACTCGGTTGCGGATCACCGCTTGGGTGATTGTGCGCCAGAACGATAGCGGATGCATTGGATTTGATTGCTTCCCGAAATAATTCTCTCGGAAAGACTCCGGTAGACGCAAGCCCTCCTGAAGAGATTACAACACTTCGAATGATTCGGTGCCGAGTATCCAGTAGCAGAACATGTACTTCCTCTCGTTTTAACTGACTCATTCTTTGTTCGAAATATAATATCGCATCGTCGGGATTCGAGATCTGATGGTTCTTCCAGAACGGCGTTACCGACATCGAGCGACGACCGATTTCAATTGCTGCTTTGATTGTAATGCCTTTTACTCGACCTACGCCTTTGCACTCGCAAAGTTGTTCCAGCGAAATATCTCTTAAAAAGGAAAGTCCTTCCCTCGCTTCATCGAGTGAAAGGACTTGATTTGCTACTTCGATTGAAGACATACCGGATACTCCGGTTCTGATTAGAATCGCCAATAACTCCGCATCGGAAAGTGACGATTCTCCGATTTGTTCCAATCTTTCGTAAGGACGAACAGAAATATGCATTTGACTGATTCGATGATCCATTATTCACCTCCAGGTTGAATTCAAAATCATCTAACCCAAATCATATTACGAATTCATCATTTATTGATACAACACTTCTTATACTTCTTGCCACTTCCGCAAGGACAAGGGTCATTGCGTCCCACCTTATCGGAGTGTGCCATATTGGACAGACGAAATTCGATCTTCAACGCATCTATGATCTCCTGATCAAACACTTGATTCCAACTCGCCAATTTATAAAGCCAATCGGCCTTTGCATCCAACATGTTCAGATAAAGCTTCTTGTAATCGATATCCAATTCGATTACGGAGTCGTCAACAATATCTTCAACTACTATTGTATTATTTATACTGTTCTTTATGCCATCCAAAAAACCGACAAACACTTCCATTTCTGTATAAGGAAACCCGAGCTTTTCCGCCATTTCCTTGGCCGTACCGGAAAGCAACGCTTTGTTGTCGGGATATTGTGACAATATTAGATCATATGCTGATTTTTCGAGGTCATAATATCTCTGAACATACGCTCTGTAAATCTGCTCGTTTTCGACATTTTCGGACTTAATCGTCCAGTCCTGATAATAACTCATATTGATGCCTCACTTATTTTAATCTTTCTGCGACTGCCTCAAGGAATTCTTGAGTGTTAACGACCTTTTTATCGGGATGATCCATAAGGCAATTCAAGTCTCCGGTGATGATTCCTGCTTCAATCGTATCAATTGAAGCTTGATCGATTCGATCCGCAAATGATTCAAGATCCGATAGCCCGTCTAATTGAGCTCTTTTACGAAGAGCACCGGACCACGCGAATAAGGTCGCCATTGGATTCGTTGAAGTCTTCTCGCCTTTGAGGTATTTATAATAATGCCGTGTTACTGTTCCGTGGGCCGCCTCATACTCATATTTGCCGTCCGGAGATACGAGAACCGAAGTCATCATTGCCAGGCTTCCGCAAGCCGATGCGACCATGTCAGACATAACATCACCATCGTAGTTTTTGCAAGCCCAAAGGATTCCGCCTTCAGAACGCATAATCCTTGCAACGACATCATCAATAAGCGTATAGAAATACTCGATGCCTTTGTCTTCAAAAGCATCTTTGAACTCCTGATCAAAAATATCTTGAAAAATGTCCTTGAATCGATGGTCATATACTTTAGAAATTGTGTCTTTTGTGGCAAACCAAAGATCTTGCTTGATATCCAAGGCATATCTGAAACAAGCTCTCGCAAAGTTTGAAATCGATTCATCGGTGTTGTGCATACCGAGTATGATTCCTGCACCATCAAAATCATGAATTTTCTGAATCTGGGTCTGACCATTCGGGTAAGTAACGACCAACTCAGCCGTTGCTTTGCCGGTAATCTTCATCTCAGAATCGCGATAAACGTCACCATAAGCATGACGAGCAATAGTAATTGGTTTTTTCCAAACCGAAACAAAGGGTGTTATCCCTTTGACCAAAATCGGAGTGCGAAATACCGTTCCGTCCAATATGGCACGAATGGTGCCGTTCGGACTCTTCCACATCTCCTTGAGACTGTATTCTTCGACACGCTGTGCGTTAGGTGTAATGGTCGCACATTTAACGGCTACGCCCAACTCTTGAGTTCGTATCGCAGAGTCAATCGTTACTTTATCATTGGTCTCGTCACGGTGAACGAGCGATAAATCATAATACTCTGTCTTTAAATCGATAAATGGCGTAAGTACGATATCCTTTATCTGTTGCCAGATAATACGGGTCATCTCGTCGCCGTCCATTTCTACTAAAGGGGTTGTCATTTTGATTTTTGCCATGTGAGATACCTCCCTCTATAACCGTGATAATACTACATGATTCGTGATTGAGCGTCAATTATCATAGATCAAAAGGCACACAATTATGAAAAGCTTGTTGCTTGCGAAACTGAAATAAGAAGCACCTCAAGTGCTGTTCGTTCATCGATTTGGCCTGTTTTAATCAGAAGATCGGTCTGAAAACATTGATCTAAAGCATCGACGAGCTGCTCACGGGAAAATCCTGACGCTTGTCGAGATAGATTTCTGGCAACAAACGGGAGCACTTTCAATTTCTGCACGATAGCATCGGAGTTCCTAATGTCTTTGGCGCATATCAAATGTCGAAAATGTCTTGATAACATAAATCGAATTCTGGGTATCGGTTCTTTTAATGCAATCAGATAATCCAAAATCCGAAATGCATCCTCCACCTTGCGAAGCCCGATTGCATCAGTCATCTGGAAAACCGAACCTCGTATATCCGGTGCACAGAGCTTTTCGACAATCCTAGTGTCGACCATATTGGTGTTACTTCCGTGACAGTAGAGAGTGATCTTTTCGATGTCGTTCTGCAATGCCCGCATATCACTGTCGTTTCGAGATATTAAGCTGTTAATCGCATCTATAGTAATTGAAATCTCATCTCTATTTAGAAGCCCGGCAATCCATCGACATAACATGTCATCCTGCTGCTTAATGACCTCAACAACAGCTCCGAAATCAAGAAACAGCTGAAGCAGAGCTTTCTTGCGCTTATCTATCTTTTCCTCTAGAAAGACCAGGCAAACCGAGTCCGGCAGACCCTTAAGCCACGACTCCAGTTTTGCCGTGTCATCTTTTGAAAATTCAGAAGCAAATAGACCCAGGTTACGAACTACCACCATCCTCTTTTTTGATAAGAATGGCGGTGTAAATGCTTGTGTACGAATATCTTCGGATAGGCCCGAAGACTTCTTTACCTCAAAGGAATAAAAATCGACTGATTCGCTGCCCGGCGCGATGAGATTTTTTCGCAATGCAGCAATTATCTTGTCAGTAAGATACGCCTCATCGCCATATATCAAATACAGATTCCGGAAAATTCCGGCTTTGATTTCAGCCGACACGCCCGAAAAATCAATAACTCCCTTTGCCTTATCGTCTTTGTTGTATTTGTTTGTTGCCAATTAATTCACTCCAACATCGTCTCAATTTTATAGTAATTATTATATACATAAACGATCACAGCGCCATCAAAATCTGTCCGAAATATTTCTGAACCTGCATTTTTCAATCGATTTATCGCATCTTCAGAAGGGTGTCCAAAATAGTTTTTCCCCACACTGATTACTGCATTTTTCGGATTAATCATTTCCAGAAATTCATCGGATGTCGATAATTTACTTCCATGATGTCCAACCTTCAGCAAATCTATCTCTCCGATTCTTTCAAACAGCTGTGAATACTGATGTATAATTCTCTGTTCCGTCGCAAATCCCGAATCCCCCATGAGTAATGCCGTAAAATCAAGAGCCTGCAATAAAATGACGAGTGAGTCCTCGTTGCCGCCGTTCTCAACAGGAATTATCGGAGAAAGAATCTGTATTTTCACGGCATCGGATATTCGAACCTCGCTATAAGCTTTAACTTCGAATAAATCAATTGCCTTCATCGGTTGAATATCTTGAAGAATGTTATCTTCAGAACTCTCGAAATATGGGGTTCCGACATACTGAATGCGATCTTGACTCGCCGCCTCTAACAGTCCGACAAAGTGGTCTCTGTGAAGATGAGTCAACAATGTCAAGTCCGGTCTGTAGATGCCAAAATAGTCCAATATCGGAAGTAATGCATACTCACCATTCTTTTCGTCGCCCCCGTCGATCACAATGCATCTTGTCTTTGTTATCAAAATTATGCAGTCCCCTTGACCGACGTCAGCAACAATGAGCGTTGCAATCGGTTGTTGATATTGTGTTGATAAAAACATAAACAACCCCAGAAAAATTGACAATATGACGCCAACAACAATTATTCGCAGTGCCCTTCTTCTCTTGCAATAAAATATTGCCGATATTAGTATTGCTCCAAAAATGCAAAACACAGATATGTCCCGTAATGCTGTCGCAGAATAATATGCTTTTTGACCGATTGAGGATAGAAAGGTTAGAATGTCAGACAAAAAATACAAAGGAAGCAATATAGTTTTTGCCAATATCAGATCGGTAGCAATCACATTAATTATCATTGCCAGAACGGTTAACGGAAACGCAAGAAAGCAAATCGCCTGAGCCGGCATAGCTGCGACCAAAGAGATAAATACTAATATCGTCGATTGCCTGCCGGGCATCTGAATCAGAGTCGGAAACATTCCGATTTGAGCCGCACAAAATGTTGCAAGCAAGGATGAACAGCATTGATGAACTCCGATTTTTATAAGACAATCTTCAATCTTTTTCGAAAAAATAATGATTCCGAATGTCGCCGAAAATGATAATGTGAATCCTTGATTCCCGATATAATATGGACAAATATATAGCAATATCAGTGACGAAAAACACAGGTTATTTATGGGCGAATTTTTTCGATTAGTTGCTGAATTAAGAATCGACAGAAGATTCATAAGTACGGCTCTTGACACCGAAGGAGTGTATCCGGTGAGAAAACCCAAGAATATCAACGCTACTATGCCAATGGCTTTCTTACTGTTTCGATCAATTCCGGTCATCGATATCAACGAAATAACCGGTGCAATAATCATCGAAATATGGAGTCCGGATACTGCAACTAAATGTGACAGATTACTCATACGCATCGCAGATTTGACATCAGAATTCATGCCTTCCTTGATACCAAACATCACTGCGCTAAGAAAACCGGCTTTGTCTTGCCCTATAACCTCTCCCCAGAATAATACGATGTCATCACGAATTTTTTCGGAAATCCCAAAAGCGCTATTGATAATTCTTTGCACTACTGAAGGATTTGAAATGATGATTAGATTGTTTTTTGTGAAAACGGAGTAGAAAATGCCACGACTGCGATAATACTTCGCTAAATCGAAGCCTCCGGGGTTCCGAAGGCCGGGGAACGCATTTATATCCCCCAAAAACTCAATGCCTTGTCCGCATAGTAATTCGGTGTCAGGTTTCGTATACAGAAGTACTTTGACGCCATCATTTATTCTAATAATATATGAGCAATATTGATCCGTCTCTTTTTCTTCAGAAATGACCAAACCGCGAAGCTCATGCGTTGAGTTTTCCGTCGAAAGTTTATCAAATCCCTCCGCTTTAATAATATCCGAACGGATCCCTTGATACGTCAACATGAAAGACATCATATGTAACACAGCTAAAAACAAAACATTCATCGGAAAATGTTTATATCCGGGTTTTCTTACCAAACCAATGAATTGCAAGGATATCAACCGGATACCGCTTCCATATAATGCCCGGAAGAGTCCGAACGCATAACGACAAACCAAGAATGTCATAAACAAATAGATCAAAAAAGGATGAACTGAAGAAAATGCAGCAAAGTATCCGAAAACAATTGACACGGTTAGTGTCGCGAAGGGCATTCGGAATATGACTTGGTATGAACACTCAATTCTCGCTATGAAAACTAAGCGATGATGGCGCAACGCTGCTATTAAAGATGAGAGAAATATACGAGTATCATTCGTCCGATACACATCCGGATTCCTTTTTCCATAAGTGTAACGAAAAGAAGATTCCGTCTGAAAGGATAGTTTCGACAATATGTCCTACAATTGACGAATGGCATCCCACTGGTTTACGAAGGGAAAAGATACTCGGATATTGCTTGTCTTAAATCCTCTAATCCTTCTTTTTTTTCGGCAGAGATCGCAAAACAATGGGCGGTATCCTTGATATCCATCTCATCGCGAATCTCTAGAATCCTCTTGCGACGCTGCTCCTTGGATAATTTGTCAGCCTTGGTAAATATTGTGAAATATGGTAATCGATGATCATTCATATACTGAATCATCTGCACATCTTCTTTAGAAGGACGATGGCGAATGTCAATCAAGTGCAAAACCAAATGAATCGGTCGACCGGATGCAAAATATTGCTCTACAAGAGAAGAATACGTTTTTTGAATTTCTTTTGGCGCTTTGGCATATCCGTAGCCCGGGAGATCTGTGAAATAGAATTTATTGTCGACATCAAAATAGATAACCAGCCGAGTTTTTCCCGGCGCGCTACTGACACGGGCTAATTTTTTGTTATCGGCAAGCGCATTAACCAAAGAAGATTTACCGACATTTGATTTGCCGGAAAGGACAACTTCAGGTCGATCAGACGGCGGACATGAGGAAACATCAGCAGCGACGCCCCAAAATGAAATATTTCGGAATTGAACGTTCATCATTCACCTACTCATATTATATTGCTTTTAAGACTATCATGAATTAATCCATATATAAACATTGATATTTTCCCTTCACAATAATATTGAGAAATGAATCGTTTTACTCTATACTTGGAAATCGTGTGAGATAGCATGAAAATTACCATTCTACGGTCACTTTATCGAATGCAACGTCCAATTCAATATTATTTTCGTGCATTATTGTGCATACACAAAAGAGAAAAATAGCGATATACTAATTACTGTATGCGCGAACGAGTTCTTATACATATATTTCATTCGTAATACGGCGGGATTTAGAGGAGTATGATGACAGCGTCACCAAATAACCAAGAGATTGTCGCCCCTTCTTCAGACTATCAGGGATACCTATTGGAACCTTTTGGTCCAATCGGCATTATTGCACACACTGCGAACGAGTCGTTTGTTCGTCAGGTCAATGATATACTTTACGAAAAACGCCTGAAACGCAAAAACGAACGGATTAATCCTTATGTTGACAGCGCCGGTTATCTTCGCAAAGATTACCAGATTCAGACCAACATTGTTCGATTCACTACAGGCGAAGGTAAAGTCACTCTCAACCAGACTGTAAGAGGCCATGATCTTTTCATTATTTCAGATGTGCTTTCTCATCAAGCAACCTTCCCGATATTTTCAGAGGAACATAACACCAGTCCGGACGATCATTTCCGCGACCTACTCAGAATTATCATGGCATCCAGCGGCAAGGCCCGAAGAATTAATGTTATTATGCCGTTTCTTTACGAAGGGCGACAAGACAATCGCCAGTCAAGAGAATCTTTAGATTGCGCGGCCATGCTTCAACAATTATATAACTTAGGTGTTGCAAACCTTATTATTTTCGACCCACACGACCCTCGTATCGTTAATGCCGTGCCCTTAATGGGCATCGAAATGCCGAAATCAGCATTTAAAGCGATCAGCACCCTGATTGCAGTCAATCCGAGTCTTAAGATAGACCGCGACTCAATGATGGTCGTGAGTCCGGACGAATCCGGAATCTCCAGAGCTATTTTCTATTCTTCTCTGATGGGAGCGCCTCTTGGTATTTTTTACCGCCACAGAGACTATTCTGTACGAGTTGAAGGCGAACACCCGATAAAAGAACTCCGTTTTCTTGGCGAGCCGATTGAAGGCCGAGATGTTCTGATCATTGATGACATGATTAATTCAGGCAAGACGATGATTAACACGGCAACTGTGATGCACGAAAATGGCGCGAAAAACATTTACTGTATTGCCCCTTTCGGACTTTTTACAGATGGTATCGACGCCATGCAAGACGCCGTCGATAAGGGAATCATTAAGCAAGTGCTTTGCACAAATCTCATCTATCGAAAACCTGAACTTCTGAACGCGCCATGGTATGTTGACGTTAATATGACGCCTTTTGTCGCCAGACTTATCGATGCTATTAATGTCGACGAGTCTTTGGGCGCACTAATTAACCCGAGCTGCAAAATTTCGGATCTCTTGAACCAAATTCGCATCGGAGAGCTTTTTGAATAAAAACGGATCACTTTGAGGGGGACTACAGCATGAATTCGACATCATACACTGCAGACGAAAAAGCATATTCAAGATATAACCAGTACGGTGATAATCCGATGGCACCGGTAGGACCGATTGGCATCATTCCGCTAAAAGGAAGCGTCGAATTTTCTGAAAGCGTGAATTATTTTTTGAACAAACGACGCTCCGAATATCAAGAGCACCAACTCATCAGTAAGTATCCCGGTTTTTTCCGTTCTGATTATCGTATTGAAGTGAACAACACACGTTTCTCATCCGGCGAAGGCAAGGCAGTCATCACCAACTCCGTTCGCGGTCACGACCTATTCCTCATCAGTGATGTCATGAATTTTTCATGTAAGTATAAGATGTTCGGCAAGGAAAACAATATGAGTCCGGACGATCACTACCAAGACTTAAAGCGAGTGATTCTGGCTTGCTCAGGAAAAGCTCGTCGAATCAATGTCATCATGCCCTTCTTATATGAGAGCAGACAGCACAAGCGCAACGCCAGAGAATCTCTGGATTGCGCATTTGCACTTGAAGAAATATACAATCTTGGTGTTGAGAATATTATAACGTTTGACGCTCATGACGAGCGGGTTGCTAATGCCATTCCGACTTCCGGGTTCGAAAGTCTTTCGGCTTCGTACCAGATTATTAAGGAAATGTTCCGAGCCATCCCGGACTTGGATCTTTCCGGTGATAAATTCATGATTGTAAGCCCGGACGAAGGCGGCATCACTCGCGCTATGTACATGGCCTCGGTTCTCGGTGTTCCTCTCGGTACTTTTTACAAGCGTCGCGATTACACCCAGGTCGTTAACGGTCGCAACCCGATTATCGCTCACGAATTCCTCGGCGATTCTGTTGAGGGTATGGATATTCTGATTGTTGATGATATGATATCTTCCGGAGACTCTATTCTTGATATCGCTTCTGAGATGAAAAATCGTGGTGCAAGGAATATTTACTGTGCCGTAACGTTCGGATTATTTACTGAGGGCGTAGAGCACTTCCAAGATGCTTATGAAAGGGGTATAATCAATAAGGTTTTCGCTACGAACCTGATATACCGACGTCCGGAACTCGTCAATGCTCCCTGGTTCTATGACGTCAATCTTACTAAGTTCGTTGCTCTACTGATCGATGCGATCAATCACGACGCATCACTATCCAATCTCATCAACCCGACCGAAAAAATACAGAAACTATTAAACACACGAAAAAACCAATAATTATCTTTTTGAGGAGGAGAACTCAATGGAAATTCTTGCCGAGGTCTTTAAAGGTGTACTCTATTTTGGGCATGGTGACAACTGGAAAGCATTGATCATGTATCTGATCGGTGGTCTTCTGATTTTTTTGGCAGTAAAATTTGAGTACGAACCGGCCCTGCTTTTACCAATTGGTTTTGGCGCAATTCTCGTCAATCTACCTTTTAATGTCGTCGGTCGAGTAACCAATCTCTTTGGTATAGAGACTGCCGAAGTCGGTTTTCTTGAAATTCTTCGCGAAGCCGGAATTTCGACCGAGTTATTTCCGATCCTGATATTCATTGCCATTGGTGCAATGATTGATTTTACTCCTCTTTTCAAAAATCCATTTATGATATTTTTCGGTGCTGCCGCGCAGTTTGGTATTTTCGCAACTTTTCTTTTATGCCTATGGCTTCTTCCGACGTTCTTCGGCATTCATGGAGACGAGGCCCTTAAGCTCTCAGCTGCAGTCGGTATCATTGGTGCTGCGGACGGACCTACGACAATTTATGTCGGCAACTACTTCAACCTGGTCAAATACATGGGACCGATCTCCGTCGCCGCCTATTCATACATGTCTTTGGTTCCGATTATTCAACCCCCAATCATTAAATTATTGACTTCCAAAAAGGAACGTAAAATTCGAATGGATTATTTTGAAGAAAAAGTTCCCAAAGTCGTAAAGATTCTTTTTCCTATCGTCGTTACCATAGTTGCTGGCGTTTTGGTTCCTATGAGCGCTCCTCTTGTCGGTTCTCTGATGTTCGGTAACTTAATTCGCGAATCGGGTGTCCTTGAGCGCTTGAGTCAATCTGCGCAAAACGAACTTGCCAATTTGGTCACCTTACTCCTCGGTATCACTATTGGTTCGACCATGTTGGCTGATCGTTTTATTGATCCGATAACCGCCCTCATTATGGGCTTGGGATTACTTGCTTTCATTTTTGATACAGCAGGAGGCGTTCTCTTTGCAAAGTTCCTGAATTTATTCCTCAAGAAAAAAATTAACCCAATGATTGGAGCGGCCGGCATCTCTGCGTTCCCGATGTCTGCCCGTGTTGTGCAAAAGATTGCCAAAGAAGAAGACCCGACGAATTTCATCTTGATGCAGGCCATTAGTTCCAACGTATCCGGCCAGTTAGGTTCAATCATCGCCGGTGGTCTGGTCATAGCACTCGTCAGCATGTTTGTTAACTGATAAGGAGGAATTCGGCATATGTTTACAACAATAAGTTACCTTTTATCTGAGTCACTACTCAATCAGGGTTTAATCGTTGTCGCTTTTGGTTTGGTAGGCGTTTTTCTGATATTGCTTCTCTTCTTTGTCCTCATAATCGTCATGCAAAAGGTTTCCGAGGCCATTGAAAATTGGATATCGAAGAAAGAGGCTCAAAAAGCAGAATAGTATTTCGGTTCGACATTGCTATGATAAGACCGTACTTATTCTGGTATACTGAAATATATCATTTGAAAGGTGGTCTCCGCTTTGTCGAACCAATCCCGTTCTTCTTCTCGTAAAACTACAACGCGAAAGACTTCAACCCCAAAGAAATCTACGCGAAATAATTCTTCAAAGCCCGGACAAACGTCTGTTGCAAATAACGGAAGCACTTTCGCTGAAATCTTATACATTGCCCGCAACACTCTCGCGGGCAAAATTCTTTTGACAGCAATTCTCCTGTCTATTCTTTTCGGTTTAAATTTATTGTTTTCAATGAATCGATTTGATCGGTTCTTTACCCTTCTCGGCGTTGAACTGGTCATAGGAATCCTAATCTTTTGGGTGGTTTATTTATTCCGAGAGCATAAGAAAAATGATAACGAGGACAATTAATGCCATTAGACGGAGTGACGACCTATCTTCTTTCCGAAGAACTTAACTCTTCACTGAACGGCGCCAGAGTAGATAAAATATATCAACCGGATAAAAAATCTATAATACTACTCTTACGCGCTTTCAACAAAAACTCGAAACTACTCTTATCTGCAGACCCGGATTTTCCGCGGGTTCATATTACCGATGTCGCCACTACGAACCCGTCTACACCACCCGGATTTTGCATGGTACTTCGTAAATATCTGAGTGGTTCGCGGATTTCACGAATCAGCTCCCCTGGTTTTGAACGAATAATTGAAATCGAGTTTTCTTCCGTCGACGAAATTAAGGACAATGTATCATATCGATTGATTATCGAAATGATGGGTCGCTACAGCAATATCATCCTTCTTAATCAAGACAAGCGCATCATTGACAGTATTTTTCATGTAGACGCACAGATGAGCCGCGTCCGGGAAGTTATGCCGGCACGACCTTACGACTATCCGCCTTCTCAGAACAAACTCAGTCCTTTGATGGCCGTTACAGATCTCGAAAACCGACAGTTTCATTTTCCTGATAAATTGAGCGGCCGTCCTGCTGAAAAAGCTATTCTCGAAACATTTACGGGAATTTCTCCGTACTTTGCATCCGAAATCTGTACGATTGCCGATATTGACGGCAAAAAATGCATTGCTGATTTTAATGCACAAGAATACGATAATCTCTGCAACGTACTCATTTCTTTGTTTGTCAGAATCAAAGACCAAGTTTATTCACCGGGGGTCTTTTTCAAAATAAATCAAGAAGTCCCTTACGATTTTCATGCTCTGATTTTTCCAAAAGGTTTGCGATCAATAAAGACGGATTCCATTTCTAAAGCGATAGACTTGCTGGTTGTTCCGGGACAGATCATGAATGATTTTTACCAAAAAAAGCATCCTCTCATAAAATTCGCCGAATCCGGATTGGCTCATGCCGTCCGCAAGCACAATGTACATCTGACCGACCTTTCAGATTCAGAAGACTATGAGACTCTTAAGCTTCTTGGCGACTTATTGCTTACCAATCAATATGCAATACCTTCGAAATCAAAGCACTTTATATGTCAAGATTATTCTGATCCCCCGCAACAGTTCACCATTGAGCTCGACGAGAATTTATCGCCGACGGATAATGCACAACGGTACTATCGAAAATATCGAAAAGCCAAGACAAAATATGACAAGACGGTTTCCTTTCTAAAAGAAGACGAACTAGCAATAGAATATTTCAAGTCACTGTTGAATGCTGCAACTCAAGCTTCAGACATTAGTGATCTTCTGGCAGTCAAACAGGAAATTGAGTGGCTGAATACCAAGGACCAATCCGATTCAAAAGCGGATGCAAACATCAATCACCCCGGAAAGTCGAAGACCGGGAAACAGAAATCCCGAGCGATTCGTGCCGCCATGCAAGCTGCAAAGGCCAAAAGCCGGACGAAACCGGTCGCTGATAATGCACACACAACGAGCGCGATTCAATCCTATCGCACTTTTGAACTTACCGGCGGCGAACTGATTATGTGCGGCAGAAACAACATACAGAATGACTTCCTGACCTTCAAAGTTGCATCCAAAGACGACTATTGGTTTCACGCCAAAAACATCCCGGGTTCACACGTCATCCTCCGAAATTTCGGCCAAATACCTTCGGATCAGGTGTTCGAAATATCAGCAGCAGTTGCTGCCTATTATTCATCCGCCAACACTGATTTATCTAAAGGAATTCTTTCGAAGGATACGCCAAATTACAAAATTGAAGTCGATTATTGTATGGTCAAACACGTCAAAAAAATTCCCGGCTCCAAACCGGGAATGGTGACTTACAGTCATTTCAATACCATGCTGATTCAACCATCGCTACCTTCAAACGAGCGATAAATCTTGTCTTTATACTTAGATTCTTCCAACGAAAAAATACATCCGCAAAACTTCTGCCTATAGAGGCCGTCTTCTCGAGCCATCTCCTGACCTTTTCGAAAGCCATCTCGAAAATCACGGTATATGAATTGCACGTTATACTTCTCAGCGGCACGCTTGCCCGCCATTATGATAGCTTCGTGATCCTGGTAGATGCTTACAAGAAGAGTTGTCGTAAAGGCCGAGAAGCCCATATGCGCCGCAGTTGCTGCCGCCATATCCATTCGCAAATCATAACACATCTCACAACGACTCGAATATGTATCTCTCCATGCTTCTGATTCCCAGTATGCTTGTTCAAATCTCGGCTCAATATGAAGCGGTAGATGCTTAAGATCAGCGAACGCCTTCAATGTATCCTTGCGTCGCTCCCATTCCATAATCGGATGAATATTCGGATTGCCGTAATATAGTGTCAGCGAATAGCCTTCCTGCAACAAGGCCTGTACCGGCCATTCCGCGCACGGTCCGCAACACGAGTGAAGTAAAATATGATCGGAATTAATAGTGCTATCCATTGATATTGATCCTCTTAAGTTATGCTGTCGATTGTTAATTGATTATCGCGATCACTCGGGCAATCCAGGCCGAGATGCTGCCATGCCAAAGGTGTCAAAACTCTTCCGCGTGGCGTCTTTGCCAGAAAACCAATCTGCATCAGAAAAGGCTCATAGACATCTTCAATCGTCACGGGATCTTCTCCGGTACATGCCGCCAGTGTATCTAATCCCACCGGGCCGCCACAGAAAAGCTCGGCCATACTTCTTATTATTCTTCGGTCTGTCGCGTCCAGTCCGCGCTGATCGATCTCCAACGCATCCAGTCCATAATCGGCAACCTTGCGGTCGATGACCCCTTCCCCCTTGACCTGGGCAAAGTCGCGCATGCGCTTCAGAAGTCGAATCGCAATACGCGGTGTACCTCGACTACGTGAAGATATGGTATCCAGTCCATCTTGAGAAATACTGATATTAAGTATATCCGCATCTCTTTTTAGAATTTGCGACAGTTCATCCGGAGTGTATAGCTCCAGCCGATGAATCATACCAAACCGATCCCGAAGCGGCGCAGAAAGAAGTCCGGCTCGAGTCGTCGCACCAATCAGCGTGAACCGCGGCAGATCCAATCGAATCGACCGCGCAGACGGACCCTTGCCGATCATTATATCAAGGCAGTAATCTTCCATAGCCGGATAAAGAATTTCTTCGACGCTTCGATTCAGGCGATGAATCTCATCAATGAAAAGCACTTCACGGGCATTCAGATTCGTAAGAATAGCTGCAAGCTCACCGGGCTTCTCTATAGCCGGGCCGGTCGTAATTCTTAACGTCACTCCCATTTGCGCTGCAATAATACCTGCCAGAGTCGTCTTTCCCAGTCCCGGAGGGCCGTATAGCAACACATGATCCAAAGCTTCTTGGCGTTGCGAAGCCGCCTCAATAAATACCTTAAGGTTATCCTTGACTTTACTTTGTCCGGAGTAATCTTCCCAACACAATGGGCGAAGACTTCTCTCTTCTCTATCTTCGATCAACCGTTCTCTCGCAATTAATCGATCATCTTGATCAAACTCGGAAAAATCCATGTCATATCCCCTTATCTCTTAGCCGATATATTGCCCGGATGCTGTTCTCAAAGCCGATCGAATCAGCGCCTCTGTACCGACGCCCTCTTGATAAGATTTAGCAACCAATCGTACCGCCTCGCTCTGTGAATAACCCAAAACAATCATGGCACTGATTGCTTCTTGCATCACTTCATCGTCAGCGGAATACGCCAACGCTGAAGAAGAACCCTCAGCAACGATGGCGTCTTTCGGAACGAAACCTTTGAGCTTATCCTTGAGTTCTAAAATAATACGCTCTGCGCCCTTCTTGCCTAATCCCTTAATCTCCGTAAGCTTCTTGATATCACCGGATACGACCGCCAGAGACAATACGCTCGGACTCAAATAGGACGCCATGGTAGATGCAACTTTCGGACCAATGCCTGATACTTGCAACAACAACAAAAACAAGTCGAGTTCCTCTTGAGCCGAAAACCCGTAAAGAGCCGCCGTATCTTCTCTGACATAGTGATATGTGTATACAATCACATTATCATTAAGGTGTCCGACGCGCTCTTGCATCGGAGCAAGACAATATATAAGGTAACCGACCCCACCCGCTTCAACGACAATATGCTCTTGTCTTTTCTGGACTAATTGACCCTTGATATATGCGTACATAATCTGTATACCTCTCTGTCGTCAATGTTAAGAGCGCTATTTATTGACATTATCCTTGCCGTAACGACCATACTGATATCCCGAGACGGCTTTATTAGAAGAAATCATGCCACTATGTGCCTGACAAATCGCAATTGCCAACGCATCCGAGGCATCATCTTTCTTCGGTAAGTGATCAAGGCATAATATCGTCTTGACCATTTGTGCGACTTGATTCTTATCTGCTCGCCCATAACCGGTGACCGCCAATTTCACCTGCATCGGGGTGTATTCAAATACCGGCATGCCGGCCTTGGCAGCAGATAAAATAAGGACCCCACGAGCTTGAGCCGCACCAATCGCTGTCGTCGTGTTTTTGGAAAAAAACAGTTCTTCGATTGCCATAACCTCCGGACAAAACCTCGACAAAACTGACTCAATCTCAGAAGAAATCGTCAACAGACGTTGTTCAAAAGGCACATGCGCCCGGGTAGTAATGGTGCCATAATCCAAAACTCGAAAACGATTCCCCGAATATTCAATAACTCCATATCCGGTAATCGCATATCCGGGGTCAATCCCGATAATTATCATCAAAAAACCTCATGTCAAACATTCGTTCTTTTTAGATTATATCAACATGTCGAAGCGGAATCAAGATATAAACGAATTCGCATATCGAACATAATTCAACGCCGCGAAAAAGAGATACTCACTTCATGACTACAATCTCGTCATCCGTGCTCAAAACCGGCTCGGATGATATAACGATGCCTGCTTCGAGAATCTCTATGGCTTCTGCAACGCGACTCGAATCCTTCGGATGAGATTGACCCATGAAAAGCGCACAAATCTTATCTCCGAATTCTACGGCATCACCGACTTTTTTTGAGAATACAATACCGGCACCATAGTCAATCTTGTCACTTTGCTCACGTCTACCCGCACCAAGCACGACCGAAGCCCTCCCGACTTGCTCGGCCGAAATAGATTCGACATAGCCCTTTCGCCCGGAACGCATCGCTTCAACCTCAACAGGGACATCACAAAATATCGGATTTCCGGATGCATCCACCTGCCCACCCTGAGCAACGATGAATTGCGAGAATTTCTTCCATGCCGATCCACTGCGAATCTTCTTCTCACAAAGACTTCTCAGACTATCCGGCTGATGCTCGGCCGCTTTATCCGAAAGCAAAATCATTTCGACCGCGAGACGAATACAAATCTCCAACAAATCATCCGTTCCGAAGCCCTTGAGTGTGTTGACCACCTCTTGCATTTCAAGAATATTGCCGACCGCCTTACCCAAAGGCTGATTCATCGGACTTAAGACACATGTGACCTTGCGCTTGGATAAATGTCCGATTCGAATCATCTTCTCGGCCAGCGCGATAGCGTCTGTCTTGTTCTTCATAAATGCGCCATTCCCATACGTCACATTCAGAACAATGGCATCCGCTCCTCCGGCGAGCTTCTTGCTCATGATGCTCGAAGCAATCAGCGGAATAGAATCAACAGTACCGGTCACATCGCGCAATGCATATAAAACCTTATCCGCAGGTGCCAGGTCCGGCGTCTGTCCGGATAACACCATGCCGACTTTCTCAATCTGACCCGGAAAATCATCAATCGGTATCTCCGTATGAAAGCCACAAATAGATTCGAACTTATCGACGGTTCCACCCGTAAAACCCAGACCGCGCCCGGATAGCTTAGCGACGGGGATATCAAAAGACGAGACCAGCGCGAGCAGGATCGGTGTACATTTGTCACCGACCCCCCCGGTGCTGTGCTTATCAACCTTCTTGCCGGGTATGGCGGAAAGATCCACAGTCTTGCCTGACTCTGCCATAAACAAAGCCAGCGACGTGGTCTCCTCATCATCCATGCCATTGAGAACAATCGCCATCAGAAGCGCAGATATCTGGTAATCCGGAATACTCATATCTGTTACAGAATCTACAAAAAAGCGAATTTGCTCGTTCGTCAGTTTACGCCCGTATCTTTTCGCCAGAATAATATCCTGAAAATTCATAATTCACCCTGCCTTATTCAATCTTGCCAATACCATTTTACATGAACTCACCGATAAAATGCGGGCCTGTGATAAAATAGTTTCAATTGTAATTTCAAAATCCTGACTACAATTTGAATGAGAGGCCAATATGCAAGATATCAACGCATCTGTCTCGCGACTCATGATTTATCGCAATTTTATAGATGACCCGCTCATCCATAGACTTCTATCCGTCCAATATGCAAAAGAAACCTATTTTTCTTGCAGAGAGAAAAATATAGACACTAAGGCCTCCGAAATGAATTTGCTCGCCCTATATTCGGAGTTTTATTACGCCCTATCCGAAGAACAGAACGCCTTTTCACCGGATTGGGGTGAATACATTCTCAATTTGTGCCGGAAGGATGATAACCTTTTCGCGCGTCGATGTGCCTATCGAACGGATACGCCCGCATCGGCATCCGCCAATCGAATCGAAGACGACTTCGAGCACGCCGTTAAGGAAGAATTAGCCTGCATCCTTAAAATTGCCAATACCTCTTCGGACGCTTACTTGTCATGTATCTCGGATTTTGTTGCTTGTCCCGCTTGGAACAACCGTACAACCACCGATATGGACGCCGATCAACTATTTCAATATCTTCTCGATTTTCACACGACAAACAGTTTCGGACTATTCGCGATGCACCGTTTTTTCAAGTATCTCGACGGTGAGTGGACGCCCGTTCGCCACCCGGACCCCATTCTGCCGGAAATGCTTTTCGAGTACGATTACGAGCTTTCGCTTGTAAGGGAGAATACGCTACGTCTCGTTCAGCAGAGACTGGGCGAAAACGTCCTTCTTTTCGGCGCAAGAGGCACCGGCAAGTCATCCTCGATCAAAGCGATGGTCAACGCCTATCACGCCGAAGGGTTAAGATTGATTGAAGTCGATAAAGACGGTATCGCCCATCTTCCGTCTCTTCTTGAAAAACTGTCCGGACTGGCCGCTTACAACCTCTCATTCATAATATTCCTGGACGATTTGGTACTTCAAGAAAATGACGCTCAATTTCGAATTCTAAAAACTGTTCTTGAAGGCGGAGTTAACACGAGACCACCACACGTCGCCATTTACGCGACCTCGAATCGTCGTCACATGATTGCAGAAAAACACGATAATGATATGTACGAAAATGATGCTCGAGAGGAAAAACTATCACTTTCCGATCGATTCGGTGTTACCATACGATTTGCTTCGCCCAATCAGAAGACCTTTTTATCAATCGTTTATGGATTATTGGACAAGCATGCTCTACAATATGATGCGGAAGAGATTGCTGAAAAAGCACTGGCTTGGGCTATGCGAGAAAACGGTCGATCACCCAGAACCGCCCGGCAGTTTGTCGATTACTATCGAAGCCTCTCACCGAACACATAATATAGGAGATCATTCATGACAGATCAACCAGCTCTTCTTCGCGTTGCAATTATCGGATGCGGTATTGTTTCCAAGAAACATCTTCGCGCGATCATCAAGCTCGCGAACCGTTTCGAACTCGTCGCCCTGGCGGACTCAAACCCATCCGCACCCGGTGCGTTGCTCAAAAGCCTCAAGATTAACGATGCAAAGACCTCCAAGATTTTTCCCAAACTAAAATTATTCACGGATTATATCGAGATGTTAGAGACACTTCACCCCGATGTGGTTGCCATCACGGTACCATCCGGATTGCATTTTCAGATGGCTAAGCGATGCCTTGAAGGCGGTTCGCATGTTCTTCTTGAAAAACCAATGACCATGAAGGTCTCTGAGGCTAAAGATTTAGTCGATCTCGCGAGGTCTGCCGACCGCCGCATCGCGATGGGGCACATTTATCGATACATACCCCTGGTCGCCGATATTCAGAACGACTTAGCCAGCGGCGTCTTCGGAACCATCACACACGGCAGCGTCATCGTTCGCTGGGGACACGATCAGAAATATTACGATCAAGCCGCTTGGCGCGGGACATGGCAATACGACGGCGGTGCGTTAATGAACCAGAGTATTCACGCCATAGATTTGATGTATTGGCTGATGAACGACAATCCGATATCCGTATCGGGTGTCATCGCCAGGCGTTCGAGAGATATCGAGGCGGAAGATTTGGGAATGGCTGTTTTTGAGATGAAAAACGGCGCCCTCTGTCAAATTGAAGGCACGACCGCAACCTCCCCGAAAGATCATGAGGCACGCTTTTTTGTCAATGCCGAAAAAGGCCAGGTACGTATCGCTTTGCGTAAAGGACGACCGGCGCTGGAAATTCGAAACGCCGACGGTCGAAACATGACCATGCGTTATCTTTTCAGGGTATTGAAACGCTACGGCAACTCATTCCTTACACGAGCGACAAACCCTCATTACGGTATATATGATGACCTTTTCGGTGCAATTCGCGACGGACGTAGCCCGATTGCCGATGCCGCGTCCGGATACCAATCCGTACAAGCCGTGATCGGTATTTATAAATCCGCTAAACATGAGAAAAAAATCGCATTACCATTAACCGGAGATGAGTCCACGCTGGATATGACCGGTTTTTTCAAATAATATCAAAGAAAAAAACGCCATCCGAGGAGCTGCCCCAAGATTGGCGTTTTCTATCTCATGCAATGCATGCCGCTTAGATACGTCATTCAATTTGTATTGATCTCAAATGGGATTAGCAAGAATCAAAAACAGTCTTCTTCAGTCATATCAAGACCTATAAACACCTTTTCGACAATATCTCGTGTCATGCCGTCAACCACATGATAGCAAATCTGTTTACCGTTCCTCTCACCACGAATAATGCCAACTGCTTTAAGCTTCGCCAGATGCTGAGACAGACCGCTTTGGCTCAAACCCAACTTATTCTGTAACTGACCGACGTTACATTGATGCCTGCACAAACCATAGACGATACAAAGTCGATCCGGATGCGCGATGGCCTTCAATATCTCTGCTCTTCGATCCAATTCAATTTTATCCATAGTACCTCCCGGATATTGACATATTCAATTATCATGATATGATTATATTATGAAACGAACACATTTGAATATTATAATCTAATTATATGTTTGGATGTCTGTTTTGAAAAGATATAAGGTAGGTGATCGGATGAAACCTTTGAAAATAATAGTAGCCGTTATTCTTATCGTCTCAATGTTTGGTGGTGCGACGATTCTATATAATCATCTGATGTCAGAAGAAAAAGAGAGTAATATTGCTAAATCAACGACTGCTAAAGAAATCGCGCAAGTTTCTGACGACCCGGAGGAATCCCGCGATATTGATGTCACTTCGGAATCTATTATCACCACAGTACCTCCGGCGCAGGAAGGCAGGCAGATTGGAAATTTGGCATACGACTTCACCTTGATCGACGAAAAGAATAATTCTGTCACACTCTCGAGCTTTCGCGGCAAGCATGTCATCGTCAGTTTTTGGATTTATGGTTGTTCCGCTTGTTACGCAGAATTCCCGGAGTATCAGAAATTGCATGATAAACTTGAACAAGATCAGATTGAAAACGTCAAATTGTTCAAGGTCTACATCAATCCTGAAAATGCTTCGACACCGAACATCAGCGATATCAGACAGCAACTAGACAACAGCGGTTACACCTTCCCGACCTATTGGGACAAAGGAGATGTTGCCACAAACTATGGCATCTATTACGTACCTCATACATTTGTCATTGACCCGGACGGGCTCATCACGGCATCGATAGTGGGTACAACGAGCTATGAAGCACTCGCGGAACTGGTTGGTCTGGAGGAATAATATGAACCTTTCTATGCTCATTCTCGTTTTTTTAGAAGGTCTGTTAGCATTTATATCACCTTGCATCCTTCCTCTGTTACCGATTTACTTTATCTACCTATCCGGAAACTCTGCGTCGATTAAAGACGGAGAGACGAAACAAAAACATATATTACTCCGCAACACATCGCTCTTCATTCTCGGATTCACAATCGTCTTTGTTGGTCTTGGAATTACAGGAAGTGCATTAGGAAGTATTCTATCGCAAAACAGGAACCTGCTCGAAAAGATATCCGGCATACTCATCATTCTGCTTGGCATCTTCATGACCGGAGTCATTCGTATCCCTTTTCTGGAATCTGAAAAGCGGATCAAAATAAATAACAACAAACGAAACGCCCTCTCTTCTCTCCTGATGGGCATCGCATTCAGCCTCGGCTGGTCACCTTGCATCGGACCTTTCTTGGGTGCTGCATTGCTAAAAGCCGGACAGACTGACACCGTCATACAGGGCGGAATCCTCCTCACCATCTTCTCCCTCGGTCTGGCCATACCGTTTTTCATATCTGCAATTCTCTTAGAACAGTTGAAGCCTCTGTTCAAGAAACTTAGTGAAAAAGGCAGGATCATCAGACTGGTCAGTGGATTACTTTTAATCCTCATCGGTATCAGTATGTTTATGGGTTGGTTGAGATTATTTAGCCAATCGATAACATAAAAGATATAATATTAATTAAGCCTTAATGTTCGAAAGGAGATCTATTATGAGCAACACCATTCAACTCACAGCTAATGATTTCGAAAACACCATCCAATCCGGTTTATCATTGGTCGATTTTTATGCCGACTGGTGCATGCCTTGCCGCATGCTCGCCCCGACCATTGCTGCAGTCGCCGATGAATTCGAAGGCAAAGCCAAAGTATGCAAGATTAACATTGATGATGCCCAAGAAATTGCCGCCAAGTATGGCATTATGAACATTCCTACTGTCATCCTCTTCAAGGACGGCAAGCAGGTCGATCAAAAAGTAGGCATGGGCAATAAGAGCCAATATGAAGAAATGATCAACGCTCAACTCTAATTCATCGCAATCTTTATGTATTGAAAGCGTCGTCATTATTGGCGGCGCTTTTTATGCCTTTGATGATGTATAAAAAAAGTGCCTGTCGAACGACAGACACTTGATAACTGGTGCACCTTCAGGGATTCGAACCCGGGACCCACTGATTAAGAGTCAGTTGCTCTACCAACTGAGCTAAAGGTGCATGCCATAAATAAATCGTTTGTATTTCTAACAAACAAAAGTAATTATAGTCATCCGCCTTATGAATGTCAACCACAATTTTGAGGGTCTGTTCACCAGGGTCTGTTCACCTATTGTCATAAAGGTGTTATAAGTGTTAAGGGCTTAACATAATCAGTTTATAAAATTGCTCCTTTTCTGCAGATAGTATTAATTTGTGGTAACGGTTTATAATGTATTTCTCTAACTCGTATGTATCTTATAATGCCACTACAATTCATCCTATGAAGTATAAATATAATACCCTTCCCTCATCAATAGTTCCTATAGCTTTGGCAAATCATATTGTAAACCTATTCCCGAAGAGCCCGCCCAAGGAGCATCAGTGGATTGAGTCACTCCTCGAACAAATTCTACGATAGAATAACGACTACTCCCAATCCCTAAATATTCGCTTTGCCTTGCTCGAGAGTTTTTCGCCCTTTTGCTTAGAGATCTCGTTCGCTGCAGCCAGGCCAATCAGGATGAGTCCGACCAGGAGTAGGTATATCCACCACTCGATCATCGCCCAGAATGCGCGTGTCATATATAGGACCAGGACGAGGAGTGTCACGGTGGCGAGGATGAACCACTGCTTACGTTTAAAAGCAAAAGATACAATCAGAATCACAAATGAAGCGATTCCGATAATCAGAGCATCAACGATATCCGCACTGGCCATCGCCGCTAATCCGGCTATTGCAAGAGAAATGCATGTCGACACAAAAACGAGCGACTTGGACACTTTGCTTTTCCAAGAGAAGCGGTCGATCAGCACAAAGAATCCGACGAATGCAATTAAATTTATTTCGAGAAGAATGATGTCCGGAATATCAAGTAGCGGTTGAGTCCATACTGCAACCAAGGCAAAGAAACTCGCGAATGTTAGCGCGATGCGTTCTGCATATTTTGAACGGGTCCTTTTCACAAAAGATAACGCATATAGCGCGAGTAGCAAGAATGCTACCCATTGAGCATATTTACCCAGCGGAAATAGTCCTAAAGCAAACAGGATCGACATCAGAGATGGCCAATCCGTCCGATTGCGAACGTCGAATGATTCATCTATCCGAGAACTAAACACTCTGGGATGCATCCGTCGTCCAAACAGAAGTGCTGCAATAAATACTAATGAGAATATGATAATTCCGGCCCACTGAATATTCGGATGCCCAATTTTATCGATGCAAATTATGGATGTTACGAATATAAGGAGCATATCAAGCCATGCAAATCGATGTGAGACCCCTTTTACATAGCGGTAAGCCAACACGGTCAAGACAAAGAGATAAACGACCGGCGTCCAGAAAATGCTTGCGGAGATTAGGAGCGCACCGATCATCAACGTCGTGAAGAGCGAGAGCCCCACAAACCCGACGCGTCCCATGTGCCTGACCGCCGGTGGCAAATCCTTATCAAATGCGGCAAAAAACATCGCAATGACCGTGAATATAAACGCGGCACTTGCAGGGAAAATGAGCGTCGTCATGCCTGAATTCAAATCCATCCATAATTGCGCAGACAGTAAAAGCGACAAGTATATAGCACCCCCGGCTATTGCGGAATATGCAGCATTGCTTGCGGACGGATTCAGAATTGAGGGATTACGCGACTTAAGTACGAGAATAACGCAGAGATAAATAACAGATATCCAGGCAACGACGGGAATCAGAGTGTCTTTACCCGCAGAACTCAGAGCAACGATTAAGATAGTTCCAAAGATCAGCACGAATACATACGAGCCGGCAGCAAGAGCTCGAGGCAAGCGCAGGCGCCCGGCGTTAAGCGCTGCCCAGATTCCAAAAGTACCCATTAGCGCAAAAAAGATGACGAAAATATAAACAGCATCCATATACTCTTTTAAAAAGATGAATACCGGGATTGATATCAAGAATATGATTTCAGGAATGAAAGCGGCAGAAATATCAGCGGATAGAGATGAAGTGCCGGAAGAATCCTTTTCGAGCATGAGATAAACTAAAATACTTAACAGGATGAGTAGCGGAATGGTTCCGTCAATCAGACTGAGCCCTGCTTGTCCGCTCCCTTCGCCCCATCCATGTGTATTCGCAATGGCCGCACCGATAAAACACCAGAACGAGAACAAAGCATCCGATATCGGCGTACGGATAGAAAATTCGAGTTTTTTATCCGAGAATACACATAAAGCGAAGAATAATGCCGACAATAAGGCCAGTAAACTTCCATGGGGCAATGTCACATGTGCAAACAAGTACACCAAACCGGTAATAAACGTGACCGCTAATACCGGAACGAGATAAAGGATGTATCTCGCCTTGTTACGATAGGCAACAAATACGAGTGCGACCATCAACACGAATAGAGCGATCAACTGCAGACCGGTCCAACCACCTCGGACAATCAACGACCCAAATTGTATGAGATATACGAGGAAGATGATCACCGAAGTGACCGCAGAAAACCATTTTCGCATTGTATCCGGGAATATGCCCAGCGTACCGACGACAGATAAAATGACGGCACTCGCAATTAACATCCACAAGGTGACCATCAAATCGCCACCTGAATATAATCGTGCAAATCCTGTCGTCAACATGGCCGCAAACAGAATCGTCCCCGCATAGGCGTTCTTGCCGCGAAAGAGTTTCGTCAAAAAGAATGGTGCGAAAACGATTGCAGCCATCCCGGGCAGCACCCCCGACCCGGAAATGACGAGTCCGATCATGGCAATAACGATTGCATGAATGACTGCAAAAACAGGAATTCGACGGGTAATATACTCAAGAGGCAGACGCGATTCACCCTTTTTCCGAATCCACTGACCGAGAAGCACCAACGCGATCGCATACACATAGAGAAGCAGAATGAAGACAGCTTTCTCGGGCCTAAACGCAGCAATCGCAAAAATATACATCGCGGTCATGCAATAGAGACAAGCTTGTGCAAAATAGGCAAATTGATATCTTCGGGCGCCAATCAGACACGCCACACCCAGAACAGCACTCGCAGCGAAGAATATCCAATATCGGCCTTCTCCGTCCAGCGAAAAGTAATCACCCAGCAAATTGAAAAATCCAACGGCAAGAACGCTGATCGGCAGGAAAAATGATGCAAGTGTAAAAAAGGAGACTGCCGTCTTCGGAATCTTCAGCACCTTCTCCGCAACGACAGACGCGACGAAAAAGACACCGGAAAATGAGCATACCGTCAAAATACGAACGATTGGCGGAAGTATCAGCCAAGTCGTCGTCGCAAATACCGCTCCGGCCAAAATGACAAACAGAACACCGACGATCAGCAGGATATTCATCGCATTGAACGACTTCTGCTTTTCGGCAATTGGTGGCCTTGTATTCGTCTGATTTGTATTCAACGGAATGATCGGAGGAGCTAAAGGAGGCGCCTTCGTCGTAGGAGCTACATCCGGAGCGATCGCCGAATCTTTTGTCATCAGAGCCGCTTCAGATGAGACTGTCACAGCCTCAGTCATTGGAGATACTTCAGGCGCAATCGTCGGTCGCTTATTCACCGGAAGCGATTCTATTGCTTCCGATGTTTGAACGGTCTGATCGGCTTCAATCGCACGGTTCGTCTGAAGGGGGATGATTGGTTGATTGCCTTTAATCAACGTATTATATTCCTCATCAGAGATACGCTGCTCTTCATGAAGTCGCTTCAGAAAACGCAAGAGACGATTGGATATGAATTCGCTTTTATCGGCCTTTTGTTTATAATGCAAGGCGACAATTATCAGTATCAAAACAATACCAAAAACAAGGGGGCCCAAACTGTCCATTAATTTGTAAATAATATATGGCATCCCTATTCTTTCCTTTGCGACTCTTGAAAAGGCCAATTCATCATAAAGTTTAAATCAATATGTAAACTGCTCTCCGTTGAACTGAATGTGTACTTCATTACATTCGGGGTCCGAGGAAGCTTCTACACGCCCAACCACTTGTGCCCGAACATTGAAAGAATCAGATATTGCGATGATCTCATCTGCCACCTCCGGCTCACAGTAGATTTCAATACGATGTCCGCAGTTAAAGACTTGGAACATTTCCTTGAGCGGAATCTCACCAGACTCATATATCGTCTTGAATATCGGCGGAAAATCGAACAGATTGTCTTTAACATAAGACACACCATGCCCGAAGTCTTTGCACTTCGCTAGTCCGCCTCCCGTACAGTGAATAATGCCGGAAATACTTGACCGAAAACGCGGAATGATCTCTGCCAAAATAGGTAGATACGTGCGGGTCGGTGACAGGATCGCGTCTCCGACCGTCATGGATGATCCCGGAAGCAAGTCAGACAATAAGAACTTACCGCAATACGCTTTGTCCTCCGGAATGGTCTCAGAAAGGGATTCCGGATAAGCATGAAGATAATGCTTTGACAAAAGCATATGTCTTGCGGCGGTCAATCCGTTCGATGAAATACCTGAATTCTCACGGTCTTCGTAAGTCGCTTGTCCAAAAGACGAAAGTCCGACGATTACGTGACCCGGCTTGATATTTGAAGCATTGATCACATCACTTCTGTTCATACGCACGACGATAGTGGAATCAATAATGATCGTACGCACCAAATCACCGACATCTGCCGTCTCGCCGCCGCACATATGAATATTAACACCGTGAGAAGTCAGCGTACGGATAACACGGTCGTAACCCTCGATGACTTTCGCAATACAAGCACCGTTCACACGGTGTGCATTTCTGCCGATCGTATTGGATAAACTGAAATCCTTAACAGCACCGATACACGCCAGATCATCGGTATTCATTACCAGAGAATCCTGTGCCAACGAAGAAAATACTTCCGGGTCACCGGTCTCCATATACTTCAAATACCCGACAGAAGACTTCGTCCCCGCACCGTCCGCATGAATCGCCATGCAATAATTCTCATCTCCGGCAATATCCTCAATAAGTTTGCAGAACGCGCCCGGAAAAACACCGCCGGACTGATTAGCGACGGCTTTCTTGACATCATCCTTTGTCGGTGACACGCCTCTGCTTAAATATGATTCTGCTGACATACCAATTCTCCTCTTGATGAACCGCAATGCGGCGTAATATGTAATTAACGTTATCTGAGTCAACCTGTAAGCCGGGTTCTGTCTTAGACGATCATCTATCTAGGCCGAACATTTCTGAACGGCTCAAGCCGCCTCCTCGAGACCTGCGGACCACAGTAATGTCTCTCCATGGCATTGCTCCGGGTGGGGTTTACATGGCCGAATCGTCTCCGATCCGCCGGTGGGCTCTTACCCCGCCGTTTCATCCTTACCTCTCCGAAAAGAGGCGGTTTGCTTTCTGTTGCACTTTCCTTAAAGTCGCCTTCACCGGGAGTTACCCGGCACCCTTGTCCTATGGAGCCCGGACTTTCCTCGTGAGCGCTCGTTGAAGCCTTGCCCACGCGACCGTCCGGCCGACTCAGATAACATTCCTATGATAAACAAAGCCGTCATCGATGTCTAGCAAAACAAGTATTTCCAGACCATTCTCGTATCATAGTTTTCATAGCGACAATATCCGATCGCATATTGAATCATATAAAATAATAGACAACTATTGGCCTGAGTCCGATGCGATGAAATTCGTCGCGATACATACACTTAATTCGGAAAATGCATGCGTCAATTTCTCCTGGAGCATCGGCAAGACAACTCTTTCGGTCGCTTCATGACCTGCAATAATAACACGAATACCTCTTGCCTCAAGATCGACTAAAACATGATGCTTTATCTCTCCTGCGATTAAGACATCGCACTCTCTTGCTACCATTTCCGGTATAACCGATGCATCAAAAGATCCGCAGGCGAGTGCAACGGTCTGAACCATTGAATTTTTCGGCGAAGATAAAATCAGTCCATTCGAATCCAGCATTTTGCGTACGCGATCCGCTAAGTCAAAAAACGGCATTTTCGTGAGCAATCGACCGATCCGAAGATAATCTAAACGAATACACGCACCAAATCCAATCGCCTTTGCCAAGGCATCATTTACGCCGCCCTCCGCTTTGTCAAGGTTCGAATGCATTGCGTAAACGGTAATATTATTTTCGATGATTCGCTTAATCATCGCGCCTTGAGATTCCGAGAAATCAATCTTCAGACATGGCTCGAAAAAAATCGGATGATGCGTAATCAAAAACCGGGCATCATTCTCGATGCACTGGTCAATCACGTCCGGAGTGACATCTAAAGCGAGCATTACTTTGGATATCGGATTCTCACGAGTGCCGATCATTAACCCCACGTTATCCCATGGCTCGGCGGATATCGTCGGCGCAATGGTATCCAGATACTCCTCAATTTCTTTGAACGAATACATAACCCCTCCTAAAAACGTACCTGCATATCCTTGATACACAGTTATGATTGCTGCAATGCAATCGGGCCTATAAAGACTGAATCACTTTTTCAACATATTCGAGAACCGGACATAGTTCCGGTTGACCGAGCACCTCTTTCTTTAAAGTCTCTAATCGATCTTTCATGAACAGTTCAAAATAGCAAGGTCGTTCGGAAATAATAACCGGACCCAATACCGCGGAAATAATATCTGTCTGATATGCTCTTCCATTATACACGGCTAATATGCCAACATAATACTTATCTTTGTCTCTGGCAATTCGTTCATCTCGGATTTCAAAACCCCTGTCTGCCAAGAACGACCTTAATTCGCGAAAAGATCTCTGGGGCTGAAGCAAGAACGTTGCACCCAATTCAATCGAATTTCCATCCAATGCATCTGTCAAAATATGTATTATCTCATATCCGCCCATTCCGGCAATTAAGACGGCGTCCGATTTTCTGACCCGGATAGAAGAAAGCCCATCGACACATAGTACTTGTGAATAATCTGAGAACCCCTGCTGTTTTAAATAATTCGACGTACGCTGCGCAGGGAGAGCATGAATGTCCGTTGCGATGACACGCTTTGCCAATTGATTTTCTAACACATACGAAGAAGCATATCCGTGATCCGAACCGACATCAATAAATATATCCACCGGATTAAGGACGGAGATTAGATTATCCAATCGACTTGGCAGAATCGTCTTTTTCACCTATCCTCCTTAAAACGAGTCCGGCTCGTCCGGTCGAATCTGTTGCCTCAGGAACTTCAAGTACTGTTCTACTTCACGAAGCAACGCTTGGTTTCGAATGCGATCTTGATTATTTATATGGCCGGAAAGCGAGTCAACAAGCATCTTCTTTCGCTTCTTATAGGTTTCAAATCGAATGCGATAGAGCAAGTTAGTAAAAATGTCTATGACTTCAACCGTCAATTCTCTGACAGTGCTTTTCATAATCATTCTCGAAAAATAGTCTTTTGCGGGTTTTCCGTTCAGCAATAATTCCGAGGAAATTTCAAGAAGCTTATTCACATCTATTTGGCCTTGCGCTGCTAACATAAAGACCTGTGTTGCTATCTCTCTCATATTGCCCTGAGAAAAATCCTTTGGCAGAGGCCGATCCGGCAATTTGAGATAAGCTTCCGGCTGCATACATATCATGCCGATAAAACGAATTTCATCTGCTGACGCATAAGACGTATCTGTATCTGACTGAACCGCCTCCTGCTCGCGCTCAGCAACGCTTCTAAAACGAATGGGTTCGCTGTTCTTGCTCTGGGACTCGGCCCGCTCTACTTCTTGCATTACGCTTGCGACCGAAACACCTAAACGCTCAGCAACTTTGCCGGCAAAGCGCTCTCGATTAATTGCATTGGACTCCCAGGACAAAAACGCGCAGGCCGTTTCCTGATAGACTCTAGGGTCAAATCGACCATCTACCATACTTTGATCTTCCGCCACCCCAATCAAGTACGCCATAACCGGAACCGCTTCAGCCGTCACACGGTGAAAAGCTTCAGCACCGTGCTCTCGAATGAATTGATCCGGATCTTTGCCGTCCGGAACTCGTCCGACGGACAATCGCACTTGGAGCGTGCTCTGGGAAGCCATTTTGGCCATCAACAACCGAAGTCCTCGAACAGCCGCCTCTTGTCCGGCACGGTCCGAATCATAAAACAGTACTAATTCTTCTGCGTAGCGCGACGCCAAAGTCATTTGCTTTTCGGTCAGTGCGGTTCCCAGAGTTGCCACTACATTTTTGACTCCGGCCTGATACATCGAGATAACGTCCATATAACCTTCGACAATAATTAATGTCTTATCTCGAACCGCTTTTGCAAAATTGAGGGCATATAGCGTGCTCTTCTTTGAGTAAACCGCGGTCTCCGGTGAATTTATATATTTTGGCATGCCATCCGCCAAAATCGTCCGTCCGCCAAACGCAATGATTTTCCCCATGGTATCAAAAATCGGAAACATCAAACGTCCGCGAAACAGATCGACCCGATCACCCTTTTTGCTACGGGTAAAAAGTCCGCACTCATCAATAACATCATCGGAATAGTTCTTTTCCTTGAGATACCTGTAAAGTCCATCCCGAGAATCCGGTGCATAGCCCAAACCGAATGTTCGAACCGTACTGTCAGAAAGCTCTCGCTTTTTTATATACTCTTTCGCTCGAGCACCTTGGCTGGATTGTAATGTCTTATAAAAGAATCTTGCCGCATCCAATAGCGCTGAGCGGATTGCATCACGTTTTTCGGCAACCAAGCGGTACCCGTCATCCTGCGGCTCAGGAATAGCGACTTGAACTCTTTCAGCTAATAATCTGATGGCCTCCGGATACGTGAGCTTCTCAATCTCCATGATGAAATTGATGACGTTACCACCCTTGTGACATCCAAAACAATAGTATATTTGCTTGCTGATCGAAACAGAAAACGACGGCGTATCTTCGGAGTGAAACGGACAAAGTCCAAATTGATTCTGTCCGCTCGTTTTAGTAAAACGCACGTACTCCCCAACCACGGAAACAATGTCACTTCGGGCGACAACTTCCTCAATAATGTTCTCAGGAATCCCTGTCACAACAACCCCACCTATTTCAAGAAATAAAATTATAGCAGTTGCGTCTGATTAATATACAATTCAAATGTCTTGCCCATAAAATTCGCTGCATTTCTGCAAAACTTCATGCGGTGCAAAAATATTTCAAAATAGTCCATAACCGGACAAATCGCCGTATCAATCTCGATCTCCAAACGCACACAATTATCTATAACATCAATCACCGACTTCGTAGCGGCATAGTTGACTCGATCGTGAATGTCGAAAGTCTCTTCCTGTCGATTGCGCACGCGACTACGATGTACATCCGCCTTATCAGCAAGTATCAAAGCGGCCCCGATATGATTGGTCGGGACGCCTTCGCCTTCATCGTGATTGGCAATCGCCATCATGATCATCGCCGCGTCATCGTAATCCATACCTTTTCGCAACAGCATATCATACGCCAACAGTGCACCCGACTGAGCATGGTTATTGCGACTGACGGCATTACCGATGTCATGAATATATCCGGCTATCTTTCCAAGCTCAATAACATGCTCGTCTTCGCCGAGTTTCTCTAAAATCTCACCGCACTTATTGGCAACTAGACGACAATGACGAAAAGAGTGCTCAGTATAACCAAGCGAGTCAAGCTGAATCTCAGCAGCATGTAAAAGCGAGATGACTTCTCGGCTTTTTTGAAAATCTTTGAGCGTTAAAGACTTTGGCATACTTGACCTCCGTGATCGCGAAGCTTTTCAAAAAGATTGTATCATAATTATGAATCTGAAGAAGCGGCCGAGAGCCAAATCGAGCACTCTAAACGCTTTTTCGCCAATTCACATCCTACCTTATACTCTTCATCCAAAGACCCGGTCGAAAAATATCGATTCGCTGCGCATCCGCCACCACAGTGATATCGCGCGAAGCAAGTTTTACATGACTCACGGTTGGGCATCAGGCGATCGTAAAAAATTTGAAGCGTGTTCTTGTCTAAAATATCAGTTGCTTCTTTGCCTTCGATCAAACGCTTATTTTCATCCAATATCGAATATACCGACGATACATTACCCATCAAATACTTCGCTTCACCGACAAACTGATGACATGGATAGATATCGCCTTCCGGCGTTACCGCACAATACTCCGCACCCACACCGCAACCCTTAAGACGCTTGTACACACATGGTCCATTTGACATATCCATGTTGAAATGAAAAAAGTTCACCGGTTCTCCGGCAACTCGGCGTTCGTGAAGATAGCGTGCCAGTTTCTCATACTCGTCGAAAATCTTTGGCAGGTGGGATTCGTTGATACTATAATCGCAATCATCCGGTGCAACCACCGGCTCAACGGATATCTGGCTGGCTTCCAACACTTCAGCCATGTGCTTCACATCCTCAGAAAAATCCAGATTGTGACGCGTAAATGTGGCTCGAACATAGTGCTCGTAAAATGACGATTCTTCAGATTGACGCGCCGATGTAAATGCCCTAATACGCTTCGAAATCGGCTCATAAGAAGGCTTGCCGCCAATCCCCGGACGCATGCGATTGTGGACCTCCGGTCTTCCATCTATGCTGAGAACACAGTTCTTCATATGCTTATTAATAAACGCAGTCTTCTCTTCATCTAAGAGTAAAGCGTTGGTCGTAATCGTCAAACGGATGTCTTTACCGTGCTTCGGTCCTTGCTCGTTACAATAATGCGTCAGCTCTACAACGACCGGCCAATTCATCAGTGGCTCGCCACCAAAAAAATCTATATCAAGATGCTTTCTGTTCCCGGAAGCTGCTATCAGAAAATCAATGGCTGCTTTACCGGTCTCAACGCTCAGCATTGAGCGTTGACCTGTTCCGTAGTCCCCGGTGCCCGCAAAACAATACGTGCACCTTAGATTACAATCATGGCATATATGAAGACACATGGCCTTTATTCTCGGTTGATCCGGATACAGATGGTGATACTCGTATTCCAACGGCTCGGCAAAAAGCGTGCCTTCCGCGATAATCGAATCAAAATCATTGCATATTTCTACGAGTTCGGAAAGTGTCGTCTGATGCGATTCGCTTAATACGCTTAGCAATTCAGGACTCGGCCTCATGCCGTCAGCGTCAATATATAAACGAATAACATCGTATGAAATCTCATCCAACTCAAAAAAAGCACCGGAATCTGAATCGTAAACTATATGTCGATCTATCATAAAAAATGCGTGTACCAAAATCATCCTCCGTATAACAGAAAATAGTGAAGACGAAAAATCGCCTCCACTATCTCCGATCAATCAAATCAATAATAATTATTGGATTGCTTCGCAACTCTGGTTGGCAACGGTGCAACTGGTCTTGCAAGCAGACTGGCAAGAAGTCTGGCATTCGCCGCAAGCATGGCCTCTCTCCGGAACCTTAACAGTGGCTTTCTGAATCTGCTTAATGTGTTTCATAATAAACCTCCCTTATTCTGCGATTTCACGCTTAATGATCGTACTAATAGCCGTCTTCTTAAATGATACCATTGTGTGCGCAATACTTGTAGTAATTGTAATCTCGTCATCTTTAATGTTGGCAACCGTACCGGTAATACCACCGATTGTTACAATCTTGTCACCGACCGTTATAGCATCGACCGCTTTGCGAAGTTCTTTCTCCTTCTTTCGCTGCGGACGAATAGAGACAAAATACATTAAGCCAAACACGGCAATCAACATCAGTATCGGAATAAGCGTATCTAAAAGACCCATACTAGGCAATGATTCGCCTGTCGCTTCCGTCACAGCCGGTTCTGAAGCCAATAAATAATAAATCATCAAATTTCCTCCAAAAGTATCTCAAAATGTACAGCTCATTGTAACACTGGAAAACAAAAAGTGGCAAGTCATTTGTGATTGATGTTCTTCACCTTGATGTTCTTCAC
>JAAYBI010000087.1 GCA_012718915.1 Clostridiaceae bacterium
CCGGAGTTCCGCGCAAATTACCACCGCAAATGGGCTGAGGCTATGAAGAAAGGCTCAATTTTCGACGAAAAGTATCAACTGATACGTGCCGGCGGAGAGTATATTTGGGTTCGCGAGCGCGGCAAAGCGGTTCTTAACAGCAAGGGGCAAATAGAAGCGGTTGAAGGTCTGATTTTTAACATAGACGATCAGGTCAAGAGTCAAGCCGAAGTCCAGTATTTGCGTTCACACGATACGTTATCCGGCATTTATAATCGTCAACATTTTATGCAGGAGGCCAAACGACTGGATGTGCCGGATCAGATGCCCTTGTCAATTATCTTCGGTGATATCAACGGGCTTAAACTGATCAACAATGCCGTCGGTCATGAGAAGGGGGATCGGATGATCGTCGAGGCCGCTCGTCTGATCAAGGGGCAATGTCGCGAGAATGATGTGCCTTGCCGTTTCGGCGGCGGTCAATTTTGTATCCTGATGCCCCGTACAAACGACACGTCTTCCGAAGCGTTTATTCAAGATATTGTGGATGCGTGTAACCGGCATAACCAGCTGGCCCGCAACGAAATGGGATGCATTAACCTATCTTTGGGTCACGCGACAAAGGATATGTACGACATCAGTATCGAATCCGTCATCCAGCTCGCCGAAGAAAATATGTACAAAAGGAAGTTACTGGATCGCAAGAGCATGCATAGTTCTCTCCTTTCTTCTATTCAGTCCACATTATTGGCTCGTAGCCAGGAGACCGAAGAGCATGCGGAGCGCTTGATCAAGCTCACACGCATCCTGGGTATGAAGCTTAATCTTGCACAAATTGATCTCAACGAACTCGAACTTTTGGCGGCACTTCACGACATCGGAAAAGTTGGCATTAACGACCGTATTCTCAATAAGCCTGATCGCTTAACCGACGATGAATGGATCGAGATGAAGAAGCATTCAGAGATTGGTTACCGCATTGCAATGTCTTCCCCTGAGCTCATGCCCATCGCCGAGTATATCTTGGCACACCACGAGCGTTGGGACGGCACCGGATATCCGAATGCGCTTACCGGAGAGAGAATTCCTTTCATGTCCCGCGTTCTCTCCGTCGTCGATGCATATGATGCCATGACGCAAGACCGTACATATCGCAAGGCGATGCCCAAAGAGCAGGCTCTCTTGGAGATTAGGAATAATTCCGGCAAGCAGTTTGATCCTTGGATTAGCGAAGCCTTTATAGACTTTATGCGTGACGAAGAAGCTTTCTAAAATTCTCCATGTATTTCGTGTGATATGTATATATGACAGATTCCGGCTTTCATAAAAAGTGCAACCCATTAGAGGGGGGTGTCTTAGGGATTTATAATCCCGGATAAATATCGGCATAGTTGGTATGTATGTACCGGTTATGCCGATTTTTCTCGTATATTTTTTATAAAGCTATTGCATTATTTCGCTGATATGATATCATTTTGATATCATTATTATATACAAGTAGGCAACTATGAAAGAGAAAGCTTTAAAAGCAAAGCCTGGAATGGCTATGCTAATTCTTTTTATCGTGCTTTATATTGCGGCTATTTTTCTCGTTATTCTGGGAGGAATCCTCTTAGAACATAAGAATAATATTGGTATCCTGCCCTTGGTTGTAGGGATTATCTGGGTAACCATTGGTATTATTCCCTTTTTTGGACTAAAAATCATCAATCCTCAAGAGGCATTAGTGCTTACTTTATTTGGTAAGTATACAGGTACGCTAAAAGAACCGGGTTTCTTTTATGTTAATCCCTTTTCATCTGCAGTTAATCCTGCATACAAGACCCGTCTCGGTCAAAGCGATGATGTGAGTATTGAGCACGTCTCCGTTAATAATACAGAAAGAGCTTCTATGCAAAGCAGTCCTGCAAGCAAAAAGATCTCGCTTAAAATTATGACGCTCAATAACCGCAAGCAGAAAATCAATGATGTTCTAGGCAACCCCATAGAGATAGGCGTTGCTGTAATATGGAAAGTCACTGATACTGCCAAGGCAGTCTTTAATGTAGATAATTTTAAAGAATATCTTTCTCTTCAGTGCGACGGCGCATTAAGAAACATAGTCCAAATCTACCCCTATGATGTAAATCCGGGAATTGACACCTCCGGTGACGGCGAGCCGGACGAAGGAAGTTTGCGTGGTTCCAGTAAACTGGTAGCCGAGCGTATACGCAGTGAGATTCAAGACAAAGTAGATGAAGCAGGTCTTGAAATATTGGAAACTCGTATAACCCATCTTGCTTATTCGTCGGAAATTGCTTCAGTCATGCTGCAAAGGCAGCAAGCCAGTGCGATTATCGATGCCAGAAAGATGATAGTTGACGGCGCTGTTGGTATGGTTGAGATGGCTTTGGAGAAGCTCAATGAAAATGATGTGGTGAAGCTTGATGAAGAGCGCAAAGCCGCCATGGTATCTAATCTTCTTGTTGTCCTCTGCGGAAACAGAGAAGCTCAGCCTATTGTTAACAGCGGAAGTCTGTACTAAAAATGGATACCAAGAAGCAGGTACCTCTTCGCATATCTTCAAAGCTTTATGAGCAGATTGCTGCCTGGGCTGAAGATGATTTCCGGTCTATTAACGGTCAGATCGAGTATCTTCTATCCGAATGTGTCCGGAAGAGGAAGAAAGCCGATAGCGTTTCGGAAAATAATCCCGCGAATGACCAATTATAAAAACGACCTTCTTCCGGCTTAGGGTCGGAGACAATCAACGGATAAAGAAAGACTGCACCAAAATTCATCCTTCGGTGCAGTCTTTGCTTTTGGACCTTCGTTTGAAGAAAGTCGGTTGAAAATATACTTGATTAAGTAAATCTAAAAAAGAACGTTCCTTAGTGGGTGTATTTTCTAAATAGCTAATAATTCAAATGATTTCGGCGTGCTTAAGAGGAGACCGCACGGTGATTATTTTCCGTAATATGCCTTGCGGTAAATTTCGGCGAGTTCTTTGACCAGCGGATATCTGGGGTTCGCCGTCGTACACTGATCATCAAAGGCTCTTTCTGCCAATTCTTGCAGACCTCCGATAAATTTTTTCTCATCGACACCGGTTGCAGCGATCGTCTTTGGCATGCCCAAATCGTCCATTAATTTATTGACCTCCCGAATCAAGGCCGCAATTTGCTCTTCTGTTGTCTCACCGCCAAAACCCAAGTATCTGGCGATCTGAGCGTAGCGCTCGTCGGCGACGAATTTACCGTATTTCGGGAATATGGCGTATTTGGTCGGACGCTGAGAGTTATACGCAATGACGTGAGGTAATAAGATGGCATTCGAGCGTCCGTGCGGAATATGGTACTCCGCTCCGAGCTTGTGAGCCAGCGAGTGATTAACACCCAAGAAGGCATTGGTAAAAGCCATTCCTGCGATACAAGACGCGTTGTGCATTTTTTCGCGAGCAAGCATATCTTCCGGATTGTTGTAAGAACGACGCAAGTATTTGAACACCAGTTCAATGGCCCTCATGGCGAGGCCGTTTGTGTAGTCGGATGCGAGCACCGATACGTAAGCTTCTATGGCATGCGTCAAAACATCCAGCCCGGTGTCTGCCACAATGGATTTTGGCATTGTCTCCGTAAATTGCGGGTCGATAATCGCAACATCCGGCGTCAATTCATAATCCGCCAACGGATATTTGGTATTGCCATTTTGCTTGTCGGTAATTACAGAGAACGATGTGACTTCCGAGCCCGTTCCGGATGTCGTCGGAACCGCTACCAACTGAGCTTTTTTCCCGAGGTTAGGAAAATAGAAAGCGCGCTTTCTGATGTCCATAAACTTCAGTCTTAAGCCGCCGAAGTCCGTGTCCGGATGCTCGTAAAACAACCACATACCTTTAGCTGCATCAATGGCACTTCCGCCACCGATTGCGATGATTACATCCGGTTGGAAGCGTTTCATTTCTTCGACACCTCTCATGATCGTCTCAACGGAAGGATCCGGTTCAACCTCAGAGAATATTTCACTGTGACAGTATTGAGCTCTCTTTCGTAAATAATACAGGGCTTTATCCACGTAGCCGAGCTTAATCATAACCGGGTCGGTGACGATGAAGGCGCGAGAGATATTGGGCATGGCCTCGAGATACTGAATGGAACCTCTCTCGAAATAAATCTTCGGCGGAATCTTAAACCACTGCATATTCACCCTCCGCTGTGCAATACGTTTTTTATTTATCAGGTTAACCGAGGAAATATTGCTTGTGGTCGAATTGCGACCGAAGCTTCCGCATCCTAAGGTCAGCGACGGTGTGTTCGTGTTGTAGATGTCTCCGATCGCACCTTGTGAAGACGGTGAGTTAACAATGACACGACCGACTTTCATGGCCTGTCCGAATGCAACGCTAAGTGCTTCGTCCTCGGCGTGAATAACTGCGCTGTGCCCCAACCCGCCCAGTTCAAGCATTTTGTTGCAGAATTCAAAGCCTTGATTTTCGTCTTTAGCGACAAAATAGGCGAGCACAGGAGAAAGCTTTTCGAGCGAGAGCGGGTATTTAAGACTCGGCTCTTTTAGCTTAACAAGAAGTATTTTTGTATCTTCCGGAACGCTGACTCCGGCTTTTGCGGCGATGAAGTGCGCGCTTTGTCCGACGACCTCCGGATTGACGGATTGCTTTTCAATATTGATGACATAGTTTGAAAGTTTGTCTGCGTCGTTACCTGTGAGAAATGCGCAGCCAAGCTTCTTCATGGTTTCTTCAAATTCGTCGGAAATATCCTTATGAACGATCGCGGCCTGCTCCGAAGCACAAATCATGCCGTTGTCGAAGGTTTTAGAAATAATTAGATCGGTGCAAGCGCGTTCGACGTCGACGTCCTTATGAATGTAGCAAGGAACATTACCGGGTCCGACGCCGAGAGCCGGTTTGCCGGCACTATACGCAGATCGAACCATTCCGGATCCGCCGGTAGCGAGAATCAAGGACACATTGGGATGATTCATTAGAATATTCGTTGCTTCAAGCGAAGGCAGTTCGACCCATTGAATACAATGCTCCGGCCCGCCGTTGGCAATAGCTGCCTCAAGCAGTACGCGTGCAGATTCGGCTGAACACTTCTGTGCAGACGGGTGAAATGCAAAAATAATCGGGTTGCGCGTCTTTGCGGAAATAAGAGCTTTAAACATAGTCGTCGATGTCGGGTTGGTAACCGGCGTAACGCCTGCAATAATTCCGACCGGTTCGGCGACCTCCACATAGCCTTCCGCGTCATTTTCATCAACGATTCCGACGGTCTTCTGGTTCTTAATGCTATGCCAAATATACTCTGTCGCGAACATGTTCTTTATGACTTTGTCTTCAAACACGCCGCGCCCTGTTTCCTCGACTGCCATTTTGGCAAGACGAAGATGATCGTTAAGCCCTGCAAGCGTCATGGCGTGAACCATTTTATCCACTTGCTCCTGGTCCATTTTCATGTAGACCTCAAGTGCCTTGGTTGCGTTCTTGACCAATTGATCAACCATCGCCACCACTTCCGCGCTGTCCGGAGTCTTCTTAGTCGAATTTTTCTCTACCATTAGCTCACCCCTATCTGTTATATGAAAATGCGATACCCTAGCATTTAACTATGCATTTATCATACACGCATCCATTACATCTGTCGACATTATGTCTCCATTTTTATCGACAATTATGGTTTTTCGGACTTTTGACTAAAGCAGCACTCTTGCTGAGACCGAGAA
This sequence comes from Clostridiaceae bacterium, assembly GCA_012718915.1. Taxonomy (GTDB): domain Bacteria; phylum Bacillota; class Clostridia; order Saccharofermentanales; family Saccharofermentanaceae; genus DUPM01. The sequence continues at coordinate 5,701 of JAAYBI010000087.1, forward strand.
ATGTAGATTTTCACAAATGAAAGAAATCCAACACAAAAACAAAAATATGCTTTTCATATGATTTCATTTGAAAGGCCTAGTCTTGGATTGTTTCGTAATTTCACTCAAAGAATCTAGATGAACCGAACTCTGTAAGCTCTTTTTGGCACTTTCAACTTATGTGTTTCTGGCACTATTGATAGAGCCAAAAACAGAATATAATAGCAACAACTCGGAAAGGAGATATGCATTCATGATTGACAAAGCAAGAGCTCATACTCAGGACAAGCTCTCCAAATATCGTAAACATCTTCTTCGTCTTGCCCTGTCCGGCATTTTTGCCGCAGCCATATTTGTCTTTACTCAAATCCGTTTTCCGACAGCGATCGGATATGTTAACCTCGGAGACGGCTTCATCCTCGGAGCTTCCTTTCTTCTTGGTCCGTGGGCATTTTTTCCTGCCGCAATCGGTTCGGCTCTTGCGGATTTGATGGCCGGTTATCCGGTCTATATTCCTGCGACGTTCTTAATCAAGGGAATTATGGGACTTGTTGCCGGCATATTGATTCACGGCAAGTCAGTCGGAGTAATCAGAAAATTATCTGCTTGTATCATTGCCGAGCTAATTATGGTTATCGGCTACTTTGGCTTTGAAGCGCTCCCCTTTATGTACGGACCGACAGCGGCTGCAGGATCCGTGATTCCGAATCTCGTCCAAGCGGCGGCAGGTGCATTAATTGGATTCATCATGTTTTCTGCTTTGCGAATCCCCAAGGAGCGTTTGCTTGGGACTGCTGGTGTAGTCGAGTCATAAGTTCTCCCGGGGCATCATCTGTTCATAACTAATGGTTTATCTGATTGATTTTTTCTGTGAATAGTTCGATTTTTAGCCGCTTTATTCAAATTGCGGACGGGTCGGGCTTTTACTTATTTTCAGATTATTCTTTTGGTGTATACTTCTAATAGATTTCTACTTTTGGAGGCGGTTTTGAGAGCATTAGTTCAACGTGTTACGTATGCCGAGGTCATTGTTGATGGTCAATCGGTAAGTCGAATCGGCCGAGGCTATTTGATTTTTCTTGGTATTACACACGCGGACGACCGCGCAATTGCGGATCGTATAGTCAAGAAACTTACCTCCCTACGCATATTTCCCGACGACGACGGTAAAATTAATCTTTCTCTTTCTCAGGTCGACGGTGAGCTAATGATCGTTTCTCAATTTACGCTCTATGCCGACACCAGCCGCGGCAATCGACCTGGATTTAGCGATGCCGCAGCGCCTTCGCATGCAGAGGCACTTTACGAGTATTTTATCTCGCGCTGCAAATTGTCCTTTCCAGTGGCTTCCGGCGTATTCGGAGCTGATATGAAAATACACCTCACGAATGACGGGCCATTCACCATTCTTCTCGAATGACAAACCAACGATTTCTACTCCATACATCGAACTTTCCACCGCTTATGCATTGTACTAACCAAAAAGAGAGGCATCTTATGATCGAAAAAATGAACAAGCACCACCGCCTGATTGTCTCTGTCATGTTCTTGTGTCTTACTTTATTCGGACTCCTCACAATACCGGATTACGGAATGCCCTGGGACGAACTTTTGGAAATTCGAACGCTCGGTTCGAATGTTCGCGAATATGTCGGACTGGTTGCAGGTAAGGAAAACGAGCCGCTTAAATCGAAGACCGGCATCGAGTTTACAGACTATCTTGAAAACCCCGACATGGATCATGGCCAGTCCGTCTACTATCCTTTTGCACCACTCTTATTTGCGGATCTCGGTGAGGATGCTCCTCGAACTTTGATGTTCTTATTTCACGGTTACACTTTCTTTATTTTTATGGCCGGTATTTTTGCGCTTTACTGCATCGCAAAAACACTCACTTCAGATTGGCGTTACGGCGTTGCCGCGGCGCTGATGATGTACCTGAGTCCGCGTTTTTTTGCCGAGGGACATTATAACAGCAAAGACATTGTCGCAATGGCCCTCTGGATTATATGCATCTGGTTCGGCATTAAGATGATTTCGACTCGACGCTTTAGCTATGCGCTGGCAATGGCGCTTTCTGCGGCAATATCGACAAATATGCGCATGACCGGAATCGGCATTTTCGGTTTGATTGGCATTCTTTATCTCATCAACCTTTCTGTCGAGAAAGCCTGGAATCGCAAACATTTCGCGGTAGGACTAACTTCTCTTGTCTCGTTTATCGCCTTCTTATATGCCCTGTCTCCGGGAATGTGGCGTAATCCGTTGCAGGCTATCGGCTACGTTATCCAGCGTTCCTCAAATTTTGAAGACTGGGCCGGCTTTGTCTTCTTCCAAGGCGTTACCTACAGACCGGTGCCTTGGAACTATATTCCGGTCATGTTTGCGGTGACCACGCCTATTCTCATCCTTGTACTGTTTATTTTCTCGCATTTCGCAGTCATACATAGTGCAATAAAGGCAAAACTTCGCGGGATTTTTACCGGCGAAACGCAATACTACTTAATGTGTTTATTCGTTGTTTGGTTGTTCCTGGGTTTTGCCATGATCAAAAGGCCGATTTTTTACAACAGTTGGCGCCATATGTACTTTTTATATGGACCGATCATTATTCTTTGTGTCGCTGCACTCAAGTGGCTTGTGGACCATCTTAAAGGCAAGACCAAATACATCGCGGTGATTGCGCTAAGCGCGCAACTCGCCTTCTCAGCCGCCTTAATTCTTGTTGTCCATCCCAATCAACATGTCTACTTCAACATTCTCGCCGGGTCGAACCCTTCGGAGAGCTATGAATACGATTACTGGAATGTCTCGCAAATGAACCTGGTGCAACAAATCGCACGCCTTGATGACCGGGGGAAAATTTTCCTGTACGCAGACGATTGGTACACATCCGACGGACTGCAAAAGGCACGTAATGTCTTGAAAAAGGAGGATCGCGACCGTATCGTCGTCATACCTTTCGAAGGTAAAGGCGTACCTCAAAATGCAGATTATCTGGTGGTTAACTCCATGATTTCTTTGCTCGCATCAGGCGAACACGGATATCCCGCAGCGCAATGGCTTTATGTGAAAGGCCATTACGACTTCTACAAAGACTATGAAAAAGCGGTTTCCATCCGAGCTTTCGGCAACGATTTTATGACAGCATATGTACCCGAATAAATAACATTTGCTTTCGTTCAATAAATATAGGGCTGCCTCGTCCGATGATTGGATGAGGCAGCCCTTAATCTATGCCTGATAGAATTTATTATCGCATGAAGTACACAATCGCAATGAAGTGGCACAATGCACCAAAATCAACCAGGAAGTGCCATACCATATGATGGAACTTAAACTTAAGCGCAAAACATACAACGCCTCCGGTATAGCAAATACCTCCGGCGACAATCAGCCAAAAGGTAACTACATTAGCCGCTCCCCACAAAACCGGGAAACAAAGTACTACCATCCACCCCATCAAAAGATAAATTGACACCGAGACGATGTAAGAAATGGCGGATTTTGAGAAGGCCAATGCCTTGAATAGTGTACCGCCGATAACAAGCACCCACTGTGCGACGCATAGGCCTATACCCCATTTGCCACCGATAACCGAGAGACATATCGGCGTATACGTGCCGGCTATCGCAAAATATATCATTATGTGATCAATACGATGCATGACTTCTTTCTGAGGAGATGCTTTAGACATCGCATGATAAATCGTTGACGAGATGAACATCAAAAAAATACAAATAACAAAAATCGAAACGCCCAGCGGGTCAATAACCTTCATCCCTGCCGGTGCATTGATATAAGATCTTATGGCAGCGTATGGCAACATACCGAGAGTAAAAATTGCCATCACACCATGTGTAATACTATTTCCGATTTCTTCACCGAAAGTCTGCGGTCTTTTGCGAAATAATACTCGATTGCCCTTCTCCGGAACCGCCAGGGCTTCTAAACCAAGATCGAGTGAATCCTGATTTTCTGCTTTCCCGGAGGCCGACTCACCGAATTTATCCGATGAAACACCCGATTTCCTACCCTCCAGCCATACCCGCCAAAATGCTTTGTTATTTGACATAAAGTCCTCCAACATAATTATTAAGACTACATCATGAAATATCTCTAATTATATCGGTCCTCGTCACTTCTTTCAATAGCATTTGGGAAATCGTCGCCTGTTGCTGACACATCCGGAAAATCCGGTTTGCTCAATGTCTCATCCATTGAAGCCTCTAAAGATTCCGTTGCACGCGCCGGTTCCGCCGGCGCCGGCTCTGAATCATCGGGCTTGTTAACACTATCGGACTCAGCATATGTTCTGATTCCTGCCGATTTGGAATTTCGAGACGAACCGTTATCCATAGACATTCGGGTAACTTCATATGCCGTTGTCGAAGGCATCGGATCCAGTCGAAGCTGCTCAGCCAAATACGCATCCCGGTAAAAACGAAATAGCTGAACGAACACAAAGACGCCCAGCAAAATGGGTAACATCCATTTACTCAACTTCGGACCATTTTTCGGGTCAAACAGCATCGATATGCCGACCATCGGCGCATTTATCCACTCATACAACCGGAGGAATAAACTCTTGATTAAAGAGATTAGCAAACTACCCTGTTTGGGAGAATCCGTGACTAATTTTGATAGTACCCATTCGGGAATATATGCCATCACTGAGAACAAGAGGCCTCCGAGCAACATGCTGATTTTCTTGGTATAGGCCGTTAATGCGCACAACGCAAACCATAACAATACGAAAATGACGCTGAATATGCGCTCGGCAACACCGACCGACCGAAACACAACCTGCCCGTATACAAAATATGCCGGAAAGAAAAACAAAAACAACAGCGCCATAAGCGAGAAAGAAAGAAATATGTCGAGTACCAAATCTTTTTTCATCTATTCCTCCGAATCATCAGGTACGGTAATACTAGTATCAAACATGTAGTCGTATTGCCACTGTGCGATGCCTGCGACAATAAGATTTTCGACGATATCCGTGTTAACGTCAATATCCCGTTGACGCCAACGCTCCAGAATGCCACCCGGCATAGATAATGCCATCAATAAATTCTGCCCATCTCCGACAACGGTAATCACAGTCGGCTCCGACGAAAGAAATGCGGTACGGTTTACCGAAAAACCATCCACCGTATCTCGTATTTCCGACATCGCCGTCAGGCGCTGACCGTTCACGGCAATGGCACGGGCATCTGCGGACCTCAGTTCATTGGTTATTTGCAATAGCATGTTCGCCGTAATCGGCGTCTTATCATTCGGCGTTACAGTGATTGCTATGCCCTGTCCTGACACCTCAATCAAACCGCTTAAACTCTCTATTAATTCTACTTCTTCTTCGAGCAGACGCGCCAGACTGTAATGATCGGATCCGACCGCTTCGATAGCCTCAAGTCTGGCTTTGAGCAACTTATTGCCCTCATGCAACGAACGGTTCTTTTCTTGGAGTTCCAGATAATCCTCATGCAAAGCACTCAGTGATTTTTCGCGGACGGCCATCTCCTCCGGACTCCATCTTGTGGACGCCCACTGTCTAAAAAGAATAAAGCCGAGCAACATGCAAACCACTGTCAAAGCGGCGGCGGATAAGACTCTTTTTCTATCTGTTTTTCGCGGACTGTTATCTTCAATCATTGCAATCTCCGAACCGGTCTTACGACGCGGTTAATGGTATGTCGTTATTTTTCAGCTGTAAAATCACATAAATCTGCAATATGCTTATGACAAGTCAGCAAGATAATCTGGCGGCGTTCCGAAATAGCCCTCAGCATCCCAACCGCACTTTTCGCTCTCTTATAATCATATTGTACCAACGCATCATCCAAAAATATCGGCATATCCGGATACTGTTCTAAGATAACATCCGCGATTGCCAATCGCAACGCCAGGTATATCTGATCCAGCGTTCCTGCACTGTAATAATCCGCTGATTTTTCATCTAAATAACTATCTCCGGCACGAACTCGAAAATCGCGGTCAAACGAAACTGAAGTATATCTCCCGTCGGTCAATATTGCGAGATACTCTCCGGCCTTCTCTCGAACCGGTGGCGCAAATACGCTTCTCATTTCTTCTGCGGCCTCCTCGAGAGCATTCTTGGCTATCTCGAGTGCCTGATAGTATAGTTCTGCCTCCAAAATCTTCTCTTTTAAATCCCGGGCTTCTTCACGAATCGCCGAAAGATCCGGAATCATTGAGCGCAAAGAATCCGTCGCACCATCAATATTAGAAATCCGGGATGCCCACTCAAAACGCGTGATGAGTAATTTCTCAACCGCTTCACTGTCCGTAGGATGAAGTGCTCCCAAATCATTATCCGGTAATGTCCGATCTTCACTTATGCTGTGTTCCAATTCGCTCAAGCGATGATTCAAAACTTGAATCTCAGCCTCTCGAGTGGCATTAAGCTTGGCTACCTGAATCAGGAAAGCTTCCCTGTTATGTCGGGCATCCGAGAGTCTTTCTTGAATGGCAGCCATTCGCAAGCGAGCCGATTTTTCTTTATCGGCATATTCAGCTGCCTCTTTTTCAAATGACACTTGGAGGGATCTCGCCGTGCGCCGCTCCGAAACTCGAATCATGTAAAATATGCCCCACACAAGAACCGTCGGTAACCATAGCAGTAAAAGCACCGGTTGACGGATGGCGTGAATGAATGCCCAATCCAACCATATCCAAATCGACATGATCGATAATATGACTGCTGCAATAGCAACCATCGTATTCTTGACACTTTGTCTTGATGTTTGACGCCCATGATTGCGAACAGCGTAGGATTCTGTGTGAGGCTGAATTTTTAATTTATGTATCTCTTCCAGTTGTGAAAATGCCTCTTTCTCATTCTCTTGCAACGTCAAAATTTCTTGTTCGAGTTCAAATAAATATGTTGAGACCTTCTGATCCTGTTGCTCAGAAACGGCATTTTTATCTTGTATTAAGGCACGAGTGTTTGAGACTTCCATTCGCGCCGTTTCGATTCTTGCGGCTCGGATTTGATGCTCCAACAAAGAAATTCTCGTCACTAATTGTTTCTTTTCGGTGTCGAAAGCAGCGACACGGTCAAGTGTTTCAATTGCGGCCCGCTCAAGCTTGTCCAACTCCGCAACCCTCGTCGAAAGCTCCGAAATACGACCGCCTCCGCGTTTATTGCGAAGCGCCTTCATCGCATCATCAATACGTCTTGAGACCACTTCATAAGAATTCGACTCGTCTCCGACAGCCGATAATCCGGTCAATCGATCTGCGATGCTCATAAGCTGCTTCGATTGCGAAAAATCCGTCAGCATCTGACCGATAAAAACCGTATGCACAAATTCCTGCTCGCTGATGCCGAACAAGTAGGGTCCGACTTCTTCTCCGCCTGTATTAATATGTGTGCCGCTTCGCACATCTATAAGTTCGATCTCATCTTCGGAACGACGCTCTCCGAACCGTCTTCGCAACAAGTATTGCTTGCCGCTAAATGCAAACCCAAGCGCACCGCCCATAGCGGAACCCGACCACGGCTTATATTTCTGCCTTCCATAATCTCGAACGGAAACACTTGATCTCGGCGGAAATCCAAAGAGCATTGCGCGCACAAAAGCCATAAGTGTGCTTTTGCCATATTCATTGTCCTCGAAAATACAATTCATGCCTTGGTCAAAATCATAATCGATGTTTTCGAGTTTTCCGAAAGCATTGATTCGAGCCTCAAGAATCTTCACGATATCGAACCTCGCCTTCAAATGCTTTAAGCCCCAAACTTAATGCGCGCTCAGCGACGCTCATCTGCGCATCATCGTCAGCAAGCTCTGCGTCGACTATTCTTTTTTTCATATGACGCGTGAATGCGCCGCGTAAAGAGGTCTCTCCGGCAACATCGTCCGGATGAATGTCTGCTATGGTGTCATCGAGTATTTTCGCTGCGAAAACATATTTTTCGAGATAGCGTTTGAGTGTTGTCATTTCGGGCGAAAAATCACCGGGAATACGTCCGATCATGGTCAGCCTGAACGCATCATCCGCATACTTCTCCGGGCATTCTCGCTTAATCGTGTCCATTAATCTGTGTTTCAGGTCATCCTGAATCCCTATTCCGCTCACATCGACATCCAAACGATGATATGTACGTCGATTGATTGCGCGATATGTCAGATCGGTACTATCTTGGTTAATCGTTCCGTGATAAAACCCGCGCGGTCCGAGTTCATCAAATCCTCGGGGTTCGGGACATCCCGCATAAGCCCAAAATGTATTTCCGGCGCGTTGAAGCGGCGTGGCATCGTGCACATGCCCAAGAGCAACGTAGTTGGCTCCGCATTCGGCCAGACGCGACTCCGGAATCGGGTTGTACTGACTTTTGGCATCGGATCCACGAATGACTTCACCATGCATCACCATCAAGTGGACGGTATCCGCCGAGCAACCCGAAAGTGAGCTAACATTAAAACCTTCGGGAATCAGGCTTTTCGACTGACGCGCGGATCGAAATCCGGCACCCCAGACAACACAATCCAAATCATTCAAACAGTAAGGCTGTATCGCATCTTCGAACACACGGACATGAGAAAAATCCGATATTGCGTCATATAGAGCGGTTCCGGCATAGGGATCGTGATTGCCGGGTGAAATGAAAATTCTCGTGTTCGATATGCGGCTGAAAGCGGCGCGAATCAAACGCTCTGTCGCAGGACTGATGCGAATCGCATCGAAAATATCCCCGGCCAAGAGCAACACATCCGTCGATTCGGTCTCGCAAAATGAAATAACATTCAAGAAGGTCTGTTCTTGCTCCGCACGTCGAATAGACGCCGCTTCATGCGACAGCGATGTAAAAGGCGCCCCCAGATGAAAGTCCGCCGCATGCACCACACGAATTCCCGTGCCCTTCATAGGTTCTCCTTCGTCTGCTGATTTGAGTGATTTATTAATCACTGTATTCTCCGTTATTCTATCATTGCGAGAATACTCGCTCAACTTGATATGTAGTATAGCGACAGCAAATGATTTTTTGAGGTACAATATGGTTGGAGTTGTCCATTACTCAATATTGTTTTCAACCAAGGGGATTGCAAATGTCTGCGAATAAGTCGCCGGAACGAAAGCTTTTTTTTAATGCTACTACGCACCTGATCATACTTGCGTTTTTCTTTTTCGCACAAATTGCGCTTCTCGCAACGTTTTCCATATATTTGCAAAGCATTTCCGCCTATTTGATGATTATTCTTTACTTCGCTGCTTTATGCTTTTGCTTGTTTATATCGACGGCTCATGATAATCCCTCTACAAAAGTATTCTGGATCGTCTTGACGGCCATTTTTCCCGCATTCGGGATTTTATTGTATCTGATGTGGGGTTTGCATCGGCACGGCAAGCACCGACACGAACTCGAACACCAGTCCCACAAAGATTCAGAAGAAGCGCTATACGCGCATTCCGATCCTTCAGACCGACAAGAAGAGGAGCAATCCGACGCCTTCCAAAAGCACGCATCCATTCGGCTGATTTCCAATTACCTAACCGCTCAGGATTTCCCCGTATATGCCCGAACCGGCATGACGTACTTTTCGAGCGGAGAAAAGCTTTTCGATGATTGCATCGAAGAAATGAGCCGGGCGAAGCGATTCATTTTTATCAGCTTTTTTATTTTTCGCGAGGGTCAGCTTTGGGATCGGGTATACGATGTATTGCTCCGAAAAGTCGCCGAAGGTGTTGAAGTTCGGATGTTGCTTGACGGCGCAGGCACCCTTTTCAGTCTGGACCGCGATCGGATTCACAAATATCGTGATGAAGGCATTAATATTCGGTTGTTCAATCCCACATACAAATACGTCAATAACCTTTATCTCAACTATCGCAATCACCAGAAGATTATCATCATTGATTCGAACATCGGATATACCGGCGGTGTCAACCTGGCAGATGAATATGCCAACCTGACCTCGCCGCTCGGTTACTGGAAAGATACCGGCTTCAAGCTTGAGGGCCGCGCAGTCTTTGGCTTAACCAATATTTTCATCAATATGTGGGATCAGACCGTTAAGAAGTTAAGCAACAGCTACACCCTATATTATCCGGATGACATCCCTCTCACCCAAGGCTTTTGTCACGTCTTTGACGACGGCCCTTACAACAACCCCAAGAATCCGGCCGAGGGCGTGATCAATCGCATGATTGAGACCGCAACCGAGACTCTTTTTATAAGCACCCCCTATCTGGCTGTCTCCTTAGACTTTATCGATACATTGTGTCGGGTGTCCCGAAGCGGCGTTCGAGTCGTTATCGTTGTGCCCTGTCAACTGGACCATTGGTATGTTTTTGAAGTGACACGAAGTTTCTTTGGTCGGCTTATTGATGCAGGCGTCGACATTTATCGCTATTCTCCCGGAATGATTCACTCCAAAATGATCGTCGTCGATCGGGCGCACGCGATGGTCAGTTCCGTAAACCTGGATAACCGAAGTTTTTACACGCAATACGAGTGCGGTGTTTGGTTTTTCGATACACCGGAAGTCGAGCGTGTCTCCGAAGATTTTGACGAAATTATCTCGCACAGTTATGCCGTGACTGCCGAAGAGCTCAAGGCCGAGGGCATGATTCGCAACAGTCTAGGACACTTGATGCGCGTTTTTTCTCCACTCATGTAAACTGCAGGCAACGCAAAAGCCTCGTCGGTTCAAAACGAGGCTTCATCCGAAGGAATGTCCTAAGCAAAGATCAGCGGTGATTACGCCTCTTTTTTGTAATTGTACTCGGTCAACTCGGCGTTGAGATACCGCACAATATCATCCATGCGAACCGACTCGGTAAAGGACACAAATGTGAATGCTTCGCCCTCCTGCTTGGCACGTCCTGTACGACCGATGCGGTGCAAGTAATACTCGTTTTCAAGCGGCACCTCAAAGTTGAAAACCCCGTCGACATCCGCAACATCAATACCTCTTGCTGCAACATCGGTTGCAACCAATACGCGAAAAGCACCTTTTCGGAATTGTTCCATAATACGATTGCGGGCCGTTTGTTGGATATCGCCATGCAGGCAATCGACCGTGACACCCTCTCTGCGAAGGCGGTCAGTAACTCGGCGTACGCGGTTCTTAGTATTGCAGAAAACCATAACCTTAGTCATGGGCTTATCTTTTAGAATCGTGACCAGGGCGTTGTCTTTTTCACGATCTTCCACGCGAACGATATATTGATCAATCGGCGGCAGATCCTCTGCTTTCGGCGCGACATCGATCTCAACGGCACGCTGTATGTATTCCCATGAAATATTCATGACCTCCCGGGACATTGTGGCCGAGAAGAGTGCAATTTGTTTCTCTTTGGGCGTATAGGTCATAATTTTTCGAATATCTTTAATGAAGCCCATGTTGAGCATTTCGTCAGCTTCGTCGAGGACTAAAGTCATAATCCCTGAAATGCTGATGGTCTTTCTCTGCAAGTGATCGAGCAATCGCCCCGGGGTCGCTACGACAATTTGCGGCTTTCCTTGAATCTTTCGGATTTGCTGGTCCATACGTTGGCCGCCGATCATCGCAAGTATTTTAAGCCCCTTGATATGGCGCCCTAATCGTGTCAATACATCCGCAATCTGCATTGCCAGTTCACGCGTCGGACAAAGAATCAATGCTTGAACGTCATCTCTTTTCATATCGAGATATTCCAGAATCGGAATCCCGAAGGCTAATGTTTTGCCTGTGCCGGTCGGCGCTTTTGCAATCAGATTGGACCCTTCCATCATCAGCGGCAGTGCTTTCTTCTGGATGGATGTCGGCTCCGAGATGTCCATCTCCGCCAGTGCTTTCATAATTTCGTCTGAGGGTCTGATTTCTTCAAATGATTTAATTTCCATTGTGCCCTTTCAATTTACCCGAAAAATCCAAGTGGTCGGCTCCGAGATGTCACCGATTCAGATCGGCGCGAATGATAATTTTGTGGCCGCAAGTATCAATAAGTATCAAAAAGCAAAACAACTGCACCGGACCACAGAAACGCCTAATTCCTTTGCCTGGCTTAGTTTACCACACTCGGCTCTGTTCGCATCGGATATTCGAAAAATCCGGTCACATGATTCTTATCGTCGAATAGATCGTTGTATACAAAATTGGCGTAGTCTTTAAACCACTCTGAATCATCAGAAACTGCAGACACACAATCATAGCGCACACCGTCTTTATCGAAAATGCCCATCGGCGTTACAATCGGGAACGCCGCCATCATCTCTTTGAGATAAATGTTATATAAAGGCATGTCTATACCTGCCACGTCCAACACCATGGTTGAAAGATAATTGAGGCTGAGATCCTTGTTCTCGACTTCTTCAATATCATAGTTTGCCCAAATAAAGTATTCTGTAGCGTATAGTTTTTGCATGGTCTCCGAGTCCAGAGAACTAATATTCCGGCCGAGAATCTCATCGTAAAAACCGTTCTTCATGCTGGGTAAATGATCACCAAAGAAACAAATAATGGTCGGCTCATCCTGTTGCGAAAAATACTCGATCAAATCCCTCGTCGCGTCATCGGTACTCTTAACTACCGACAGATATTGCTCTGTCTCCGGATACATGCCCGGATAATCGGAGAGCTTGATATCGTAATTGATATTATCGTAAGTTTTGCCATAGCCACCGTGGTTTTGCATGGTTACATTAAAGATAAATATCGGTTCGCCATCCGTCTTCCTTTCGAACGTATCAACCACCTTTGCATAAGAATCTTCATCGCTGACATACGAGCGCAAATAATCCGGATTCTTAAAATCATCAACACTCATAAACCGATCAAATGCAAAATCTTCATACACTTCCGGTCGATTCCATCCGCTGGCCTCATAGGGATGAATCGCAACGGTCTGATAGCCGACAGCTTTCAGAATTTTGGGAAGCGACGAGGTACTCTCGTTGACATATTGAAGATAAGGAATGCTCCCCGTAGGTAAGAACGTCATGCTGTGCGAGGTCAGAAATTCGAATTCTGAGTTGGCCGTGCCGCCACCATACGTCGAAACGAACAAATCTCCCGAAATGGTATTTTCTTTGAGCGACGGAATAAATTCCAACACCTTCTCATCCGTCTCGAAAGGCGCGACATCGGTCAAATCCGCGAATGACTCATTCATGATAACGATAATATTCGGCTTAGTGGTCGCCATCTCCGCGTTCAAATTCTCATAGGTATCCAGTACCGCAAAACGCTTATACATCCGTTGTAACTCATCGCGAGTCACAGAGCGTCCTTGGCCGATCTCTATGTCGGCCGCAGCATCAACTACCGCTTGGGCACTATAACCCTCCGGCACTTCGACCAGCAAATCTTGAGCATTCATCGTAATGCCCAACAGCAGACCGTTCTTCTTATAGTTTGAAGGCTGATTCCAAACATTATTGGTAATTCCAAGACTCTGCATAAAGCTATTTTGCGCAATACTATATCGATCCGTATTGAATAGAGACACCACCAACATGGAAGCTAATGCAAAGCAGGATAGATTCACAAGGGCACGACTCCGGAATTTTTTCAGAGAAAAGCGTACCCGGACGAGCAAAAACGACAATAATAGCAACGATAAAAACGTCACCACCAAAACCGAGGAAAGCCGCAACGGATACTCTCCGGAAACATTCAATGCCGTACGAACGGTTACGATATCCCAGATCTGGACCGGCTCACCGCGGAAGAGAAGCTTGAAATAATTTATTACGGCCACGGTATAGACAAGCACGGAGGAAACGATGGCACTGACACAAAGTCGATTAATGACAGAAAAAACAAAAGTGAAGATCAAAAGATAGAACAAATAATTTACAACGTAGACTTCATTTTCCTTGTCAAAAAAGGACCAGTCATTGAGCAATTCAGCAATAAAAAAGACCAGAAACGGCACCACCAAAAGTGTGGCAGCCGCAGCCACCATCATCGCGCGTTTGCCAAGCTTGATCTCAGTCATCAAACTTAAGCCACAAAGCATCGCCAAACCGAGCGCCGCAAAAAAAGCCCGCAAGTTCAGCTTTTCATATCCAAACTGAGAATTGATCTGGTAGGGCTTCTCTGAAAGGTCACCGGGATTAACCAACGTTTTCTGTGCATTCTTCGATGCGAGAGAAACCCACGCCATCGGGGCTTTTTCCCAACCCAAACCCTCAATCTTTAACGTATAGGAATAAAGTTTCGAAGGATCCAGACGCTGTTCCACAGAAAAACGAACATATTCATCATCCTTAATATCAGCAATCGGAGTCTCCGACTGAGCCAGCACATCACCTTCATCATTTAACAATTTAAAATGCATCATTGCCGCCGAGTTCGTGTTGTTATACGTTGCAATTCGAACTTCGATATATGAAAGGTAAGCCTTCTCCGGTTTAAAGGTCTGCGATAGCGGTACATCGCCCGCCATGTTTCCGGTCGTTCTGGATTGTTGTCCGGAGTAGGAAGCCGAAGTATGATCGACAAATACATCAAAACACGCGATTAGAGAGATGATTAATATCACCGTAAAAGCAATCGCTGCGATTCTCCTGTATTTATTTGTCGTAAATTTAACCATTCTTTAACCTCAAATTTTCTTTGTCATATAATTATACGTAAATAGCATGCGAGAGCAATGGATTCTGACTTAGTCAATTGCACAGAGTTTTTATGTGCCTGTTTCATTTTTATGCCAAAATCATTTAAAATCGTGTCCAAAGTCTATAAAACAAAGAAAGGCGTCGTTTACTGTGATATCATCACGACATCATCTATATTCCGAAAATCGAGCGGACGGTGTTGCTTCGCAGAATATTTAGATTGCGCAATCGAAAAGAGGACCTCATGAGTCAACTGACACCTTCTACCCGCAAAATTAACCTTCAATTCGCAGCAGTACAGGGCACATATTGGATTTGTTTTTTTTGTTTGTCCGGCTTCATGGTTGTCTTGTTGCGCCAAAAAGGTTTTTCTGCTTCTGAAATCGGCGTTTTACTTTCTGTCCAAGCCATATCGAGCATTTTCGCTCAACCGATCATCTCTTCTTTTGCTGAAAAGCACCGTCGTATTCCGCTAAAATACATTGTTGACGCTCAGATTGTCGTCGCCATCGTCATGATATTCATTCTCCGTTTTGTCGGACACCAAATGATCATCGCGACATTAATCTTCATGGTTCTCGGCGCGTCAATTTACTCGTCATTATCACTGATTAACGCGATCGCGATGCAGATCGCAAATTCCGGCATCCCCATCAATTACGGCACAGCTCGCGGCGTCGGCTCCCTGATGTTCGCCGTAACCGGTGTAATTCTCGGGCGAGTGGTCGAGCGTTACGGCGTCGAAATCATCATTCCTGCATTTATTATTTGCGCAACATTATCCATGTTGATCGTAACAACGATGTACGCACCCACCGCTATCCAAGAAGATCCGCACGAGCATGCACTGAAAGGCGGGTTCCGCGAACTTATCTCTTTCTTTTCTCGCTATCGAACCTTCGCCGGCTTCTGCCTGGCCAGCATATTATTGTTTGCCAACCATGCTTTTCTCAATACCTATATTCCCGATATTGTTGACCGCTTGGGTGGCAGCAAGTCCGACCAAGGCCTTGTGAGATCTATAGCCGCATTTGTAGAGTTGCCGATTATGGCCGTTAGCGCACTTTTGGTCACACGAATCAAAGCAAAGAACTTGCTGATTATATCTGCACTGTTCTTTGCAATCAAAGGATTGATGACATTCTTTTCGGGAAGCTTAACGATGCTTTTCGCAGTTCAGTTGCTTCAGATACCGGCATACGGCCTATATTTCCCACTTTCCGTCATGTTTGCCGACCGCGCGGTTGCCGATCGTGACCGCGTCCGCGCTCAGGCATACGTCAACGTGGCGGGCATGGGTATCGGCATGGTCGTCGGCAACTTTGTCGGGGGGATAATATTGGACTATTTCGATGTCCCGGTATTACTGTTCTCATCATTTATCGCCGGCATTCTCGGTTTCGCCGTGATGCTTGCCGTCCTATATCGATATCAGCAACCCGGTGAAACAAAGCTCTCCGGCAATAGTTCTCCGATAGTAAACGAGACATAAGTGTCACCCTTTTTGAGAATAATTTCAGAATTGTCCTGATCAAAAAACTCACGCAAAACTTGTCTGCAAGCACCGCACGGCGGACAATAATCCGGCGTCTCATTTTCGCGAGCGCCCACAACCGCCATCGCTCGAAAATGCCGAAATCCTCGTCCTACCGCATAAGCAATAGCGCTCTGCTCCGCACAAATGGACAAGAAAGCCGCATTTTCGACATTACATCCCGTCACTATGTTGCCATCCTCACAAAGCAAAGCCGCACCGACAGCGAAATGCGAATATGGACAATAAGCGTTTTTCCTTGCGACGATCGCTGCTTGTAAAAGTCGTTCCGCCAATTCAGACGGTATCTTTTCGTTCGGCTCGTGACCCATAAGAACCTCCGTCCACGCTCGAAATACCCTTGTGATCGAGACTCGTTCAAACACTGACTACCACTTTAGAATTATACTTCAATCGTGACGGCCTGCGCTTCCATCATCTGTTGGCGAACCAGTCTGACGATGCGGCTACTGCCGATTCGGTCTGCTCCGGCCTCAATAAAGGCCTCTGCGTCTTCAAGTGTCGCAATTCCTCCGGATGCTTTAATCTTAATATCCGGCGGCAGGTTCGCTTTAAATAGCGCCACATCCGCAAGCGTGGCTCCTCCGGTCGAAAAGCCGGTCGATGTCTTAATAAAATCTGCTCCGACATCGCTGACTATTTTACACATTTGAATTTTTTCAGCTTCACTCAGCAAACACGTCTCAATAATCACCTTGAGCACACGACCTTTACAAGCAGCGCGCACGGCTGAAATATCCTTTTTAACCGCATTCAGATCTCCTTGTTTAAGATATCCGACGCTGATAACCATGTCGATTTCATGAGCGCCCTGACTTACCGCTGTCTTTGTCTCGAAAACCTTTGATTCTGTCGTTGTATAGCCGTTCGGAAAGCCGATAACCGTACATATTTTCCCGCGCCCGTCGGTATCTCGAATCGCTTGATCCACAAAAAGCGGCGGAATACAAATCGAAGCCGTCTTGAAGTCGACCCCTTCGAAACAAACCTTCCGAATATCTTCTGAAGTCGCATCCACCGCCAGAAGCGTATGGTCCGTGCGTGTCAAAATCTTTTTTTGCTCATCGGTAAAAATCATTCGCATTGTTTTTCGCCTCCAAATTGATGTCTGTTAGTATTTTGTCCAAGAACGATGTCCCGTCAATATGTGAGATGTTCTCGGTTTCAAATCCAAAATATGCTAATACTGTGGCAGCAATATCCGCAAAGGTATTCCTTACGCCGATGTCCGTTCCGACCCGGACCATGTCTCCCAAAACCAAAATCGGCACGGTCTCACGAGAATGGTCGGTCGAAGGACTAAGCGGGTCACAGCCATGATCGGCCGTGATCATCAAAAGATCATCCGGTTGCATCGCTTCCAAAAGTTCCGGCAAACGTCGATCAAACTGCGAAATCGCATCGGCATATCCGTCCACATCGTTGCGATGACCGTGCTTTGAATCAAAATCCACCAAATTTGTAAAACACAGTCCCGAGAAAGACTTGTGCATCGTCTCGATGGTTTTCGAAATGCCATCCTGGTTCGACATAGTTCGAACCGACTCGGTCAAACCTTGACCCGAATAGATGTCGCCTATTTTGCCAATACCAATAACGGCTCTGCCCGATTCCGACAAATCGTCGAGCATTGTCCTTCGCGGCGGCGGTATTGAATAATCATGACGGTTCGCCGTACGTGAATAATCCGGGAAAGACCCTTCAAAAGGACGAGCAATTACGCGACCTACACCATTCTCCCCTTGAAGAATGCGTCGAGCCACTTCACAACAACGATACAACTCCTCAATCGGAACGACATCTTCATGAGCTGCTATTTGAAACACACTGTCCGCAGATGTATAAACGATTAAATCTCCGGTCTTAATATGCTCCGGGCCAAAATCTCTGATAACATCCGTACCGGAATACGGTCGATTACACAAAACGCCTC
>JAAYBI010000088.1 GCA_012718915.1 Clostridiaceae bacterium
CACCCAACGCTCAACCCCAGCGCCACCCCGGCCGCACGCGACTACAAACCAAAGACCACCCCCCACACCTCGGCCGCACACATCACCACGGAGGAACCCGCCATGAACACTCGAGAAATGCAAGACGAAATCATTCGCCTCAAAAAAGAAAACGACATATGCATTTTGGCTCACGCTTATCAGAGCCACGATATATGGGAGGTCGCGGATTACGTCGGCGACTCCTTCGGCCTCAGTCAGCAAGCCGCCCTCGCGACTCAAAAAACCGTCCTCATGTGCGGCGTCCGCTTCATGGCCGAAACCGTCAAAATTCTATCGCCCGAAAAAAAAGTCCTCCTCTCGCACCCATTAGCCGGCTGCCCCATGGCCGACCAGATGGACAAAGCCCTCATCAGCCAGATGAAACTGGCTTACCCCGACTACAGCATCGTCGCTTATATCAACACCACCGCTGACCTCAAAACCATCTGCGACGTCTGTGTCACATCCTCCTCCGCTGTAAAAATCATCCGAAAAATCGAAAACCCCAACATCCTTTTCATACCGGATTGTAACCTCGGAGACTGGATCTCCAAGCAAGTTCCCGAAAAGAACATGAAGCTCGTCCAGGGCGGCTGTCCGACACACCTGCGCATGAGTGTCAAAGACGTCGAAAAAGCCCGAGCTGCCCATCCCGACGCCCTGCTCCTTGTCCATCCCGAATGTCTGCCCGCCGTCACCGCACTCGGCGACTATGTCGGCAGCACCACCGGCATTATGGACTATACACGTCAAAGCCCGGCGAAAAGCTTCATCATCGCCACCGAAAACAGCATCGTCCAACATCTCCAATTCGAATGTCCGGACAAAAAATTCTATGCCCTCTCGAAAAACAGCGTCTGCTACAACATGAAAATTACAACCCTCGCTGACGTTTACGACTGCGTCAACGGCACCGGCGGTGACGAGATTTTTTTGACGGACGACGAAATACGAGACGCGCGCAAATGCATTGACGAAATGCTGAGGCTTGGGAATGACTGAATTCAACTTCCGTCCAGCGAACAACAGCATGTCTTTACTTTCGCTGACCGGGGACGCTGACAGTGCTTCTGATCATGCCCCGGATTCTGATTCGGATCCTGATCCGGAACTTAAATCCTGCTGGAAAATGCCTGAATGAATCCGAATTACCCGATCATCCGTATCCGCTTTATCAAACCTCTAAAAACACTGCAAAACGCGCCCTTATCGCCATGAGCGGCGGCGTTGACTCTTCTGTCGCCGCACGCCTCATGAAAGAGCAGGGTTACGACTGTATCGGCGCCACCATGCGCCTCTATCAGAACGAAGACGCCGGCATATCTCGCGAAAAGACTTGCTGCTCCCTCGAAGACATTGAATCTTCCGAAAAGACAAAATCCACGCGTATCCTCGCCTCGCATCAAATTCGCACATAATTGAACCTCGTGATAAACTGTTATGCAGAAACAAGCGTACGGATACTACAATTTTTCAAAGAAAAGGAACACAAATGACCATTCTCTCATTACTTGTCCCCGCCGCTACTGCGACAGAAGAACTGACCTCAACAGATATTCTCGACCTTATCAGAGCCTTCCTTGAAAATCATCTCGGCGAAAACTATCCCTCCTATTTTGCGCCGATTATTCTACTACTATTTATCATTCTGCTGTGTCTCCTCTCATACCTCATCACCAAACACGTTTTTTTGCGTATCTTGACGCGCTATATTCATCAGAATAAATATGATTGGGACAACGTCCTTCTTAAGCGAAAAGTCTTCCATCGTTTATCCCATCTGCTCCCGGCCATCATCTTATACAGCTCCGCAACACTGTTCGGGACTCTTCAGCCCTACATACAGCGACTTGGGACCATCTACCTTGTCATATTAATCACGGGTGCAGTGGATGCACTTCTCAACGCAATTGATGATCTTTACACGCGTAAAGAAGCCGCTCGAAAAAAGCCAATTAAAGGTTATCTCCAAGGACTCAAAGTCTTTCTTTTTGTGATTGCCGGTGTCGTCATTCTCTCTCAGCTGCTCAATCAAAGTCCATTATTATTGCTATCCGGAATCGGAGCCATGACCGCTGTTATTATGCTCGTTTTTCAAGACTCCATTCTCGGACTTGTTGCCGGTATTCAGCTCTCTACTAACGATATGGTTCGAATCGGAGACTGGATTGAAATGCCGAAATACCAAGCAGACGGTGATGTTATCGAAATATCCTTGACCACGGTAAAAATTGAAAATTTTGACAAGACCATTACCACCATTCCTCCTCATGCGCTGGTCAAAGATTCTTTTCGGAACTGGCGAGGCATGCAAGAAGCTGGCGGACGACGTATTAAGCGAGCCATCAATATTGATACGTCAAGCATCTCATTTTGTTCAGATGAGATGCTTCAAGAATACAAAAAAATAGATATTCTCAAGGATTACATCACCGAAAAAGAATCAGAAATTGAAGTCTTCAACAATAATCGGACAAGCGCTTCGGATCATGTTATTAATCGACGACGCCTAACCAACATCGGTACTTTTCGCGCCTATATCGTCAATTACATCCGAAACCACCCGGGCATACATACCAACATGATTCAGCTGGTCCGACAACTATCTCCAACAGAACACGGTATTCCGCTGGAACTTTACATATTCACCAAAACTACAAACTGGTCCGAATATGAGGACATTCAGGCGGATATTTTTGACCACCTGATCGCCGTTGCACCGACCTTCGGCTTGCGCATTTTCCAAACTCCGGGAGGATACGATTTACGTCAAATGGTAAATCAAACGAAAGCGTAATCGAAAAATCTCAACCTCAGACAGTCCCTTTTGATCAAACCTCTCACCCCGAGAATGAAGGCTTTACCTCTCGAATAGTACATCAGCGTGCATCAGCGCGCTGATGTATGTTCTTCTGAGAGAGAGACGCCTTCATTCTCGCCGCTTTCGCAAACCTCGGTCGATTGTATCGTTGCGCCAGGATGCATGGCGCGTTGGCGATGAGGGCGTAAAAGATCATGACGATGCCCACCCATACCGGATTCCAAAGGAAGAACAGGACCGCCGGCATCATGGCCAGATAGTGCGTGCACTCCGCTCGCCGCGACTCCAGAACGAACTTTTCGAAATACTTGGCATCGGTCTCTTTGAGTTGATTTTTTGCAAATCCTTGCTTCAAGATTGCCGCACCATCCGGCAAGCGATCTTTCCATTTTTTCACACGAAAAAGATCGTCCCATATTTTTCCGGATTTTTCCCATTTTCGCGTGCGATAAATCCAATTATCTTTTGCGAAAAAGCGGTCAGGCAATTTCAATGTGAATATTGCCGCAGCCATATGAAATATGAACCACGCGACAAAATCGATGATGACGGTCCAGAGCATCGGCAATTCAATAATTCGCATTTTCTTTTCCCCCTCGTCTAGACTTTGATCTTGCGTCCGCGCCAATTCACGGTGTGAAGGACTTTGGTCATATATAAAGACCACATGAACAATACCGTAAAGAATATGTGCTGAAGCGGATACAAAATGAGCACGAGAATGTTGAAATTTCCGGTGCGCCGTGCTTGAAAAATGAGCTGAACCATGTAAATCAGCACCGTCAATGATGAGATGCCGATCCATGCCGGCGAGCCTTCCATCAGCGAGTGAACCAGAAGTGCGACGGTCGAAAAGCCACCGCTGATCCATGCAATGATCATGGTGAAGACGAAGGGGTGCGTTGAAGACGAGGCCGTTCCGAAGCTTTTGGTCCACCCCTCGAAAAGCGAGCGAAATCCCTCTGGATACATTCTGAAACTGATCAGTCCGCGTCCGCTCATGCCGACGGTTTTGAGATCGTTTTTCTGATATAACACGCCCAGGGCTAAGTCGTCCATGACGGCGCCGCTGATCGCGCTGTGTCCGCCGGTGCGAAAATACTCTTCCCGGTTGAGCATGATGCAGGGGCCGAAAGACCCGGCACTTTTAAATTTGTCGCGCCATGGCGTAAATGAATTCATGCCTGCAATGACGATGATGTTGAATATCGCCGAAAAACTTTCATATAATTTCTTCGTCTGATGATAGGGCTGAAGCGACAATACACCGCTGCCATTCATTCGACCATAGACCGACATCAATCGTCGAAGGCTGTCCGTTTTTTCAAGTCGGGTATCGGCATCCAAAAAGAGCAGCCACTCGCCGCGTGCCGCCAGTGCACCGGTCCAGCACGCAAAGGATTTTCCGATCCAGCTGCCCTCCTCGAGTCGCGCCGTCCGAATCACCTTGGCGCCGGCGGCCTTTGCCAGCGATGCCGTCTCATCCTCAGACTGATCATCGACGACGATTAATTCAAACTCTCGAAAATCCTGAATCGCCAATGAAGAAAGTAGGTTCGGCAGACGCATTTGCTCATTGCGAGCCGGAATGATGATGGTGAGAGACGGCAAATCTTGTCGAGTTTCGGGGCCGTTTTCCATGGCCTGCGAATCGTTTGACGGCAGCGTTTTTCGGGCCGTCGAGGCGCTTGTTGTGGCCTGCGATTCGGGCGACGACTCCGCATTTCGGACCGTCCCGGGTGAAGGCAGCTTATACATCATGAGAAACCCGGAAAGAATTGCGATGGCAATGACTGCCAGACTAAAGTAGAAGATCATGACGCCGGCCTCCCTTTTTTACGTATTTTTACGCACATTTTTTCACACATTTTTCGCTTATTACGGCAACCATCGACGTATGCGGCGAAGTGTATTGATTAGTTTTTCGTTATAGGGCGGGTACATCAGACGGAAATCGAACCGACCTGATTTATAGTAGATGACTTTGGACCAGGTGAAGGTCTCGAACGAGGCGGCCCCGTGGTATCGGCCGTGCCCGCTGTTACCGACGCCGCCGAAAGGCAGTGACATCTTAGCCACGTGTTCGAGCACGTTGTTGACGCAGAACGCGCCGCTGCGAAAATTATTGTCGAGGCGACGGACCAAGTCGCGATCGTCGCAAAACGCATACATCGCAAGGGGTTCCGGATGAGCCGCCAGTTCTTGCAATAGGGCGTCCTTGTCTGTCCACGTCAGTATCGGCAGAATCGGCCCGAAAATCTCTTCTTGCATCAACGGTGCTGACCGTTCCGGTTCGGTGATGATGGTCGGCTCGAAAAAAAGCGTCGCATCATCCGTGCGCCCGCCAAGGTATATTTGACCGTCCGAAAGCATCGACCGGAGTCGATGAAAGTGCCCCGCTCCGACAATTCGACCGTAATCCCGGCTTTTTTCCGGGTCCTCTCCGTAAAGCATGGCGATCTGTTTTTTGAGTTCTTCAAGGAGCTTCGGCGCGGCCGACGCGGCCACCCACACATGATCGGGAGCCACGCACGTCTGCCCGGCATTAAAAAACTTGCCCCAGACAATGCGTCGCGCGGTCACTTCATTGACACTTTCCGCATCAACGATACAGGGGCATTTGCCGCCGAGTTCGAGAATGCAGGGTATTCGAAGTTTCGCTGCGCGCGCAGCGACGATGCCGCCGATGCGCTCACTTCCGGTAAAAAATATGAAATCCCAATTCTGGTCGAGCAGTGCGGCCGCCGTAGCGCCGTCCCCCTCAACCACCGCAAACTCGTTTTTCGAAAAATATTTGGGCGCCAATTCGGCAATCAATCCGGATGTCACGGGCGCCAGCTCGGAAGGTTTGAGAAAACAACCATTCCCCGTCGCCAACGCACCGGCCACCGGCAGCAACGCCAGTTGAAACGGATAATTCCAGGGGCTCATGACCAGAACCGAACCATACGGTCTGCGACTGACACGCGCCGCGCTTCCCGGCTTAGTCATTACTCGCCGATCTCTCAAGGCGCGGCCCAAATGGCGCAGGAGATAATCAATCTCATTGAGCGTAACCGCAATCTCCGATGCATAGGCTTCCATCTTTGACTTGCCGAGATCCTTTTCGAGCGCCTGAAAAAATCGTTCCTCATTCTCAAGAATAAGTCGCTTCAACTTCAAAAGCGCAGACTTACCTCGCGCCCGCCGATTCTCAAATTGCGATGCGTATTGCTTCTGACTACGGATCACATCACCCCACAGCGACACGTCAACACCTAAGATTGGTGCGGCAATCTTCTGCCGGAGGCCTTCTTGATCTGAGTCGCTGACATCGGCGGCCGACCCGGCAAACATTGACGGCTCGATTTCCATTTCTTTATTTGCCACATCACTCACCGCTTCGCCTCCTTTTCACCAAGCAAAATATTTCCCGATTCTGCGCCCACGATGACTGTCGGGCAGGCTCACAAATTGAGCAGAACTCACGGTCATCGGCCCTCGGTAATTAACTCCGCCGTTTTCTGACCGCTCAGCGTCACCATCGGCATGCCGCCGCCCGGATTCACCGTGCCGCCGACAAAATATAAATTATCGAAAAGCGCGCTTTTCTTGGGATTCTTGAAACCCTTATTCTTCTTCTTATCCGACAGCGTCCCGTAAATCGCCCCGCGATCCGACTTGTACATACGCTTGATATCCGCGGGAATCCACATATCCTCTGTCACAATATGCTTGCGAAGATCCGTGATGCCCATGTTTTCCATCTTAATCAACACGCGCTCACGAAGCTGCATATACTCATCCCGTGAAAAATCCTTGTCCTGTATATAAGGAATATGCGGCAAGATCTTGATATTTTCGTGGCCCGGCAGCGCCTGCCCCGGGTCGGTCTTGCTGCTGTTGACCACATAAAGAATCGGATCATCCGGTAGCTCGTGACTATGAAAAACCTTGTTGAAGTGGCCTTCGGGATTCGACGAGAAAAAGAAATTGTGATGGGCCAATTGCGGATACAGTTGATCCACACCCAGGTGAATCACCAGGCCGGAACACGCGGGCTCAAACTTTTCGCGCTTCTTATCCGCATAATCCTTTTCGCCCAACAGCTGATCGTAGGCCGGCAGCACTTCCATATTCGACACAAAAATATCGCCCTTGATCTGCGTCCCGTCCGCCAATTCAATCGCCTCAATATCGCGACTCTTCCCGCGGACCATCCGGACCACCTCAGCCTCCAAATTGATCTTTACACCCGACTCAATCGCCAATCGAATCAATCCCTCAGCCAGACCATACATGCCGCCCGGTACATACCAGACCCCCTGCTTATGCTGCATATAGATCATCATATTCAGTACGGCCGGCGCATCATAAGGCGACGAGCCCACGTACTTGATAAAATAGTCGAACATATCCACCATATTCGGATGCGTCATATACTTCGCAATCGCATCATGCATCGTCGTAAAAATATCAAAACCCTTGAGCGACCGAATCAGCCCATATTTACGAAGCACTTCAGGCGTATTCTCCAGACCCATCTCAAAATATCCCTTATCCGTGGCATCATAAAGATTGCGCGCATATTCCAAAAACGCTCGATACTCCTCAATATTCTTAGGCTCAATATGCGGATTCGCCTGCGCCATCTTATCCAAATCTCCATAGAGGTCAATCACCGACCCATCCGGAAAAAACGATCGCCACTCCAAATCCAGCCGCTGAATCTTCACATAATCTGCCATATCACGCCCGCCATCGCGGAACAACTTTTCAAAAATCTGCGGCATCGTAAGAATCGACGGCCCTAAATCAAAGGTAAACCCATCCTTTTCAAGCCGATTCAGCTTGCCGCCAAGATGCCCGTTCTTTTCGAAAAGACTTACATTAAAACCCTTCTGCGCCAAAGAAATTGCGGCAGACACACCGCCCAGACCCCCGCCGATCACAATGACTGTTTTATCAGAAGACATACACGATCCTTTCTGCCCAACCGGCCTTAAAAACTAGGAAGAATTCATGATGTCGCGCCTACTCCGGTGATACCCGAAACACAGCCCTAAGTCCTTTCATATTAACACACGCGTGGTCGAAAAATCGCACTGTCTTTAGGCGAGGCGCAACGTATATTTTTGTGAGGGTCAGACAATATTTCGGGGCTCGTGGTAAAGGCGGGATCGTGGTTGAGGGGAGATGGAGGTAGCAGGGGTGTGAGTTTTGTTGAGCATTCGTTCAGGGCGAAACGTTTCGTGGCACCAAAGATATCGGACGTGCGACTGCGCGGCGCGCGGGATACCGGCAAAACTGCCGTGGGAGAAAGGTTTTGCCGGTAGTTTCGTCGCCGGGGGAGTGCTGTCGGGGCAACATTTACCGGCAAAAGTGCCGGGATTGGTCCTTTTTGCCGGTAGTTTCGTCGCCGGGGG
>JAAYBI010000089.1 GCA_012718915.1 Clostridiaceae bacterium
CTTGTTGAGTGAATTAAAGTAACGGTGACTTACCGCTTTTTTTATATGCCATAAATAAATCGGTTGCTTCCTTTTTCATAGCCTCTCTGTATGAAGCATAAATCAGAGGGGGTTTGTCATTCTGAACGGCATCTATGACGTTACAGTGAAAAAGCGTATGTGTCTCCAGATCCTTAGCTTCTATAACTTCGCAAATAAAATATGCACAGGCATCTGTCAGTACAGGAAGATCATCCACCATATAATGCGGCACATTCGCCCACTTATCGATAAGCCTTCCGCTTTGAAATCCGAAATTCGAAATAATAAACGGCGAGACATCCGCCGGCAATACCGATACCGAAAACCTTGTACCCGGCTTCAATATCTCGTCCGTGCGATTCTTTCTCATCGAACTATATACAATAGTCGGCGGCACTAAAGTCACCTGCATGAAAGCGTCAACAATGCATCCGCCGTACCATTTTTCGTCCTTGACTCCCGTCACGTACAATCCGTAACTGATTTTATCCAGTGCTGCTTTGTCCATTTGAACTCCTCAATCTCAAAAATTATCCGAGCGCAATATCGGCGAAATTAATAGGCAGACCAATCGGGAAAACTCGGATCTGACCCGCACACATGCGCCCACGACCTATGGTCATCCCATGCTTAGGCAGAACAAAGGTTGCGGTGCAATCTGCGCACACTGCCGACGGATCGGCAAAACCGTTATCAGCATCTACACCGGTCGGTATATCGATAGATAGTACTCTTGCGCCTCTGACGCGACTCATCTCAATCAATCCGGTAATATTGCGAAGATAAGGCGGAAGCGGTCTTGAATATACATAACCGGATCCCAAAATACCATCAATGATGACACAAGGAATACCGGATACCCGATCGTTAATCATCCTGGAAACACCGCTTCGAAAAGACTGCGGATCAAACTCTTCTGCCGGACGAATCGGCAGCCCCAATTGAATCGCCATATCGCGGGCCGCCCGAACCGCACCTTGATGCTTCGCCGCGGGCGCGCAATCCCATATCGCTACAGAAAAGCCTCTCGTAAACAAGAGGCGGGCAGCAACATATGCATCCCCGCCGTTGTTGCCTTTTCCGGCAAAAATATGAACCGGCGTCGTCGAAGCACCGGCTAAATACTCGCAAACATCGGCAACGGCCAGTCCGGCATGCTCCATAAGTATCGAAACCGGAATGCCAAACTTCTGCATAGCCGCTTGATCCACGAGCTTTTGCTCTTCTCTCGTTAAGGACCTCTTGACGCGACGTACCGGAACATATGCCGGCCGCGGCGGTTGCGGATTAAGAATACTTTTCTTGGGCCAAAAAGGATTATCCGACTGTCTCATAACGCCCCCAGAAGATGCTCCAGCATTTGAGTTTCTTATATTTTATCACATCGATTAATAAAAATAGTTTCCCGGAGACTTTTTTTCACTATCGCATTCATGATTTCTGTCTTTTCGCGCCAACGGATCTCTGAAAGCATCACAACGGAACGTGAACGACTACAATTCCGACGAATAACTCGAATTTTCAAACTTCACCAGTGCCTTGAAAATCGGCACCGCCAATATTGCAACAACGATACCTGCCGCCAGAGAAAATCCTGTCAGAATCGGCAAATAGAATAGGACCGAGATCGAGCCGGTCATGATAATCGCTGCAGTGATTTGACCCAACGCGTGTGCAAATGCGCCGCCCGCGCTAATTCCGAAAAGAGAAAAGCGTTTCGAATTCCTGAGAATCAGCATGGTCAGATATGCCATGACGCCGCCGAAAAGCGAAAATACGAGTGCGACCGTGTTTCCGCCAAATATAAATACAACAAACACACGGACCAGCATCACCACGAATGCATACCACGGCCCGACAAAGTATATCGCTACAAGGACCGCTACGTTGGAAAGACCGATTTTTGCGCCCGGAATGGGTATTCGGAGTAGCGGAATGACAAGGTTTTCGGCAATCGCCAAAGCCAAAGCCAAGGCAATTAAGACAGAGGTCATGGTCATCTTGCTTAGCTTATGGCGCATCATAACCTCCGATTTGTCCTGCCACGGCATCAACATCCGCTGACGGTCCATTCACTTCGACAAAATCTGCCGCGCCATCATCCGAAGAGCCTATCACTTTCACAATCATCTGATTGGGCGCACAGACTATGGCCTGACCGGGCATCGAAATCGGCCGGGAATGAACACAAAACTGATCCCGGCAATCTGAAGACAGGACTCTTGCCCCCTCCGGCCCCACTTGAATCGTCATTGAATGTCCGTTCTCATCCCAATGAAAATTGACGGGCTCGTCGCTCGGATCATAGACGTGTCTGAAAACAACATTACCTGAGACGACGACCACAATCTCCAATTTGCCCGTCGTTCTATGATGACGATTTGCAAGAGAATTGACAGCGGGCAGCATGATAAACCCGACCATGAAAAGAATCACGATGAGTATGACATCCGTCGTCCGAATCTTCAGCACGGCTAATCGTTCATCACTAGCCCGATTAGCATCGGGTTGACCATCTCTTTGATGACGTTTTTCGAAAAGAGAAAATCTAGGCCGATTCAAAATACGTTACCTCTTTATCATTCTCGGGAATAAAAACGTCCCTAAGGTTCGAACTGCAATATAGTTCACCGCTCATCGTGCACATGACCACGCCAAAATCAGGATTATTTTTCCAAAAAGAGATGGCTTGATCTAATCCCATGACCATAAGCGCCGTCGATAATGCATCTCCCATAGCGCCATGTGTTGATACGATTGATACGGATGCCAAATCCGTCTCTGAAGGCGATCCGCTAAACGGATTCATGATATGAGAATACCGGAATCCTTCCACTTCCAAATATCGCTCATATCCGCCGGAAGTGATAACGGCCACATCTTTGGCATATACAATGCCTAGAAATTGATTCGTATCTAAAGGATCCGTTATGGCGACTTTATACGCCGATCCATCCTCTTTTTCTCCGATAACGCATATATTACCACCGAGATTAATCAGTGCCCGATCTATTTCGTATTGAGCCAGAAGTTCTTTTAGACGATCCGTCGCATAGCCCTTGGCAATGCCGCCTAAATCCAGACGGGTATTCGGATCAGCGAGCTGAACGGAACAATCCTCGTCGTCCACATTTACGTTCTTCCAGCTGACACCGGCCAAAGCGATTTGGAGTTGTTCAGTACTCGGAATGTGATTGATTTCTTTTCGAAAGCCCCACAGTTCCAACAACAACCCCACCGTCGGGTCAAACGCGCCGTGAGTATATTCGGCTTGCTTCAATGACTCTTTAATAATTTGAAACGTCTCATCGGTAACCTTTATCGCACCGGACCCGGCAGATATGTTAATTGACGAAATTTCACTTTTTTCATCAAGAGCAGACCACAACGAATCATATTTTTCTATCAATGCTTGCGCGGCATCTGCGGCAACTTCGGCATCCTTGCCCTGTAACTCAATACGCATCATCGTATCCATTGCGAAAAACTGCCGCACGGCGGTATTGCTTTGACCGATGCTTTTACCGAAAGGCATGGCACAGCCGTGAAACACGCTCACGCTAATAAAAACGGCCGACACGGCACTCGCTATTCGAGTTCGCAGAGACCGTTTATCAATTCGACCGTATGAACTGTTGCGCAAGTTTTCCTCCGTGCGCTGCAATAATCAATGCTGATACGTTAAACCCGGTGAATTCCCTTAGGCTTTTTGATCACCAAATACGCACTGTGCGCAGACACTAATCCCAAAATAACGCTACCAAAGAAAATTGTCCACCAGAAGAAACATTTTTGCTCCGCGGAACGAGCGGCAATCTCGCCATAAGGCATAGTATACCCTTGCAACAGAAATTGATCCTCTCCTATAGGAAAAAACCGATCATAAAGTCGAAGAAGCCCAAACCGCCCGGTATTATTTACTATGAAAAATCCGGGGGACGTCTCTTGATATGTAGATAGCGATTGCTTCAGATCATTAAGTGCAATATTCCGAATGGGGTCCGGCAAGACCATCTCATAGGTCTGAATCGCGAGTCGATCATAATTAATCTCGGAATTAGCGGTATCGGTCATGTCTGCGGCCTGCATATCATCGTAACTCTCGCCCGGATCAGGAGGAAGCAAATAAATCAACTCCTGGAAATATATATACGCTCTGGCCTGAGTGCCGCCCGCTTTGTCTTCATACGTATTTCGACTATCCTTCACGACACCGACAATCTGATACACCCGATCACCAATGCGGATCTTCTGGTCTTCAACATCCGCAGAGCGATAGAGTGCCCAAGCGAGCTGTTCATTGATGACAACACAGTCCTTCTGGACTTGCTCTTCAGGTAAAAAACTTCCGGACAAAATCTCCATCGGATGAAATAACTCATAATATCCGCCGACTCCGACAATGGATGCATTAGCATTTACTATTTCTTTTCCATCAACAATCGAATTCACGGATGCAATCGCCTCCGATGAATAAGCATCTACCCAATAACGCTGAGTAGAGGTCGGTGCTCCCGTAGGTTTCAAAGTTTGCTTGCGTATGGATTGCTCCACGATTGCACCGAGACTCGTCCGAATCTCTTCGAGTGAACTTAGGTTGATACTCATCGTCGGATCAATGTAGACCAACGGCGCTTGCGGCGTCTGTTTTTGTCCTCTTGCGATAACGGTCAGCTGTCGGGCACCGTCTTTGCCTTGGTTCCATCTATTGGCGGCATCCTGAGTGAACATCGAGGATTGAATATTTATCAGTCGAACGACCGACAGCACCATCCCGACCAAGACCAGGACAAGCACTAAAAATGGCAGCGCTTTCGAGGCTCGCGCCATCGTGTGCTTCAGCCGATTCAGCCATTCCGAGACCCAACGGCGGATACGTTCTTTGATCCCCACGTTATACCTCCTGCTGATAGTCTTCTAAGCGTACCTGTTCGCCATTTTTCAAGGGCTTTTCGCTGCGTGTAATAATCGACTCGGACTGAATCGAGCCCTCCTCAATCGAGGACCGCTTTCCGTCGGTCTGGAGAACCGTGACCGAAACTTTCACTGCAGTATAACGCTCGCCCAACGGACCGCGTTTTGACTTAAGAATATATACAAACGATCCCGTATTATCTTCGTGAATCGCACTGTTTGGGACCACCAAGGAGTAATTGCCGCTTTGAACATTCGCATTAACTTCTATCAGAATACCCTCAAATAAATACTCGGCTTCAACGGATGTGGATACTATACGAGAATCTCTCGGGTTGTTAGGATCCGGTCGAATCCCCGTGACGCGGATCGTACCGTCATAAATTGAAGTTGAATTCAATTCCATACCGATGTAGAAATTTTGAACATCGGCCGCAGAAAAAACAAAATCCGCCTTAAATCCACCGTTCTGGTCAACAATCGTCGCTACAACTTGATCCTTCGTGAGTTTGGCACCGGGCGTCCAATTGAAATTTGTAAGGACACCGTCTATGGGTGCGACGATATCTGTCTTTATCGATAATTCTTCCAGTGTCTCAATCTTCTTCCTGAGATCGTCCATTTGCTTTTGGGTTTGAGCATCCGTATATTGATCCTTCTCAGCATCTACGCCATCAATTTTCTTCTGATCCGACAATGCCTTTTCCGCCTGAGCGAAAGAAATCTCAGCGAGCAATACGTTTCTCTGCGCTTGATCTACCGTCGGATATTGCTCTGCCTCTGCCAAAGTCGCATTCGAATCTTCCACTACCTTCTGCTTGGCTACAATCTGGTTGGACTTGCTTGACATCGTTGCCCTCGTAGCGTCGATATCGCTATTGAGCTTCGTGATTTGTGCATCCTTGGCATCAAGCTCGGCCTGCAATCGATCAACCTCAGCGCGAGCCAGAGCGATTTCCTCGTCCGTTGGCGCAGCAGGATCCGTTGGATCAGCAGGATCTGTTGGATCAGTAGGATCCGTTGCGGGAACATCTGTCGCAGCCGCTTGTCGCGCCAAAAGATCATTCAGAGTCGCTGTTGCAATCTCAAGATCCGTTGCAATATCACCTCTCTCATCCGTGAGAGTTGTCAATTGCTCACCTTCCATGTCCGTTAACAATTCCGCCAACGGGACTAGTTCTGCTTCCAGTCGTAATACATCCGCCTGAGCAGAGGACAAGTTCGCCCGCGCCGTAGAAATAATCGCATTCTTGTTTTGCGCATTGGATAATGACGTTTTTGCTTCACTCAAAGCAAGTTTTGCATCTTCAATCGCCAACTCCATTGTCGTGTAATCCGGCTTGTTCGAAGGCAGCTTGCCCTCATAGTACTCCGCCAGCTCGAGTTCCTCGAGTTGTTTCTTAAGCTGTTCCAACTCCTCGTTTTCATCGGCAGGCTTAACGGTTAATAATAAGTCTCCGGCTTTTACCTCTTGCATATCATAGAAATATACAAATTCAATTTCGCGATCCGCAAAAGCCTTAACCTCACTCTTGGTCACCGCCTCTAAGGTCGCTGAAGACTTAACGCTGGTCATAATCGTGTTATATTCTGGATATTGGGCCGACACCCGGGTCAACGAGTAATTCATGATCGTCTGAGAAAATAATGTCAGCAACCCCATAAGCAACAAGAATGCGACCGTTGCACGAATAACCCATATTTTTCGCTTGCTCATTTTCTTCTCTTCCATATACGCCTCCGTAGACATTATTTGAAATTGCGGTACAAAACTTACTTGATTCCCGATCGAGAAATACCCTCAATCAGATATTGCTCCCCGTAAAAAAACATCAACAAAGGCGGGATCATAAATATAAACGAAGCCGCAAACGCAATGCCAATTTCCTTCTGGTTAATTTGCGACAAAAATACCGATAGAGGGTGTTTGTCGGTATTTTCGAGCAGTAGCAAGGGCTGTTCAACCATGTTCCAATAATCAATAAACAATAAAATACTGATTGCGTATAGGGCACTTTTGCAAGTCGGAATACATATGTGCCAGAAAATATGCCACTCGCCGGCACCGTCAAGCTTCGCGGCCTCAATATAGGAAGAAGGAATCTGCCTCATATACTTCGTCAGCAAAAATACACTAAATGTTGAAAAGATACCGGGCAGGATAATCGCCGCCCACGAATTAAATATATTCAGACGCTGTGCAACAATGTAGTTAGGAACGAGCGTGACCTGAAAAGGCATCAGCATCAGAATAATATACGAAAAAAACAAAATCTCTCTGCGTCTTCTTCGGTAACGCGCAAACGAATATGCCGCAAGCGAACCGACCGCTAATTGCCCCAACACAATCGGCACGACCAGCATAATAGAATTCCAGAACTTGAATAGATACGCCGGGCTTTTGAAAAGTAACGTTGCGTATTGCTTAAAGCTAACCATATCCGGAATGAAATTCAGTACCGGTTCGTTGACCAGGTAGGTCTTGGACTGGGAATTATATCCCGGAAGACTTTTGAGTATTGCTCCATAGTTGGTCTCAATCTCCGCGGATGACATAAATGAATTCAATACCGTTAACAAGATCGGGAAAAGCGAGACAATAGAGACTACAACCATCACCGCGAAAAAGAACAACATAACAATCCGATCCCAAACAGATCGGCGCCGAACCGAACTCAATAGAAGGGGTCGATGCTTTCGCGAAGCTTTTTCATCCAGCTCGATAAATATCGGATTGACCGGAACATTTTGACCCTCGACAGGGTCCGGCTCCGGATTGACC
>JAAYBI010000090.1 GCA_012718915.1 Clostridiaceae bacterium
ATTGGCAGACGCGCTAGCTTCAGGTGCTAGTGATCGCAAGGTCGTGCAGGTTCAAGTCCTGTTTCCCGCACCAAAAAGCTCGGCGAAAACCGAGCTTTTTTATTACATAACGAGCAAAATCTACTTAAGACATCATGTTAATGTCGATATTATCAATCAAATCTCCCATATCTCCGGAAGCACCAAACATTTCTTTGCCGAGAACGCGCTTCTCATCTCTTTCTTTTTCAACTATAGCGCTCAACGCCTTACGAACTCGCTCAGAATCCTTAATATTCTTGAGAGTCATTTGGCTGTTCGTCTTATCTGCTGTATCCAGAATAATAGATCCCACACCGAAAATCTTCTGGGAAAGTCGTCTGGCGAGACGGATGTCCAACACACGATAAAGTAATAATTCATCGACAGTGGTATGCAGTAATCCTCTTTTGACATATAGTCGATTACAGTCAAAGCTGTAGACCGTGAATGAAATCGGTAAGCCAAAGTATCTCTTGCGATCTTTCCAGAGAATTTCATCCTCGACGATCAAACTGTTAAGGTTATCTTTTTGCTTGGACATAATACCCTCCAAATTTTTATGGTAGTTCTATGAGTTCTTGCCCCAAAATATATATTTTGAGTATCCAACGAAATCATTATACTACTAATACAATAACACTTGTAGGAAAATTTTGAATCAGAAAGGAATATAAAAACACCACGATATCTCAATCATGGTGTTAGTGTATTGATTAAAATGAATTTCTTAATTTACAAATAGTTAATTATAGCATCTGAACGATTTTCTTTGATTAGGTCAATCGGAGCAACATCAAAAGGGGTGTATCCTCCCTTTTTGCCTGATCGATTCATTCTTACCGCAGCACGAGCATAAGCCACCAAGACACCCGCAGTAAACTCGGGATTGGAATCCAGAGCAAGAGAATACTCAATTCTGTGATTATTCTCAAGCTTTTCGCCAGACTTGCCGGTTCGTATTACTAGTCCACCATGAGGAATACCGGAATGATTCTTGTTAAGTTCGTCTTGAGAGATAAAATTCACAATGGTATCGTAATCAGAAAAGTAATTGGGCATAGTTTCTATCTCATTCTTAATTTTTTCGAGATCAGCATCCTCAGCAGCGACAACAAAACACTCTCTGAGATGCTTTTGACGCGTCGAAAATTCAGGATTAGCTCCGGATCGCACAGAGTCAAGAGCTTCTTGCTTGGGAATCGTATATTGTTTTGCATCCAACACGCCTTGAATTCTTCGAATTGCATCAGAATGTCCCTGGCTAACACCTTTTCCCCAAAACGTATAAGTTTCTCCGTTAGGCAATACAGCCATAGAATATATACGATTAAGCGAAAACATCCCCGGATCCCAGCCAACCGAAATAATCGCAGTCTTGTTACCGATCAAAGCACGATTGTGAACAGTATTTAAATGTTCCGGAATCTTTGCATGAGTGTCAAAACTGTCGACTACATTAAAGTATTTTGCTATCATGGGCGTCTGTTTGGGTAAATCTGTCGCACTACCACCGCACAAAATCATGACATCAATGTCTTTCTCCATTGAAATTGCTTCTTCGGTTTTGTAGACCGGTACATTCTTGGATAATAGTTTTATTTGCTCTGGCTCTCGACGGGAAAATACCGCTTTAAGCTCCAAATCATCATTATTCATAATGGCGCACTCGACGCCTTTTCCAAGGTTGCCGTAACCGTATATACCAACACGAATCTTCATGTGCGTTCTCCTTTGATCTGCAATCGATTCAATAAATTAATTATATCCGAACAGAAAAAAATCACAACCCTAAAATGAAAGAAGATGAAATAAAAGTTGCAAATCAGCCTCAATCGAATGTTGTCAGAAATATTAAATCCAATTCGATTATCACTGGTCACAGTTGTATAATAGATATGATAATCGTTAGAATTATGAACAGGAAAGTTGACAAAAATGCCGCAGAATAATTCATCTCTTCAAGTACCGGTTCGAGCTCTTGTCGAATATGTATACCAATCCGGAGATTTGACTTCGGCTGTATTCTCAAATCTATCGGGTGCCGAAGGAACACGACTGCATCAAAAAGTAGTATCTTTACTTGAGAAGGAGTACCCCGAAAATAAGATTGAATCTGAGAATCAACATAGGACGATTGTTACATTTGAGGATGTTATGTTAACCGTCTCGGGACGATCGGATGCTATCTTGTGTCCAATATCTCCTAACGACGATAACTATACCATTATTGAGATAAAGACACATAATCGACTATATGAGAAATACGATGATTTATATCATGAAGTTCATATGGCACAGGCAAAAGCTTACGCCTACTTATTTTTGCTTGATAATAACAGCCTGAATCATATTTATGTCCAACTTCGATACTATTCGGCTAATACCTTAAAAAGTTGTTATGATACAATCGACTATTCCAGAACTGAGCTTGAAAGTTTTTTCAACGCTACTTGCAAACTATATATAGAATCCGTCAAGCGTCGCTTTGAATATATCCAAGCTCGAAATCACACAATTATTGGCCTTAAGTTTCCGCATTCTGATATGCGCGATGGTCAAAAACAGTTCATGTCAGAAACTTTGTCTGCGGCTAAGCAAAAAAACATTCTTTTAATTCAAGCGCCGACCGGTATCGGAAAGACCATCGGTGTCCTCTATCCTGCCGTGAAATCATTACCTCATCAGTGGTTTGACAAAGTTTTATACCTTACAGCAAAAATATCTACTCGAGAATCGGCATCAAAGGCACTGAATCAAATGCGAGAAAACGGTCTATATATCCGATCAATTATACTTGCCGCCAAAGAATCCATGTGTCCTTGCCCGGAAATATATTGTGAGCCATCGAAGTGCAAGTATGCTTTAGGCTATTACGATCGGCAGAAAGCGGCTCTGGAAGAGCTTCTTCATATAGATGCACTCAACTCCGGTATTGTGAAAGACGTTGCCGAAAAACACCTTGTGTGTCCGCATGAGTTATCTCTTGATGCTTCTGAATCTACCGATATTATCGTTGGGGATTACAGTCACGCATTTCATCCTCGTATTCGACTAGAACGATACATGACCGAAGACGAGATGCCACATTTAATATTAGTTGATGAAGCACACAATTTGGTGGATCGTTCGCGTGAAATGTATTCTGCTTCATTAAGCAGAAATCATTTTCTAACTATTAAATATGTCTTATCCGGATTAAATCCAAAAGTTGAAGGTCACATTTCCGATATTATTGATTATTTTTCTTGTCTTGAAGCACATATGAATGAAAATGACACTGCGTTCAATTTCGTCGAACCTACGGTTGAAGGAAAATCCGTAATGGTTACAAATGATTTTCGGGCAACGACCACCCCCCCAAAAATTCTATATGCATCTTTATGGCGTTTGTGTTTTCATCTAGCACCACTTCTTGATCGTTTGCCGGAAACATATGATGCAAAGGCGATACGGAATTTTTTCTTTGAAGCACGATTCTTCCTGACAATTTTAGAACAACATTATGATTCAGCCTACATTTATACAGCTAAGCGTATAAATGTGTCCCCCCCCAACGAAAACCAGGATGATTTCATTCTGACGTTGTCGTGTCTTGATGCTTCGTCGAAAATCGCAAGAACTATTCTTGATCGACATGCTGCGGTGTTTTTTTCAGCTACCTTGTCGCCCATGCAATACTATCGTTTTATGTTCGTCGGCAATGATCACGATTATACCAATGAACTGACGCTTCAAAGTCCTTTTCCGGCAGATAACTTTTCTGTCGGCATCCATACAAAGTTAAGCACGGCGTATAAAGAACGCGAATGGACAAAATCTGCTATTGCAGAGATTATCGAGGCGCTAAGTCATAAAAACGGGCACTACTTAGTCTTTTTTCCGTCATTTCGATATATGGATATGGTTCATCGCATCGTAGAATCACGCACAACCCCTTCAAATGCTCGAATCATCGTTCAAACACCCGAGATGTCGGAGAAAGAAAAGACAGCGTTTATGGGGCATTTTGAGCGTTTTGAAGACCGCCCGCTAATTGCGTTTGCTATAATGGGAGGTCATTTTGGTGAAGGAATCGATTTAATCGGCGATCGTTTGAACGGTGTCATTATTGTCGGAGCAGGTTTACCTCAGATTTCGCCCGAAAGACAAATACTACTCCAATATTTTCAAGAAAAATTCAGTGATGGTTTTGCATTCGCATATCGCTTCCCGGGTTGGGAAAAAGTGCTTCAAGCTTCCGGGCGAGTCATTCGAGATGAAAATGATGTCGGATTTGCTCTGTTAATTGATCACCGATATGATAAAAATGAATATAGATCGCTCTTCCCTGAGCATTGGAACCCGCAAACGCTTAACTCCACTGAGGATGTTCTTGATTTCATTGCGAATCATTAATCGTAATCCAAATGGTACTTATTCTAAAATGGTTTTTGATCAAGCATATCGAGTTTGCAATATTTTTTATCTAATCTTTCACATAAGTATTTTCGGGAAATATATGTTAATTGATCAAGGATATCCTCAGTGACATGAAAAGAAAACATTTTCTCGGCAGTAGCGCTTCGGATATAAGACAGTGCATTATAGGTCCCCGGAAGCAGTGCCAGCTCATCACGCGATGCCGTATGACAACGACCGGTTCGTATTGAGCATGATGTAAAGGAAAACACATAGCCTGGATCGGAATTCATCCGGGCAGGTGTGATGTCGACCGAGAAGCCAACCACATCCATAATTTTCCATTCAAATACAGAAACGATCAGACGATAATCTCTTCGGTTTGAAGATAAGGCGTGTAGCGAATAAATCACATAAGGGAATATATCATTTGCATTTTCAGGATTAATAGCAAGATCTGAGGTGATTTCAAGAATATGTGCCATTGCCGTTAATGCTTCAATGCTTTCATAAATGCCCATAAATGACTCAATCACTTGCGACTCAGAAACATAATGAAATGAATGTGATAGTGAAAAAGTCAATGATGCGTAAACTCCCGGTCTGGCGCAAGCGGCATTTCGACTACTCATTTTTCCCGCGCCGGGAACGATAGCGGAGATAATGCCGTTGCGACGAGACAGTATGCGAATCATTCGATCACTCTCTTTAAAAGGTATCGCCGAGAGCACCAGCCCTTTATCGGTGAAAGAACTCACAAATGATCATCCTTCCTGTAACCGAGTTCCTTGAGATGGACCGGCATATTCTGCCAATTCGGACGAACCTTGACATGAATTTCAAGGTAGACTTTGTGCCCGGTCGACATCTCAATATCCGAACGAGCAGAAGAACCGATTCGCTTAATCATCAGTCCTCCTTTTCCGAGAATGATGGCTTTGTGTGAATCGCGTTCGCAAATCACCGAAGCATAAATTCGAATAACTTGCTTTTCAGGAGGCAAACTTTCGTCGGCTTCTTCAAATTTATCAATCATTACTGCGGTGCCATGTGGTATTTCTTGGTGCGTAAAGCGGAGGATTTGTTCTCTTATCAGCTCAGCCGCTAAATCACGAACCGTTTGATCTGTGAAAATTTCTTCGGGGTAATATTGAGGGCCTTCAGGCAATAACGACATAATTTCCCGGATCAGAACGTCAAGACCGTCTCCCGTTTTTGCAGAAATCGGAACAATGGCCGAAAAAGTATGAAGCGTTGAGTAGTTCTTGATTGTCGGTAGCAGTTGTTCTTTTTCAACATAGTCACTTTTATTAATAGCGAGAATGATTTTTTTGTTATGATTCTTTGCAAATTCAACGGTATCTCTCTCTACCTGTGAAGGTCGCTCGAAACGACCATCAGCCATCAACAGAATTACATCTGCTTCTTTGGTTGATCTCAGGGAAGCATCCATCATAAACCTTGAAAGTTCGTTCTTGGGTCTGTGGATTCCCGGGGTGTCTATGAAGATTATTTGTCCGTCTTCAGTATTGACAATTGCTCGAATGCTATTTCGTGTAGTCTGAGGTTTGTGCGATGTAATAGCAAGCTTAACGCCGGCAAGATGATTGAGCAGTGTCGATTTGCCAACGTTCGGACGGCCGATGATTGCGACAAATCCGGAGTGTTTCAGTAATTCATGCGTTGACGATACCTTTTGAACGGATTGATTATCCGGCAATTGGTTATCGACGCAATCAATCGCTTCAAGCGCAATTTCGTTGTCGTCAGATTCTTGATAGTTTTTCATGATTCTCCTCTGCTCAGCTGTCATTTTTTTCTCGTCAACGGGTTCTATGTGATCAAATCCAAGCAAATGCAACACAGAATGCACCGTCAGAAAATACAATTCTCTTTGCATATCGTGCCCAAGTTCTTCAGCTTGTATTTTGACTTTATCTAAGGAAATAAATATGTCACCGAGCATGACCTCGCCGGTTTGATCCTTGTGCCAAAAAACATCTTCTGAACCTAACGGCCCCGCAAGTTTACCATTTTTCATATTCAACAATGGAAACGACAGGACATCGGTGGTCGAATTTATGTTTCGAAATTGTCGGTTCGTCTTCTTCATAAATTCAGAACTAACAAAATATACAGTCGCCGAAAGCTTAATCTTAGAATCGCGAAGTCTTCGATCAAGGAACGAAGAAGCTTCCACAGCATCACAAGCTTTTTGGCATATATCTTGAAATCGGGAGACCAACGCGGTCTCGTATTTTCGTTGGCGGTTAACGAACATTGTTATCATCGGGGTACTTTATCCTTTCATGGAAGTATCCGGCATACACTTGCAAGAATGCTCGAATAATCGTCTCGACATCGTTGAAAGAAAGGCCGGAATTAATTAACTGATCCTGGTCTATCTTATTCTTGATTAGTTTGCGAAATAGGACTTCAGCATCCGCTATGTTGTTAATTCCGTTAGATCTTAATGCCGCCTCGCAAGTATCTGCTAACATTACGACGGCGGATTCTTTTGATGATGGGATATCACCTTTATACTGATATTCTTGAATGGGCGGTTCAGGCTGTCCGGTTTGGGCTGCATTGGTCTTGGCTTTGTGATAAAAATAGGTTTGGACGGTTGAACCATGATGTTCGTTAATTATTCGAATAATACTATTCGGCAAACGATTTTTTCGCGCGAGTCGAACGCCGTAATCCGGATGAGCAGTAATAATTGCCGCGCTATCGTTTGGAGGTATTGCATCGTGAGGGTTAGCACCGGACTGTTGATTCTCCGTGAAAAACGAAGGATTATCGAGTTTTCCGATATCGTGATAATATGCACCGACCTTAGCTAATAATGCATCAGCTCCAATGGCTTCTGCAGCAGAATCCGCTAGATTTGCAACCATCATGCTGTGTTGAGAGGTGCCGGGCGCTTCAAGAAAAAGTCGCTTCAATAGCGGGTGTCCCGGCTGTGACAAATCGATTAATCGTACAGGAGAAACCGTGTTTGAAATTAACTCGAAAATCGGCATTGATCCGATTGCGGCAACCACCGAAACAGAAGCAGAAATAATGGCCCACAATCCCGAAGTGAACATGTCGAAACGAGTTGCCTTAGTGACTAGGCTGAATCCGAAGGATGCAAAAAAACAAGAAATTGCTGTAAATACAATTAGGGATGCAGAGTTAAATTTTCTTCTCTTCTGTCCTGCAATGACAGCGCAAACAAAAATACCAATCACTGACACGAATATGGATTCAACCGAGAAGTTCTGAATCGGGAGAATTATTAATACCTGGATTAAACTAATGACGATTCCGGACTGTATGCCTAAGTAAGTCGCAATGATGACTGTCGTAAAAAATACGGTATTAATTAGCGGAGAAATATCCGAAAGATATAAAGTCGCAACGACAGGTGCCAAGAACGCGATAAGAATTGCAATCAAATTTTTGGGATGATTAAGTGTTTCCGATTCAAATCGAACAAAATATACCGCAATCGCAACGAAAATCGAAAGCATGTATACAAAAATACCTGCAAACATTGAAAGGTCAAATGTGTTATTTTCAAGCAAGTCTAAATCTTTAAGCATTTGATATTGATGATCGTTGATGACATCTCCGAGACTGACGATTCGAGTGCCCTTTTCAATAAGTATCGGGTTTCGAATCGCGTGATCATATGCCTGATCTTCTGCAAATGAAGTTGCTGCAGTATCTACCACCACATTGGGGAGAATTAGATCAGATAACAGAGATAAAATTAAGTTCTGATTCGAAACATAAAACGATAAATCACTGTCATCAATAGTATCGATATATTTTTCGATTTCTTCTTGCAGATTTTGAGAAGAAAGGTTTTCTAAAATGACCAGATTCGAAATGTTTATTGATTGAGTGCGAATATAACGAAGAAGCGAAGGATCGGCAGTAACTAATTGAAAAGCTTCATCATCTGACAACTCAATGGCATATGTCGATAGTGCTTGTTTCTGCAGTTGCGTTGCAAGTGATCGATACGAATCCAGGTACTGACCTTCAGATGACATATTTTCGTCTCGAAGCTTCTGACACATGTTAAAAAAAGATTCAACTCGATCACTGGAAATAACAGAAAGATCTGATGATCTGACATAAATAGGTTTGATTGAAGTTTTCGATTCCAGTGCAGACTTATTGGTCTCATAACTATCGACTATCGTTCTCGGAGCGCTGATATCGATATCACTCACCTGTCCGATGTTCATGTCAAATCGCTGCGGCAATGAGCCAATATAAACAACGATGACCAAGAATACAAGTAATGCAGAAAGCATCAAGAGTTTGAAGGATTTTATCAAATTCTTGTTATTAATCATTGATAAGACTCCCCCTTTCGTCTGCTGTTGTACGCGAGAATTATTTCACCGACCAAAGGATTGCGAACAATATCAGATTCTGATAATGCGACAACAGAAATATCAGCAATATTGGACAGTACTTGAACTGCATCTTGAAGACCGCTATGAGTGCCATATGGCAAATCGACTTGAGTAATGTCACCGCAGACGCATACTTTTGAATTCATACCCACTCTGGTTAAAAACATAAGCATCTGCTCTCGAGTCGTGTTCTGCGCTTCATCTAAAATGATAAACGAATCATCAAGTGTTCTGCCTCTCATAAAAGCCAAAGGAGAAACTTCAATCAAACCACGTTCATGATAACGTTCAAATGCCTCGTTGCCCATTAGTTCCGATAAGGCATCATAAATCGGACGCATATACGGATCAACTTTTTCTTGAAGATCCCCGGGTAAAAAGCCAAGCCTCTCACCTGCCTCAACCGCAGGGCGAGTTAATATTATACGCGACACCTTCTTCTGCTGGAAGGCACGAACCGCCATTGCGACGCTCAGAAAAGTTTTGCCGGATCCTGCCGGACCGATGCAAAAAGTGATTGAATGATGATCGATAGCATCAATAAGCGTCGATTGACCAATTGTTTTGGAGCGAATAGAACGCCCTTTCGGAGTAATCAATATCGGTGTTTTTGATTGTTCCAGAAAGGATTCGAAACGTTGGTCTCGACATAAAGACACAAAGTACGAAATGTTGTAAAATTCAGGATCAAGTTCAATAAAATCCGAACGATCCAGTTTTTCTATAACTGATCCGGCTTCGCTTAGTTCAATTTGATCTGAATATAGATTTATTATGCCGTGTTCGCACTCGATGCGAACAGACAAAACCGACTCAAGACGACGTTTAGCCGCATCAAAATGCAGCAGATGTTGATCGATATATTTCACGCTAACTTGCATATTATGAGGTTCCAACCGATCAATACTCCTTTCATCAATCATATCTTCTAAATGTCACACTATATTCAGAAAGTCTGGGAATATCGACTTTGTCATAAATATTCAAAGAAACCACTCCATATGAAGATAGTTGAGATACGACATCATTCATTAATGACGTCGCCCGACCCAAATCTTCTTCGCGAAAGATGGCCTTAATCACAAACTCGGAATTTGCCGAATATGAGTTGCCATTAATAATAATTCTTGGTTGTTCGGTGCCGACATCGCGAATCTCAGTCAAAGCAACAATTCTTTCATCGGACACAGAAATAGCTAAAGCACCGGCAGTTCTCAGTTCATTTATGACAACCAGAAGTGTTCCGGAAGACACGGGCGTATCGTTTCCGTATTGAAGAATAATTTCCAGACCCATCCCACTAACGTCCGTAAGACCGGCAAATATTTCTGCTTGTTTTTTTTGCTCAAGAATCTCATTCAGATGAGTATCATCTCCGGTAATATCATCACTGAGTGCATCGAGTTGAATTGACAAACGCTCATTTTGTTCCGTTAACATGCTGTTTTCGCGCATTAAATTCATGACGTCTTCTTGAAGCGCGTAGAGTTCGGCATTGTCGTTAGTCGAAAGAATTTTTTGGGGACTTATAGATCTTATCTGAACAGATATCAGAAAACCGAACAAGAGCAAAACGACAGATATAGCTAAAGTTTTTGCATATTTAGTCATACTTCTGACCTTCCCCCAGTTCTTCAGAAATGCGTCGAACGTATTCGAGATTTGTATAAGCCCCAATGGTCATATACGTAGATTTTTCTATTTGAATGAGGCCTAAATCTTCGAAGTGACTTATGACAATTGCATCATTTATGAGTATATCATATGTGGAATCCGGATCGCATATGGCTTTAATGACAAAAGGAGCCGGAAATCTCCGGTCATTGATTCTAATCGTGGGACCCACGCAAGTGACACAACTCAAATTCGTTATACGTTCACCATTTACTTCAATTGCAGATGCTCCTATGTTGACCAACGTCTGAATTAAATAATGAATGTCTTGGGAGTGGATCAATACCGTATCAGGTGTTGGTTCATCTTCAGACAGAGGACTTTGGTCATGTAAGACAATGGTCACTCC
Organism: Clostridiaceae bacterium; assembly: GCA_012718915.1. GTDB lineage: Bacteria > Bacillota > Clostridia > Saccharofermentanales > Saccharofermentanaceae > DUPM01. The sequence continues at coordinate 10,861 of JAAYBI010000090.1, forward strand.
CGGCCCTGATTCATCAGAAAGTCCGGCAAATCGGAGCATGTTAGTATAGCTATCGGAAAGTTCGACGCTTACTTGGTTCGTCTCACGCTGGTTTTGAAGGGCAATTAATGATTCATTCAGCAGGGCACTTCGATATCGAAGTTGAACTTGCTCTTCTAACAATTCATCTTTCTTAATGTTAAGCGCAAGAATTTTATCTTTAAGAATTTTTTTGGCATCACTGGTAGCAATTAATCTTTCGATTTGATTCGTTATCAAAAAACCCATAAAAATCAGCAAAGCGAACACCACCATCTGATAGGATCTCGGCATTCGATTGTGCTTTTTATGAAAACTCACACTGAAACTCCTCATCGAAAATGCATATTACTCTGCGTCAAGTTCTTTTAATAACTCCAGATAATAATTAGGCAAAGCACACGACAGGTTTATGGTCTCTCCGCTGTGAGGGTGGACAAACGACAACGATGAGCTATGAAGAGCCTGCCCGGATAAATTATAAGCTTTTCGTTTGTGTGCATAAAGTGGATCACCGATGACCGGATAGCCAATATAGTGCATGTGCACACGTATTTGATGTGTTCGGCCCGTTTCAAGTCGAACCGAAAGGTCGGAAGCTTTGCGATATCGTTTAATGACTTCAAAACGAGAGACAGCATGCTTGCCACCGCTGACAACAGCCATTTTTTTGCGATCAGAAGGAGATCGTGATATAGGCGCATCAATAATGCCTTTGTCGGTATCCAAAACTCCATAAACACATGTTCTGTATATACGTTCAATTTTATGAGAAGCAATGGCTTCAGCCATGATCCGGTGCGTATCATTATCTTTAACGGCAATAATTAAACCCGATGTGTCTTTATCAATTCTATGAATAATCCCGGGGCGAATAACGCCATTAATGTCAGACAAAGATCCTTTGCAATGATGTAACAACGCATGCGCAAGAGTGCCGCTGTGATGACCCGGAGCAGGATGAACGACCATTCCCTGAGGTTTATTAACGACAATCAAATATTCATCTTCGTAAACAATATCCAAAGAAATGGACTCCGGAGCCATTTCAGTTAAGATAGGCTCTGGAATATTAATTGATATTCGATCGCCAATCTTGATTTTGTAGGAAGGTTTAGTCGTTGTTCCATTTACATGAATATCTCCCTTCGCAATCAAATCATTTATATATGATCTCGAATGTGAAGATAGAATGTTGGATAAATAGAGATCAATCCGGATTTCTTTCTGGTCACTGATAATTTCTTTATTATTCACTTTGAGAATCCTTTTCTTCCTGCTCGTCAGAGACAAGCTTTTTGCGATCCGTTACCGGTTTCTCTTGGGACATATAATCAATAAGTTTACGATCGAAAAATAATATGACTATTAGTGAAATACAAGAAACAACAATACACATATCCGCAAAATTGAATATAGGGAATGTGTAGCTGCCAAAGTCAAACATTAAGAAGTCTACCACCGCTCCTGACCATAAACGGTCAATCATATTGCCAATCGCGCCACCGGAAAGAATTGTAAGTGCAATACGAACCCAGTGATATTGGCTCTGCTTGAAATAACGAATCAAAAATAACGTAATAATCGAAACCACCACCGATAGACCGGTGAGCAGAAAAATGCCCCAAGAAGTTCCGGACAGGAAACTAAATGCACCACCGGTATTTTTAACATACGTGATAGAAAAGAATCCATCAATAACCGGAACCACCTGATGAAGATCAATTCTATTAATTACAAGTAATTTGGTTATTTGGTCGATTACTACCAATAAAGCGACTATAAGATACAGCATACCCACCTCAAATTTATAAAATTATGATTTTTCTTTAATGTTGATTCTTTCAATAGAAAGACATTTTCCGGTTTGATCACAGACAGAAGCAAAGATTGCATTTATCATAGCAGGACCGGTCGCTGACTCATATTGAGCCGGCAATTGGTCCACCAGACGACGGAGCGAGGTTTCGGTCTTCATGCCTAAAACGCTGTTGATCGCTCCGGTCATGCCGACATCCGAAATATGTCCGGTGCCTCTTGGCAATATGGATTCATCGGCAGTCTGAACATGTGTATGAGTCCCGAGAACTAAAGATACGCGGCCATCAAGATAATGGCCCATTGCGACCTTTTCCGAAGTCGCCTCCGCGTGAAAATCAACAATAACAATCTTAGCACCTAAATGCTCTTTTTGCTCGATAATCTGATCAACACAAGTATATGGCGAGTCGCACGGATTCATGCCAACACGTCCTAAGACGTTTATAATTAGGGCTTTCCCCAGATTACCCGCATCATACAAAGCAAATCCAAAACCCGGCCAATTCTTTGATACGTTGGCAGGTCGTACAATCCTCTTCTCTATGTCTGCGATTCTAAAAAAATCAGGACGGGCAAATGTGTGATTCCCCATAGTAAGAATATGGATACCGGCATCAAACAATGATTTTGCAATTGTTTGATTTATTCCAAACCCCGCTGCAGCGTTTTCGGCATTTGCTATACACAAATCAGGACGGTACCTATCTGTCAGCGAAGGTAGTCGTTCAAGTAAAAAATTGCGCCCGGGATGTCCAACTATATCTCCAAAAAAAAGTATATTCAATTTATAAATCTCCGATTCGAATTATTCTTACATTCTACCATAAAAAAACCCCGTCTCATGATTTGAGACGGGGCAAATGAATCGTCCAATAACTATTTTGCAATGTCTGAAGCACGAGTCTCACGAATGATATTAACCTTAATCTGACCGGGGTAATCAAGTTCTTGTTCAATACGCTGACAAATTTGTCTAGCTTTTAGAATCATTTCGGGATCACTAACAATCTCGGGCTTAACCATAACACGAATTTCTCTTCCGGCCTGAATGGCGTATGACTTTTCAACACCTTCAAAGCTGGTTGCGATTTCTTCGAGTTTTTGAATTCTCTTGATGTATGTTTCTAAGTTTTCTCTTCTTGCACCGGGTCTTGCCGCAGAAATGGCATCTGCTGCCGCAACCAACACCGAAATCGGTGTATCAGGTTCAACATCACCATGATGCGACATAATCGCATTGATGACCTGATCCGATTCCTTGAATCTTCTTGCAATATCTCCGCCAAGCTCTATGTGCGACCCTTCCATTTCGAAATCAGCAGCTTTGCCAATATCATGCAATAAACCGCAACGCTTAGCAGTTGTAACATCAAGACCAAGCTCCGCAGCCATCATGCCGGCAATCCAACATACTTCAATAGAGTGCTGCAGGACATTTTGACCGTAACTTGTGCGATAACGAAGTTTGCCTAAATACTTAACAATCTCAGGATGAAGACCAATAATACCGGTATCAAACGCGGCACGCTCACCTTCTTGCTTGATGGTTTGAGCGACTTCCTTCTGTGCCTTGTTAGCCATCTCTTCAATTCTTGCCGGATGGATACGTCCATCAACAATCAATTTTTCAATTGTCAAACGCGCGATTTCTCTTCGAATCGGATCGAAGCTTGAGAGAATGACCGCTTCGGGCGTATCATCAATAATCAGATCAACACCAGTTATCGTCTCAATCGCTCTGATATTTCGACCTTCACGACCGATGATTCTCCCCTTCATTTCATCGTTAGGAAGAGAAACGACGGATACTGTAACTTCAGAAACATAGTCCGAAGCATAGCGTTGAATTGAACTGACAATAATGTCCTTAGCTTTTCGATCCGCTTCTTCCTTTGTCTTCTCTTCCATATTCTTAAGAAGAGCAGCCATTTCATGACTGAATTCCTGACGAGCTTGTTCAAGTACCAGATGCCTTGCATCGTCGACAGATAATCCGGAAATACGTTCGAGTTCGAATACCTTTTGCTTTTCGAGTTCTCTCGCACGTTCTTCCATTGCCAGAACATCGCTGACTCGAGTTTCGAGTGCGCTTTCCTTCTGGTCAATTATGTCTAACTTCTTGTCCAGAACTTCTTCTTTTTGCTCGATTCTGTGTCTTTCTTTTGCAAGCTCAGCTTTTCTGTCTCGAACATCACGCTCAAGCTCTACTTTGGCTTTGGTAATTTCTTCTTTTGCTTGCAATAAGAGTTCTCTTTTTCTGTTTTCTGCAGCCTTCTGGGCTTCTCCGACGATTTTGTCGGATTCGGACTCTGCTTTTAAAATGTCTTCTTGCATTTTCTTCTGCCGCTTAGATAAACCTTTGCGATAGAATAAAACAACTAAAATCCAAGTTATAGCTGAGCCAACCAGCAGACCGGCAACTACGTAGAGCCACTCCACTATGTACTCACCTCCAATATTTAGTTTTCAAGTTACAAATATAGAGAATTATTCATATATATGCACTTCGTATATTTTAATGATATAAGACAACTTATGTCAACTGTTTTGCCATTCAAACTA
>JAAYBI010000091.1 GCA_012718915.1 Clostridiaceae bacterium
GCCATGCGGCGAGCCTTTTTGCGGTGTTATAAATATATCAATTATGGTGTTTTGATAAGCTCGTCAGCCAATTCGCGTATGTCTTCGGGTCCAAGTATTAACACAAGGTCATTTGGGCCAACCAGCTCGTTGAGACGATTGATAATGTCCGCTTTCATCGGATAAAACTCGGCATGCCCATCCGAATTATTGATTTGATCTGCGATCATAGAGGATGAAATATCGCCCGGGTTGACTTCTCTGTCAGAAAAAATCTCCGAAAAGATAATGTGTCTGCATGTCTTTAGGACGCGAACATAATCGTCAAAGAGTATCTTTGTTCGATTATATGTCAGAGGTTGAAATACGACCCAAGTGTTGTTGTGTGGCATCATCGAAGCCGCTTGCAAAGTGGCTTGCGCGGCCGCCGGATGATGAGCATAGTCAGTGACGACAGTAGCGCCGTGATAAGTGCCTTTGACATTATATCGGCCTTCAGCGCCTGAAAAATGATTGAGTGCACGGATAATGCTATCTATCGAAGCATTGTTTGCATAAGCGCTAGCTGAAGCGGTTAGGGCATTGTAAATGTTGTGTCTTCCCGGAACGCGCAAAAAGATTCTTCCTTGTAATTCGCCGAAGATCCATAAATCAAAAGCCGGCAGCCCATCAATATACTCGATTCGATCGGCGTAAATATCCGGTTTGCTATTGTCGAGTAAGAAACGATCATCCGATAAACCTGTAGTAATAATTCTTGGCACAGGTATCGAGCGAGACATTCTTGACTTAATCATCTGAGTAACGGTGGCCGCGACGCAATGATCATGAGCAGGAATAACTAAAGTGCCGTCATTATCAATATTTTCCGTAAAAATTGCAAAAACATCAATTAATTCGTCGATATTTCGATAGCAGTCAACGTGATCAAAATCAATATTTGTGATCGCTGCCGTCGAAGAACGGAATTCAAGAAAGGATTTTTGATATTCACAGGCCTCAGAAATCAGTAATGAAAAATCAGCGCCAGCTCGAACGGTACTGTTGAATTCTTGAAATTCTGCGCCGATATGTACGGTCGGATCTTTTTGGTCCTCAATCATTATCATGGCCAACATCGAGGTCACGGTCGTTTTCCCGTGAGTTCCGGATATGTTAATAACTTTGCTGAATTTGCGAGTCAGCCAACCCAGAAATTCCGCCCGGGATACAATCGGAATGCCAATTTCCTTGGCATATTCTATTTCCGGATTTCCCGGGAGAATGGCAGCAGTGTGCACCAATACATCAGGCGAAAACGAGATGATGTTACTCTTGTCATGAGTCCTATACAAGGTTGCGCCTTGTTCAGTCAAACGTGAGACCCTCGGCGGAAGATGCTTGTCAGATCCGGATACGGGATAACCGTAATGCATCGCCAATTCGGCTAATCCGCACATGCTGATCCCGCCGATTCCGACAAAAAATATACGAGAACCCGGTTCAGGATTAAAGGTACGCTCATTATTATCGGAAGATCCGGACTTCGTCGATTCAATCATAGTGGCCTCTTTTCACAAATCCAATATGTAATCTTTATTCAGAAACGATTATATCAGTATGAGAGCTTTTTGATAAGGGATTTTACTTGTGTTTCATCGAGGCGCAAAAGTGCTTATTCCCGGCCACATCTTAAATATCATTTACAAAATTGATGGCGTAGTGTAAAATCATCATGTGCTTGGGTTATTTTCGTTAGCCCATTCGGACTGTTGTGTATGACAGATTAAAGGAGTTCGACATATGGATATTACAAGTATCATCATTCGCAAGCTTAATCCGGACAGCAAGATGAAAGCAATTGTTTCTGTTACTTTTGAAGAGGCCTTTGTCGTTCACGATATAAAGGTCATTGAAGGATCCGCGGGCTTGTTTATCGCAATGCCGAGTCGGCGCACTCAAGATGGCGAGTTTAAGGACATCGTGCATCCGATTCATTCCGCTTTTAGAGAGGTATTGTCGGAGGCCATACTTGAAAAATATCATCAAGCTATGTTTGAGTATGAGAATAAGTCCGTCAATATTTTGGCTTCTGCATCCTCGGATTCTTTCTCTGTGAGCGTCGAGGAAGCCCTGGTTACATAATTGATACCCGATTGCATCTTCAAAATGGCGATTTCGCAACTTGAGTTGTGGATCGCTATTTTTTATTTTCGAACCTTCGCATGATAATGATATAATATTTTGGAGCGGAGGAGAGCACTGAATGCAAAACCAAAAAATGAAGAAGTTTGGCCTCGCAATGATGCTGATTTCAAATATTATTTTAATCATTTCGGTGGTGCTTTCGACCACCACTTCAGACAAGGCGTACTCTGATAAGAAGGTAGGCGTCGTCTGCCTATATTCTGTTTCTGAGCGTTTTCCTGAAGGAGAATATCGGACCGTATTTTCCGGAATGGGTATTCCTTCGGCCTATATTCAAACTAATGAATTGTCAACATATGAACAACTTGCCGTGGATATATCGGCTTTTCTCAAAGATGAAAGCTTAGAACGCGTTGTTCTGATGACTTATGGAGATACTATATATCGGGGACTCGAACTGTATGCCGCCAATGATTTGGTCGCCGGGTTAGTTGTCGTAATGCCGGAATTCGCGGATAATAAAGACATAGATTCTGCGTCATTAAAACGATTACCGAGACCGATTGGGATATTTGGAATTAACGAACCGAAGACCAATCGCCTATATGAACTCATTTCCGGCGAAGATACTACCATGACCCGAAGCTTGTCTGGATATGGTTTTTTGTCTCCTGAAGTTAGAATCGCCCCGGATGCGCTCACTTTTCTCAGTGTTCGCACCATACTGGGCTCGAATGAATTAGACCCTCGTATCGCGAGTGCTTTTCCGGATACCTATAAGCAAATCAGTGTTTTTTTGGATCGATATATTCTTCAGGGCGAAGAAAATATGACAGATCCTCGTAGCGTAATACTAATTTATCAAGCACTCAAGATATTGCCGATTATATTAATGATCGGTGGCTGGTTTTTATTCTTGTCGACGGTTCCGGTTGAGCGATTGCCGCGCATCAAAATCAAAGAAGATAAAGAGCGGAATAAGCCTGCAGAGATTGCGTTGTACTCTAAGATTGAGAGATCAGAACGTTATATTTTTGCGCTCTTATTGCCTGTTGCGCTGGTTTTCTCTGTCCTTCTGGGCATCATTGTTATCACTTATGACGAGCTTGTAAGTTATTTCATTGTCTCATGGATTGTATTCTCTACGCTTACGGCGGCATTTTTCTATTTGAAAAACATCAGAAAACTGGGACTAATGCGTCAGAAGTTTGACGTTGAGAAGATATATTCTTATGCTGCGACATCCCTTTTTATGCTGGGTGTTTTCTTATATGTTGCACATCATGTGTCTTCGCTGAATCGCTTTTTGATCATGCCCAGGATGATTATATTGATTATTTTCGCATTGTTACTATTTGTAGGATTAATTGCATGTCAAAAAATTGATTTTTTCTACTCCATAGGGGATAAAAACCCTAACCATGGTCGAGGTTTTCTGTCCTCATATCGATTTCGTGGTATTTCTGTTCTCCCGATGTTGATAGCTTTAATTTTTGCATTTATCACAAAAAAAGCCTGGGTCTTTATTGTCCTGCTGGCTCACATACTTTTAGTTTTTGCATCGGACTATTTTCGAAGAAAGGTAAGGCATGCGAGCGGATCTTCTGTTTTACCGGCTCTGTCCGGTGCGTTGTTTTATATGATTATGGCTATGTTTTGAAAATGGCATTCACAGTATAGTGCGTTAGTTGCGATATGCTTCATAACACGCTATTATATCGGAGAGTAGTTTTATTGAAAGATGAGAGGTTAATTATGGCGGCAACAATTAAAGACGTAGCCAAGCGCGCCGGAGTTTCAATCGCGACGGTATCTAAGATGCTTAACGGAGGAAACGTTTTATCGGATAATCGTGAGGCTATTGAGCAAGCTATCAGTGAATTGAATTATCGAGTAAATACTGTTGCGCGCGGTATGAAAACTCGACGAACCATGACTGTAGGCGTGCTTATTCCGAGCTTGGCTGACTATTATGGATTGTCCGTCCTATCGCATATTGACAAGGCTCTTTTCGCAAATGGTTACAGCACCATTATTTGTGACTACGACGAAAGTGATCCTGAAGGTGCGAGCAAGAAGCTGGAGTTGCTTCTGAATAAGCAAGTGGATGGAATAATTATGCAGCCGATCAATGTCCGTAAGCGCGATTTGTCTCAGGTCGTTGCACAAGGAACACCGTTGGTCTTTATTGACGTCGGAGTCAGTGGGAGCAGTTTTGATTCTGTAATCATTGACAATACTGAAATTTCAAAGAAGATTACTTCTATGTTTATCAAGAAAGGGCATCGAAGGATTGGCTTGTTGGTCGGGGCTCCGGGTGTCAGTACGACAGAAGATCGTATCTCGGGATATATAGCAGCGCACAAAAAAATCGACATTCAGCCGAGAGAAGATCTGATATATAAAGTAGATATTTCTGAGAAGAGCGGTTATCAAGGCATGAAATATTTGCTCGAACTTAATAATCGTCCGACTGCGGTCTTTACGGCCGGTCACGATTTAACAGTTGGTGCATTAACCTATCTCAACGAGATAGGGATGAGCATACCTCGTGATATATCGTTTGTCGGTTTCGAAACTCAGACCATTTCCCGGATTTACCACCCAAAGCTTACGATTGGTCTGCAACCTGTTGAGCAGATTGCAGAGACCGCGGCAATGATGCTTATCGAGCGAATACATGGTGAATACAATGGCGTAGCTCGTAAAATCAAGCTACCCGCTGTCGTAGATGTCGGCGCCTCAATTGTTGCGCCCGAACAATGATTCTGACCTGAGGAGGAATCTTGTGACTCTAAGAAAAAAGCGGTTGCCTTCGTCGCGTCCCGGACAGAGCTCATCATTCGGTGGGTATGCCGGAATCGAAGATTTGCCCTTATATGTTTCGGATACTTACGGTGAGGATTATCAGCTTACGGATAGTATTTTTTTGGATCGTGTGAACGACTTTCCTCAATTGATTTTTGAAAAGTCAGCAAATAACTGTACGCTGACATCGTTGACGCGTGTCCTCCTGTTTATGCGTGAAGATTACTACCCGACGGTTCCGGCGAATGCTCAAGCTATATATGAAGTCGTCAGAGATGTATTTCTGACTTATGGATACGATCCTAAAAAGATTCGATCAATTAGGAGCCGTCTTCGTTATGGTCCTTGGAATATTGATAGAATGTGTCGCGATGTACTTCGCGCTTATGGTTGCGATAAGCCGGTTGTAAATAATCATTATTTTTTCAAACGTTCTTCTATTCTCTCCGAACTAAGAAAGAATAGACCGGTATTACTGAATATCTCATTCGGTGACTATGCTAACCATACTGTTACGGTCGTTGGTTGCCGGATTTATCATAAAGAAGGCGCTGCCGATCGGCTTTTTCTGGCAGTATATGATGGTTGGGCAAGACGCTTGAGATATCTCGATTGGCATGTCTTCGGGCTAACGCCGGCGAGTGTTACGGTGTTTGCTTCGTAGAAAGAAATTCTTAAGTCTGTCAGGTACTATTCGTTGACAAGGCGATGCTTGCGTGGTATCATTCTCCGGTGACCGCATGTGCCGGGCCTTAAATGTTGCGCAAGCAACTGCCCTGGATTGGCAGCGAGACTGGAAGAACAGGAGGAGAACACATGATGTATGCAGTTATTTTGACCGGCGGCAAGCAATATAAGGTTGCCGTAGATGATGAGATCTTCATTGAGAAGCTCGAGGGAGAACAGGGTGATTTGATCAAGTTTGATCAGGTTATTGCTGTTGGAACGGACGACGGACTCAAGACCGGAGATGCTTTGGCCAAGGTCGCCGTCGAAGGCGAAATTGTCAAGCACGGCAAGAATAAGAAGGTCAGCATTGTCAAGTATAAGGCCAAGAAAGGCTATCGCCGTAAAAAGGGCCACAGACAACCGTACACGAAGGTTCGCATCAAGGCAATTAACGCCTGATCGACGACAGTAAATTGACATGATTAACGTTACATTTTCTGTGACTGAAGACGGCTTGATTCGTTCATTATCCGTCAAAGGTCATGCCCGTTTTGACGAGTATGGTAGAGATATAATCTGCGCGGCGTCATCGACGCTTTTTCAGACAGCGATTCATGCGCTTGAAGAATTGTGCGGATTAGCGAATTTTTACTCGATCGCTCAAGACGTTCAACGTTCACCGAGCAAGCTTGACTTGCCGAACGACGAATTAATGAAGGGTAAGGACACGCCATCTCAATGGATATTGGCGACTGTTAAGTCCGGATTTGAGTTATTAGAGCAGACCGATAAGGAGACTTACGGCGGGAAGCATATACGTGTCGTGTCAAATTAGACGAACACATTGGAGGTGTTAATTATGTTTAAGATGGATTTGCAACTCTTTGCGCACAAGAAGGGTGTTGGTTCGACTAAGAATGGTCGTGATTCAGAGTCCAAGCGTTTAGGTGCAAAGAAGGGCGACGGTCAACCTGTTGTTGCCGGAAACATTCTCGTTCGCCAACGCGGCACGAAGATTCACCCGGGTAATAATGTTGGCATTGGCTCAGATGATACTCTGTTCACATTGATTGACGGTCGTGTCAAGTATGAGAGAGTCGGCAGAGATAAGAAGCGCGTCAGCGTCTATCCTGTTGAGTAATCTACCGCTACGACTTTTGTTATCGACATTCAAAGGACCGGCCGATAAGATTTTATCGGTGCGGCCCTTTTTAATTAAAAGGAGACAATATGTTCACGGACAAGGTAAAAATTCATGTCAAGGGCGGCGACGGCGGACGTGGAATGGTTGCTTTTCACACTGAAAAGTACATCACGAACGGCGGTCCCGATGGTGGCGACGGCGGTAAGGGTGGCGACGTCATTTTGCGTGCGACAAAAAATCAGTCGACGCTTCGCTCTTTCCGATTCAAACGCAAATTTTTCGCTCCGGACGGTGAAAACGGCAAGAATCGAAAAATGTATGGTCGGGGCGGCGACAATTTAGTGATTGATGTTCCGGTTGGCACTCTGGTTAAAGATGTTGAGAGCGGCAAAATCATAACAGACATGATAGAAGATGGAATGACGGTCGTTATTGCAAATGGTGGGCGTGGCGGACAGGGCAACATCCATTTTTCTAATTCGGTTCGTCAGGCGCCCAATTTTGCGAGAGCCGGCATTCCCGGCGACGAATATGAGCTGATTCTGGAACTAAAATTGCTCGCTGACGTGGGCTTAGTGGGACTGCCCAATGCCGGAAAATCGACTCTGCTTTCAGTGATATCGGCAGCGAAGCCGAAAATTGCCAACTATCCGTTTACGACGATTGAACCGGTTATCGGCATGGTTCAATACGATGACGTCAGTTTTGTTGTTGCTGATATTCCGGGATTAATTGAAGGTGCGCATCAAGGCGCCGGACTCGGCATGGATTTTTTGAGACATATCGAGCGTACGCGACTTTTAGTTCATGTTGTCGATGTTTCTGCGGAAGATGGCGGAGATGCTATCACTGACTTTGAAACCATCAGTTCTGAACTTGAGCAATATGATGCTTCGCTCAAGGATCGACCGAGAATTGTCGTTGCCAATAAGATGGATCAAGCGACAGAAGAGCAAATCTCTCAATTTGAGTCGTATGTGAAGAACCTGGGTTTTGATTTTTTCTTGATGAGTGCTGCCATTGCAGACGGTACAGAACCTCTCGTTCAGGCGCTTGCGCGTATGGTTCCGCTTTTGGAAAGGCCGGAACTGAAGATAGCTGTGGAGGAAGAAAAACTCTATAAATTTGAAGAAGAGCAGCTATTTGAAATTAACGTCATTGATGGCGTCTATTGCGTTGAGGGTCCGTTTATTCGAAATCTTTCGGATTCAACGAACTTCGATGATCCGGATTCTTTGAATTATTTTCAGCGCATTATGCGAAAACGCGGTATTATTGATGCACTTGAAAAGAAGGGGATTCAAGAGGGTGATCCGGTTAAGATGTACGATATTGAGTTCGAATATATAAAGTAGTGGCAAAAGTATTTGATTTGCTTTTATTTTTGTAACAGAAAAGCCATTTTTTTCAGTCGTCATGAATATATAATTATTTCAAAGGATTATGGAGGTAAAGTTTATGCAAAAGTACATTTGTGATTTATGTGGATATGAGTATGACCCTGAAATTGGCGATCCGGATAGCGGCATTGCTCCAGGAACAGCTTTTGAAGATCTTCCGGACGATTGGATGTGTCCCGTTTGCGGTGCCACAAAAGATTCTTTTAGTCCGCTTTGATTCATCTTTTCTCCTCCTGTAGGTGATCATGAGCGAAGAATCATTACGGATCCCATTCAA
>JAAYBI010000008.1 GCA_012718915.1 Clostridiaceae bacterium
CATTTATTCCTGAATTAGCCATAAAAACCATCCCGCACGATCGAAAAACAATAATATGAGGGGTAAAGACAGTAAAATAATGCGGTTGTACTAACAAATATGCGAGTGTTATAATCCATGCCTATAGAGTGTATTTCGGTTAAGATTTCCGCGTTTTTCGAACAAAGCGATTGCTGTGCGAGGGTTTATGAATGAGTTTAAGTATCTCGGTATCGTAAATTGGGCCAAGGATGTCATCCGAGATAAGCCGCTGTCCGTCGGAGATAAGTTTTATTCTGAAACCGAGTTGTGCGCCATTCATAATGTGAGTCGGCAGACGGTTCGTCAGGCACTGGCTTGCATGGAGCGGCAGGGCATTCTTTCGCGCAGGCAGGGAAGCGGCACTTTTGTTCAGAGCCCGAACGCCGTCGCCATTGAGAAGGACTCGCATCTCGTGGGCATTGTATCGACCTATTTCAGCGATTACATTTTCCCGAGTATTGTTACCGGAATTGAGCGCGTTCTCTCGGATAATAATGTATCCATGCAGTTGATGACGACTTCAAACCAGGTCACTGAAGAGGCCCGGGCCATTGAGAAGATGCTCTCGCAAAATGTCGGCGGATTAATTATCGAGCCGTCACAGAGCGCATTACCCAATCCCAACTTGGCTCTTTATAACGAAATTCGTGCCAGAGATATTCCGATTGTATTTTTTAATGCAAAATATGCCTGGTCCGGAAGCCCTTTGGTCGCCATGGACGACCATGCCGCAGGACAAATAGTCACAGATCATTTGATATCGCTCGGACACAAGAACATCGCAGGTATTTTTGTTTTCGACAACATGCAGGGACATAAGCGCTATCAGGGTTATATGCATGCTCTGATGAAGCACAGAATTCCGATTTCCGACAAGCGGATTATGTGGTACTCGGCGACAGAAAAGGCGACATTGTTTCAAAATTCCGCTTCGGCGCTAAAAGCTTTGCTTGATGAAAGTACTGCGGTGGTCTGCTATAACGATAATTTGGCCGTGGAGTTGATGGCGTTTTGCAAGCAGCAAGGCATCGGCGTTCCGGGAGATATTTCGATTGTGGGCATTGATGATTCCAACTTGGCACGTGTTTGCGAGGTGCCTCTGACCTCGGTATCTCACCCCAAGCAACAACTCGGTGAAACGGCCGCAAAACTGTTGCTCGAGCAAATGACCAATCCGAGTTTCAAGGCTAAGGATGTATTGTTTTTGCCGGAATTAGTCAGACGCGAATCATCCGCTGCCGCTCCCGGCAAGGCGGAAGTGCACCACAGGAGAGTACACTAGTGGATATCGCAGATTATCGTTATGAGGATCTTCTTAACAACGGTGATTTGGAGCAGTTAAGATTATCGGATTTACGCTGTATTGATAAATCGGGTGTCGAAGAATTGATCTATGCCGGTTCACCGGGTGATGCACATCGTGTGGTCCAATACATTTTTGACAGCATCGGACGTGAAGCCATGCGAAGCGCGCTGTTTCGTTTTTATGTGGTTACGGATGTATATTTGACGGCCAAGATGGTGATGTCATGTATCGGTCTGAGCAACGAAGATTTCGAAAAAGAAGTCGGAAGCTCCGATACTTTTATTCGGCAATTCGCGGACGAGAAGTCGGTTGGCGAATATCTGACGGATCTTCTCGAAAAATGCATCCGGATGCGCAACAGCAAAGCATGTGCAGGCAAATCCATCGCCGGCCAAGCTAAAGCCTTTATTGCAGCTCATTTTCATGAACCGGAGATTTCTCTGTCGGCAGTTGCAGAGTCCGTCAATGTCTGCGCGACGTATTTTAGTTATATTTTCAAAAAAGAGACCGGAGAAACCTTTGTCAGTTATCTTACACATGTAAGAATTGAAAAGGCAAAGGCGCTTCTCGGCAGTTCGACGCAGCGTATATCGCAAATCTCTTCGGAAGTCGGATACAACGACTATCACTATTTTGCGTGTATTTTCAAAAAAATGGTCGGATTAACTCCCAGTCAATTCCGAAAGAAGAGCAGAGCAGGCGGATCATAGCATCGGCAAGGCGTTTAGCGATTAGGCGGATAGAAGTTGCATGCATCAATCGAAAAATACTTCGGAGGAAGTATTTTTTTGATTTGTGAATTGAAATGGACTCAACTTGTACGTATCCATTTAAGCGAACAAGTGCAAAAAAAGCTTGTATTTGATACGTGTTAGAACTATTTTGACCAATTTCGAAAGAATTCAAACATTTTGTGGTAATTTTTGTACAGACTTATATGTACAACCTGATTATGCTTGTACATATAACCTGGTCTATTAGGTTCACAACACACAGGAGGTATTTTTCGATGAAAAAGGTAGTTTCACTAGTTTTGGCTTTGATGCTCGTTTTCTCGCTTGCAGCGTGTAACGGGAAAGACAAAGCAAAGAAGGACGATGGAAAGATTACGGTTGGTGTCGTACAGACGAATGCCAACGAGTCTGACTGGCGTACCGCAAACACGAAGTCGATGAATGAGGCCTTTGCAGAAGCAGGATTCGAGACCAAGATGGTTTTCGGTGAAGGCGACCATGCGAAGCAGATCGCTCAGGCACAACAGCTCATCCAGGAAGAAGTAGATTATTTAGTAATCCTGGGTCTGCAATCTGCCGGTTGGGAAGATGTTGCTAAGGCAGCTAAAGACGCGGGTATCCCGTTGATCATGGCAGACCGTAAGCTCGACTTGACCGAAGATCTTTATACCGCAATGGTATGTTCCGATTTTGAAGCAGAGGGCGTTAAGGCTGTGGATTGGCTGAAGACTCAGGACATGGACGAAGTCAACATCGTTGTTCTTGGTGGTGACACCGGATCATCCGCACAACTCGGCCGCTCGAAGGCCATCGAAGATGGCGCGGCTGCTAACGGCTGGAACATCGTTTTCAACCAGAACATGAAGGGTTGGGACGAGACCTTGGCCAAGCAGGCTGTAGCAGATTTGATCGCTTCCGGCAAAGAATTCAATGTTATCTATGCTGAGAATGACAACATGGCTCGTGGTGCTTGTGATGCTATGGATGCAGCAGGTATTACATACGGCAAAACCGGCGATGTCAAAGTTATCGCTTTTGATGCCAATAAGTGGGCTCTTGAAAAGGTATTGGCAGGCGAATTCAATCTTGATATCGAGTGTAATCCTTTGCACGGACCACGTCTGGTTTCTCTGATCCAAAGTCTTGAAAAGGGCGAGAAGATTGAGAAAAACGTGTACGTCGAAGAAGAGATGTTTGATGCTGAGACCATCACACAAGCTATTGTTGATGCAAGAAGCTATTAAGATTACTTTCCTATCTATCAATCGCCTTTAATTGTGGTAAAAGTTGATTAAGCAATGCGCGGCGCTCAGAGTGTGGATATCGTCCGCTACCCGGGTGTCGCGCATTTGCTACATCAATCATGAAACTGGTCCATCAAGACAACATGTTGGAGGGTATTAGTCAACAATGCAAAACGCAGTATTAAGAATGCGAGGAATATACAAGAGTTTTCCGGGTGTCCGTGCACTACAAAATGTTGATTTTAGGCTCTGTGAAGGTGAAATTCACGCTCTTATGGGGGAGAACGGTGCAGGAAAATCCACTCTGATTAAGGTATTGACCGGTGTTTACGTCAAGGAGAGCGGTGAGATCAACCTAAAAGGTTTGGATAAACCCGTGACCATCAAATCGCCTCAAGAGGCACAGAAGCTTGGAATCAGCACGGTATATCAAGAGATTACTCTGTGCCCGAATCTCACGGTAGCCGAGAATATGTTTATCGGCAGAACCGATGAGCTCATAGTTAATTGGAAAAAACGCATCGAAAAGACCAATGTCATTCTTTCGAGCTTGGGCATACCGGCTAAGGCGACGCAGCAACTGTCGAGTTGTTCAATCGCCGTGCAGCAGATGGTCGCTATCGCTCGTGCGGTCGATATGGAATGTAAGGTGCTGATTTTAGATGAACCGACATCATCTTTAGACGATCAAGAGGTGTCGAAGCTCTTTTCACTCATGCGCGACCTGAGAGACCGCGGTGTCGGAATCATTTTCGTGACGCATTTTCTCGATCAAGTCTACGAGGTATGCGACAAGATTACAGTTCTTCGCAACGGAGAATTAGTCGGAGAATATTTAATCAGAGATCTGCCGCGTGTTGAACTTGTATCGAAAATGCTGGGCAAGGAACTTGGAGATTTGTCTTCCTTGCACAACGAGACGGCATGTGATATCGCGAGACAACAAGAAATTGTAATCGAAGCCAACGAATTGTCGAGTGACTCCGGTATTAAGCCATTCAATTTCAAGACATGCAAAGGTGAAGTGACCGGATTTGCCGGTTTGCTCGGTTCAGGTAGAAGCGAATGTGTTCGGGCGATTTTCGGCGCGGACCATGTGACCGGCGGAGAAATTAAGATTCATGGTGAATCGGTTCGCATCACTTCGCCCCTCAAAGCAATGAAAAAGGGTATCGGCTATCTTTCGGAAGACAGAAAGCGCGATGGTATTATCGGAGATTTATCGGTTCGTGAGAATATGATTTTGGCGCTTCAGGTTATGCGAGGCTTTTTTAAGCCGTTTTCGAAAGCGCAGGCTCAAGCTTTTGCGGATGAATATATCAAGATTCTGGGTATTAAGACCGCCTCGGCGGACACGCCGATCAGCTCATTATCCGGTGGAAATCAACAAAAAGTAATCCTTGCGCGCTGGTTATTGACGCATCCGGATTATCTGATACTGGATGAGCCGACCCGCGGCATTGATATCGGTACTAAGGTTGATATTCAAAAACTGGTCTTAAAGCTGGCTGAAGAGGGAATGTCCATTACCTTTATCTCATCTGAAATTGAAGAGATGTTAAGAACATGTTCGAGGCTCATCGTTATGCGCGATTTGAATATCGTCGGTGAAATTAAGGGCGAAGACATGACTCAGGACAGAATAATGCATACGATTGCGGGAGGAGCGACAACACATGGCGACTCATGACAACACCATTAATCACGCACGGTCGGCATCGATTATCCGATCAATTGTGAAACACAACATATTTATCCCTTGCGCATTTTTGATTTTGTTATTGCTCATCAATATTTTCATCAACCCCGGATTTCTTAAGGTCAGCATGGGTACGGACAGTAACGGACATCCGGTACTGATTGGCAATCTGATCAACATACTGTCGAATGCGACCGAATTGGTCATCTTAGCGATCGGCATGACCCTGGTGACCGCGTCATCCAAGGGTCAGGATATCAGTGTCGGAGCTACGCTTGCCATTTCAGGCGGTGTCGTCATGCGCGTACTCTGCGGCAATGAGACACAGCCGTCCAGTCTTCATGCACCGATTATTGTGGCGCTTCTGTTGGGATGTTTGGCCGGAATGGCTTGCGGTGCATTCAATGGCATATTGGTCTCCCGGTTCAAAATTCAGCCCATGATCGCTACTCTGATTTTGTTTACGGCCGGGCGCTCAATCGCTTCAATGGCCATGGGCGGTCTTAAGCCCAAGGCCGTGTCGTCTTTCGGATATTATGGGAATTTTATACCCGGGTTTCCGATACCCACGCCGATTCTGATTACAGTACTGGTTATCATTATCACGATGTTGGTCTTAAAATTTACGAATTTGGGGCTCTATACCCGTGCAGTCGGTGTCAATGCAAAAGCTTCGAGTCTTAATGGTCTCAACCCGTCATTAATAAAATTTTTAACCTTCGTCGTTCTGGGTTTATGTGTCGGTATCGCAGGATTTGTCCAATCGAGTCGTGTACAGACGGTGAATCCTTTTACCATCGTACCCAGCATTGAGATGGACGTCATCTTAGCGGTCGCCTTGGGCGGCAATTCGCTCGGGGGTGGCAAATTCAATATGACCGGTTCCATCATCGGTGCCTACACGATTCAAACCCTGACCTCCATGCTCATGACTCTCAACGTCAACACCAACGCCGTACCGGTCTTTAAGGCCGCTATCATCGTCATTTTGGTGGTTATTCAGGCGCCGATTGTCAAGGCCTTCTTTAGCGCATTAATGGCCGATCTGAAATCAAAGAATAACCGCGGAAAGGGGGATGATACTTATGTCGTCGTTGAATGAAGCACCTCAAATCGGAAGATTTGACGGGATAAAGAATAAGCTGATGCAAAGAGAAAAGCTGACGGATACAGCATTCCTTCTGACCATCACCATCACATTATTTTTCACGATATATGCCTTAGCTGTTATATTCCTCGGGGATAAAGGCTTTGGTAAAGTCCAGATGTTTTTTAACCTCTTTAATGAAAATGCTGCGCTGATTGTCATCGCCTGCGGACTGTCAATTGTCATGGTGACCGGAAGCATCGACATTTCGGTCGGCGGCTCGACAGCCTTGATATGTACGTCGTGTATCGTGGGGCTCAATAAATACGGATTCAATTTTCTGACATCTTTATTGCTTGCCTTAGCTATAGGATTGGCTTTTGGCATACTGCAGGGATTGTTGATTGCATATCTTGAAATTCAACCCTTTATCGTGACATTGGCGGGAATGTTTTTAGGTCGAGGCTTGGTCGCTTTGATCGAAGTCAATCAGGTTCAAGTTGCAAATCCCGCTTTTGAAAAACTTTCGGGTGCTCGCATTGAAATTCCTTTCTTAGGTGATTACAATAAGAAAGGCATTTTCCTCCAGTCCAAGTTGGAATACGGTGTTATCGTTGCTTTGATCATTGTTGTATTAATCTTTTTTCTCTTAAGAAAAACGAGTCTCGGCAGAAGTTTCTACGCCGTCGGAGGCAATCCGCAAAGCGCTTTAATGCTCGGTATCAACGTGAAAAGAACCCGTTTTATGGCTCATGTGCTGTGCGGTCTTTTAGCGGGTATCGGCGGATTCCTTTACTTGTTCCACACGCGCTCCGGGTCGGTGCAACAAGCAACCGGTCTCGAAATGGATGCCATCTCTGCGTCAATTATCGGAGGCACACTCTTAACCGGTGGTGTAGGCAACATTTTTGGCACACTGTTTGGCGTATTGACGGGCGGAACGGTATTGTTGATTGTAACCGCAATCGGCAGTCAGGATCCTTGGTGGCCGCAGATTACACGTGCGGCAATGCTCTGCTTCTTCATTATTCTTCAAAGCGTCATTTGCTCTCGTAAGAGAAATAAGTCCGAATAAATTCATTTGAACGGAGGCGATTACTATAGAAAAGGCGATTCAATCGACAAGCGAATCCTACGCGCTGGGCATCGAGCTCGGATCGACGCGCATTAAGGCCGTCATCATTGATTCCCGGCGAAAAGTCATCAGTAGCGGAAGTCACCATTGGGAAAGTCGCATCATTGACGGTCACTACAGTTACCCATTGGCGGACGTTAAGGCCGGATTGAGGGATGCGGTATCACGGCTGAATACCGAAGACTTAACGATCAGCAATGTCGGCATATCAGCAATGATGCACGGCTACCTGGTTTTCGATCGGGAAAATCGGCAATTAGCGGCATTTCGCACATGGAAAGATACTTCAACGACAGAGGCCGCCGACAAACTGACGCAGCTTTTCGATTTCAATATCCCCGAGCGTTGGAGCATCGCACATCTCTATCAAGCCATACTGAACAAAGAGTCTCACGTTCAAGACATATCCTTCATTACGACGCTCGCCGGCTATGTGCATTGGCAATTGACCGGCGAAAAAGTCATCGGCATCGGTGATGCGAGCGGCATGTTCCCGGTCAAGGACAATCAATGGCACCCGGAATACGTCGAGAAATTTAAGGCGCTGACCGGTATCGATTGGCCGAGCATTGCCCCGAAGATTCTGGTCGCGGGCGAAGTTGCCGGCAGTTTCATTGAATCCGGAAAAGACTACTTATTCGATAATAAGCAACAAGCCGCATCGGCCGTTAACGACAAATGTGTATTTTGTCCACCGGAAGGCGACGCCGGAACCGGAATGGTGGCGTGCAAAGCCATCGCCCCCAATACCGGAAATGTCAGTGCGGGCACGAGCATTTTCGCTATGGTCGTATTGGAAAAACCTTTGAGTCGTTTATATAAAGAAGTAGATATTGTAACGACACCGGATGGCCGGGATGTGGCCATGGTCCATTACAACGAATGTACATCCAAGATCGATCCTTGGATGGAGCGGTTCGAAGATGCATTCATGTTGTTTGGATTTCGCGTCGAAAAGTATGAACTCTATGACAAGCTCTACGAGGTGGCACTCAAGCGTGAAGGCAAAATCGCCCTCTTTATGCGTGATGTATTGGAGTCTGCCGTCGCAGACTTGGCCGGAGGATTACGCATCCTGAAAAATGATGAAAAGGTCCGTATCGACAAGCTCGCCGGGCACGGCGGATTTTTCAAATCCGGTGAAGCGGGACGCGTCGTGATGTCAGAAATGACCGGCATACCGATCGAAATTTCGGAAACAGCCGCAGAAGGCGGGGCATGGGGCATAGCGCTCCTTGCGGACTACGTCAATGTTGCCAATAAGATGACACTGAATGAATATTTGGAGGAGAAATAATATGTATGAATTTTGGTTTATTGTCGGCAGTCAGGTCCTATACGGCGAGGAGACTTTAAGACAGGTCAAAAAAAACAGTCGCGCCATAGTCGATGCAATGAATACGAGCGGTGTTCTCTCATATAAACTCGTTTATAAAGACACCATCAAGACCGCAGCGGGCGTGACAGCGCTGATTAAAGAAGCAAACTATTCGGACGAATGCGCAGGAATCGTGACTTTCTGTCACACCTTCAGCCCGTCCAAAATGTGGATTAACGGCTTAAGCCTCTTGCAAAAGCCGTGGTGCCATTTCCATACACAGTTCAATCTCGAGATTCCAAATGAAGAGATCGATATGAACTATATGAATCTTCATCAATCGGCGCACGGAGATCGCGAGCACGGATTTATCGGTACGCGTATGCGCATCGGTCGCAAGGTCATCGCGGGCCACTGGAACAATCCGGAGGTTCAAAAGAGACTGGCAAAGTGGCAGAAGGCAGCCGTTGGTGCCGCCGTATCCAAATCACTCAAAGTCATGCGCTTCGGAGATAACATGCGCGAAGTCGCCGTGACTGAAGGCGATAAAGTCGAAGCACAGATCAAATTCGGATGGCAGGTCAATACGTTTCCGGTCGGACAACTGGTCGAGACCATGGAACAGGTATCAGAGCAAGAAATTGATGCCCAGATTGACATCTATCGCAAGAAATATATTGTCGAAGACAGCGATCTGGATGTCATTCGCTATCAGGCCATGGAAGAAGTGGCTATTCGCAAATTACTTGACGCCGAAGGATGCAAAGCGTTCTCGAACACCTTTGAAGATCTTTACGGTATGAAGCAACTCCCGGGTCTGGCCACGCAGAATTTAATGTCAGAGGGCTTTGGGTACGGTGGTGAAGGCGACTGGAAAATCGCGGCAATGACCGCCATCATCAAGTCAATGGGCTCCCGTTCCGCCTTTATGGAGGACTATACCAACGACCTTAAGAACGGTCTGTCTTTGGGCGCGCATATGCTCGAGGTATGCCCGTCACTGGCAGCGACACAACCGCGTATCGAAGTACATCCGCTCGGTATCGGTGATCGTGAACCCCCGGCCAGACTTGTATTTGAAGGTCTGGAAGGTGAAGCGACATTATCCTGTCTCATCGATATGGGTTCGCACTTCAGGCTCATCGTTCAGGATGTCAAATGCGTCAAGCCCAACCAAGACATGCCGAATTTGCCGGTTGCTCGTATTATGTGGCAGGCGATGCCGAATTTGGAACTCGGTGCGGAATGCTGGATATTAGCCGGCGGCGCCCATCACACGGTTCTTTCTTACGACGTTGACGCCGAAATGTTGCGCGACTGGGCCAGAATCATGAACATTGAATTCGTATATATCAATAAGGACACTCGACCGGAGGCGCTTGAGACAGAACTGAAGTTGAGTGAATTGGTGTGGAGAAATGCTTGATTCATTAAAACAAAGAGTATTCGAGGCCAACTTGCTTCTTCCCCATTACCACCTGATAACACTGACGTGGGGCAATGTCAGCGAGATTGACCGGGATAGCGGTCTGGTGGCAATCAAGCCATCAGGAGTGAATTACGATCGCTTCAAGCCGGAAGACATAGTATTAGTGGATCTGGAGGGAAATGTCGTCGAAGGTAAACTAAATCCTTCGACCGATACCCCGACCCACATCGAACTCTACAAGGCCTTCCCCAATGTCGATGCGATCGTGCATACTCACTCCCGTTGGGCGACCATATATGCCCAGATGAGAAAATCCATCGTACCCCTCGGGACGACGCATGCCGACTATTTTCACGGCACAATACCTTGCATCCGTCCGTTGACAGACGAAGAGATACAAGGCGCATACGAAAAAAACACAGGACTTGCCATTGCGCAATGCCATCCGGATCCGGACGGCATCCCGGCGGTGCTGGTCGCAAATCACGGACCCTTTGCATGGGGGAAAAATGCCATCGACGCCGTTCACAACGCAGTTGTACTCGAAGAGGTCGCATTTATGGCTCACCACTGCGGTGACGCCGAACCGGTATCGACCGCGCTGATGGATAAGCATTACCTGAGAAAACACGGCAAGGATGCCTATTACGGTCAGAAATAGCTCTGCGACGTACTGTCGAGTCTGACCCTCAAATTTTGACCACCGGAAAAGACCCCCTTACTGTGAAAACCGTCCCTGTTGCATCCTCTGCAGGGACGGTTTTCGTATGGGCGAAAGAGGTTGCGGAACTGCAGGACAAGAGCGGGATGCGAATACAATAGAACTTGGTGTAATGATGTTTTTAGAAAAAAGGGGAGAAAATTGCCGGAATTATACAATTTATGTCAAACAAGCGAATTTGGATGTATTAGAATGTGTAAACGAATCCAATTAATCCCGGCATAACCGCAAAGCGTCTTTTTCAAAGCTCAGAAGTTATAGTTCCGGAAGGTCCGCATATCTCTGGCATTCGCGCTCGAGTAACTCCCGGCTGTTTTCGGAGCCGTGAGACGGTAAAAACGTCGAGCAACTCGTATCCAGCAAAACCTTCCAGCTCTGAACCATCGTCTTCACATCCAGAGCGAATGGTGGGAAAACGGAATTCTTCTTAACGCCGAACATGGCGTCACCCACAATGGCAATCTCATCGTCGACAATAACGCTCACGGAGCCCGGCGTGTGTCCGGGCGTGTGAATAATGTAGCCATTTATGCCGAACGCGTCCAAATCATACCGGTCATCTACAACGACATCGATCTCTACAGGTGAATATCGCATCATTCCGGAGAGCGGTTTTTGGAAGGTGTCGGTAATGAATCGGGTGAATGGCCGGGAGCCTCGTATTTCAGGGTTTGTGCCATTGATGAAGTGTGAAAGGTCATCCCGGTGCGCAACCAGCCGCAGCGGGAACGCTGCCTTGATTTTCGAGGCGTTGGCCGAGTGATCAAAATGAGCGTGGGTCAGAATCAGAGCCTCCGCTTTTCCGCCGCTGGCAAAAATAGCATTCAATGTTTTTCGGATAGTTGCGTAGCTTGGAGACGTGCCGGTGTCGATCAGAATGTGGTGATCATTTCGTGAGACCAGAAAAACATTACTTCGACCGTAACATATACATTCAATAGTTGAGTCGTTATGAGTTTTCCAAGTTCGCATTCAGGCGTTCTCCTATTCAGATGGCTGAGGTCGATATATTAATATCATATAAATGGAGCATGGTCGAGGGCAGTGGAGTTTGTGAGGGCGCTGGTTGTGCGCTGGTTGTGCGCTGGTTGTGCGCTGGTTGTGCGCTGGTTGTGCGCTGGCGCGAAACGTTTCGCCTTAGGCAGTTACCGCCAAAAATTGCAAAAAATCCGAATTTGGCGGTAAATCTTCAGAAAATCACTGCATCGGGAACAGGAAAAATATGAAATTACCGCCAAAACAGACGATTCTCAGAAATTTGGAGGTAAATGAAGCGTCCCATAGTTTCGTATCCCCTTGCGAAAGTAGTAGATTACCGCCAAATGTTGAAATATATGGTCAAGTCCTATATTGTGTGTAAATTCAAAACCTGCATAATATCCGCTGTTCCTAAGCTGCGTTTAGTAGTTTCAACTGATCGCCTGCAATACGTCTAAGTGCGGGGAATACCGTATGCCGGAGC
>JAAYBI010000092.1 GCA_012718915.1 Clostridiaceae bacterium
GATGGGCCAAGTCATATTTTTCGTTGACATTTCCGCGAAATCTCGCTTCACACACCACTCAAATTCGTCACTGCAACCGCTATATTTTGCCCATTTTAACGACCAATGAATCGATGAGCTATTACACTGGGACTAAAAATCGCACGGCATTGCGATACCGCTGAAGATTCTCTTTAAGCCAGCTACCGAGTGCTGCTTCAAGTTTTTCAGGTGCTTCGGGCAAAACAAGGATAGGAATTCTATCATCCCAATGATGTGGAGATTCGGATTCGTCTAATTTCGACCACGGATCATTTTTCCAGAATTGCGGAAGCGCAATTACCCTGAATTTACTGGCGACTTCGGCACTGCCGCCAATTACATATCTGATTTCTTTTGAGAGGTGCTGCTTGTCCTCATCTTCCTGAAAGAGCTTGTCGTTTCGGGCGTTAGCTATCAGTTTGGCTTGCGGATTTTCTTCCTCGCGGAAAATATACCTATTGCCATCTTCGTGAATATTAAAACTGTTCTCGACGATTGTGGAAAGCTCTACCTGAAAGGCATTGTCATCGACAGCTTTGTCTCGTGTTATATCGATATGAAGCGTTGCTTGGTCTGCACCGGCCTGATTGATTTCTGCAAGCGAGCGAAGCCATAGGGCACTGACTATATCCTCCAAATGCGGAAGTTTCTGCCCGCTTGAGGCAACAGCATTTTGCACAGCTTCCAAATTGCGCAGGGCCTTTTCACGCAACTTGGCATGGTGTTGATTAGATACCGAATCGAGCAATGAGGTAATTCCGCTATGCTCATTGTCCAAGCGAAAATCCGCCGCTGTGATAATAGGCTGACTCTCTCCGTGCTGCTTATATAGATCGGCCAGAACACGAATCAGGTCACGTGTCTCTTGTGCGTGAGTTGCCATTAAAACCTGATCTTCTAATAATTGCATCATGTGCGGAGCAAAAGGCCACGCTTCGATAAATTCTTCACGAACCTTATCTTGCTCTGCAGGCGAGATGCTTTTCAGACGAAAATATTCGCAGACATGTGAGTTGATAAGTGATGCAATTTTGTCGGATTCAACATGAATCCGATTTTCAAACAGGCGATGGAGCAATAATCGCAATCGATCATGCTTGGCCTCCGGGCCTTTGAAATCGACAATAACAGGATTGACACGCTGGATTTGCTGGAATGCATCTGTATTGCCGTTGCGAACAGAAACGACCAAAACGAGTTTGTCTGGATTTTCTTTGGCGATTTCTGATAGAAGTTGAACAAAATTGAACGCCCATGTCCGCCACGGGTATTGCTTCGTATTTGTCAAACCATCGTACCACGTCTGGAATTCATCAAGAATCAAGGCTGTCGGTGTATGCTGGAACATTTCCAGCAAGATTTCGTCACTCGGGACATCTGTTTTTTTGTCGCCCAAAGCTTCCCACTTTCCCCTGCAATAATTGCCGTGTGGATGATTCTCAAGCAATAAATCCCAGAGGTGTTTGTAACGCTGGCGATGAAGGCTCTCACTGATAACATGCAGACCACCACGAACCGGTATTTCTTTAATCTTTGGATTTCCAAGCAAGTCAGACCAATGAGCAAGCCAGTGCTTTGTTTGTTCGTTATCGCTAAAGGCGTGATACAAGACGGCCATTAAATGAGATTTACCTTGCCCCCTCTCGCCCTTGAGAGCAACCGGACGAGCTTTCTCTGGGCCAACAGCTTCCAGTGTATTAAGAACATCTCTCGTGGGATATGTAATACGCAGGAAGTCTGCTGCCGAAATCTGCGTGGCACCAGTATTATTTTGGTTGGCTAACTCAATTGCTGTTCCTTTGAGTCGTCGACCTTGAAATTCTTGTCTTAGATTTAATCCAAGCATGTTATCAATCTCCAGTTACCAATTTTATTACCTCCCGAGCCTTGACTCGCCCAAGTATACACTTCCAATAGTTTGAAGCGGAGTAGATTGCCTGCTCGATGGGCAGGAAAATCCTGTGTTGTGAGCCAGCAGTGTACGGCTTCATTGATAAAAATCCAAAATGCCAAACTGAGTTTTTATGGGTCGTTCTAATCTTATTTCCTCTTATCTACCCGCGCTCGAAACGCTCAATTTTTGATGATACTACCCGTTTTTTGTCGGTTATGCAACCGCTATTCAGATATGATTTTCCAGCCGTCCCCAGCACACCAGCGGCACACCGGCGGTTTCCCAATCCTCAAAACAGAACATTTGCCGTAGCCGGCTCACTCAGGGCTATCGCATGAAAAAACATAAATCCTCATTATTCGAATAGAAACCAATACCGGGATTAAAATTCCTGTTTTCAGTAAATCCAAAAACATCATTTTCAGCATTGAAAACACAGGGCAGAAATTTCATGCGATAGCCCTGCCGGCTCACTATCGAATCTGGATTTCCATACACCTTTTTCTGGGCTTTTCGGAATTGTTTTGGGGTCATTGAGCCGATGTGGCGGCATAGGTAAGCCCATTCTGTTGGGTCGATGCCGGGGGATAGTTCACACCAGACGCCGGTTTCTGAATAATTCGGTTCTGCGAAAAGAATGCATTGAGAAATAGACATAATCCATCTCCTTAAAACATAAAACATCGATTAAGAAGGGCTTAGGTTTGACATGAAGCAGAGGTCGGTTCCGCCCGAACGCAATTTACGGTTTCGGCCACTACTGTCCGGTTATAAGTTGAATAATAACAATTGGTTATCATAATCGCTCTTTTGTGTTTTGTCGAACTCTTGTGAAAACGCTTCCGAAATGGGTGTTTTCTCGAAAATCGACACACTGGCAA
>JAAYBI010000093.1 GCA_012718915.1 Clostridiaceae bacterium
CTGTTTACGGCCTCTATCGATCACTTATCTGAGATTAATGTGCGCCGCATAAAAGATCAGTTCAATGACTCTCAAAAAAAAGGATGTCCACTATATCGAGGCATCATTTCTTTCGATAACGAGTTTCTAAAAGACCTCGGACTATTTGGATCCGGTTCGCCGGATTTATACAAAATCAAAGAAGTGTCGCGTGCAGCCCTCTTGAACTTAATTGAGAAATCTCATTTGGATCCAGGGCATTGTATTTGGACCGGTGCCATCCATACAAATACAGATAATGCACATGTGCATTTTTCAATTATCGAAGATCAAAAGATACCAAGAAGAAAGGACATGCTTCCTCTTAATGCTATCGACTCATCTAAGTCAGTCATCGTCAACAAGCTGATTGGTTCAGAAGAAAGTATTTTGCGAACAAAAATCCTTCGTGAGTATATCCTTCCTGGCGTTCGAGAAACCGCCCCAGAGCATCGCGATGTGTTAATCCGACTCATGGATCAATTGCCGGCTAAACAGGATTGGGTCTATGGCAAGAAAGCATTTGAACCATATCGGCCGATAGTCAACCGCGCGGTTGATACAATTATTAATGCAAACCCTACTCTGAAGGCTCATTTTATAACCTACACAGCTCGTCTCGATGAATTTGAAAAACAAGTCCATCGATTCTACGGTGATGGAGACCGGCACTTATGGGCACATGTAAAATCCGACCGGATGAACGATTTTTATCTTCGTTCTGGAAATGTCTTGCTTAAGGAGCTTCAGCGTAATCCATATCCTATTTCTCAAGAATTTGATCCGCAACTGTTTCTTCCACCGGATCCCGAGACACTTCGAGATGACCTTAAAGACATCGTGCTAGATATTGCTGCGAAGCAAGGTGTCGACATTATTTCTGTTTTTGAAAAAGGAATTAGTAACAGAAATCTAGATGACCTTGCCTGGATTCTTGCCATTCATGCAGACGATGAAGTTCATACAGAACACATTGCCCCCGGATGCAAAGACAAGGATATACTTAGCGCATTTATCGAATCCCAAAAGAAGCGGCCAGAATTCATATCACTGCCAGAAGATAAGATTCGCGAAATAATCTGCAGCGAGTTTTCTAAGATGAGCAACGCTCCTGTCTGCTTCTCTCTATCTACTAAGAATGATGAAGCGCAAGAGATACTTGACTTCTGCTCTGTGCGCTCTCCAAGAAGGGATCATTTTTCGACGAAGAATTGTTCCACACCTCAACATAAAATCGCCCTCGATAAAAGCTGCGCCCTCGCGCTACGGCGATTAAACAAACAGTACGAAAAACACCTTCGCGACCTCGAAAAAGAATACGAGCGCTCTGGCCAAGAACGATCTATTAGCTAAACAGGAGGATGATATGCATTTTAAAATAACAACCGACGAAAGAAAAAACAGAAAACGACTCTATGTCCTTCGAGCTTTAGGACTGGTTCTGTTTTGCGCTATTCTTTATCTAGTACTGTGCGTCATCCTCAATTATGGAGTTTTGCTACTCGAATACTTAAAAATATCCGGAAAAAGCATTTTCCAAAATAGCGATACGCAACCACTAGAGAATCACTGGTCTTTCGACCCAGAATACCTAGTTAATCCGCCAAGACCAATTCCCGTAGGCTTGATTTTGGCAATCAGTGTTGTTTTGTCATTTTTCTGGGGATGGAAAATTATCAAGAAGACTGAGCGCTTTTGGGAGACAATTGCGATCGATTACCGACCAGATGAAATTGACGGTACGTCGCGCTGGTCTACCGACAAGGAGATCGCTCAGATTCTCACGCCGATCGAGAAGGCTCGCCTAGACACTTGTGAGAAATCTGGCCTTATTCTCGCTGAAGATGCGGAACGGTACTATGTTGATACCTCCACGGTGAATACCCTAGTCATCGGAAAGACAAGATCTGGCAAAGGACAAGGATTCGTTTTGCCGTCAATCCGTCAAGCTGCCCTCTCAATAGAAAAAGCATCATTAGTGGTAGTGGATCCCAAAGGAGAAAATTTGGAAAATACTTATGCTTTGCTTTCGAGTAGCGGGTATCGGATCTGGATGATAAACTACCGTAATCCGATGGTCG
The DNA here is from genome assembly GCA_012718915.1 of Clostridiaceae bacterium. Classification (GTDB taxonomy): domain Bacteria; phylum Bacillota; class Clostridia; order Saccharofermentanales; family Saccharofermentanaceae; genus DUPM01. Next base: position 2,100 of record JAAYBI010000093.1, read on the forward strand.
GCATGGGGTATAACAATCTGTACGCAATCATCCGGGAATTCAAAAAGCAGATGGTAGTCGAAGAATTTAATCGGGACTTTTCAAAATGTGCCGAGATGATATCAGAGCTGAGTTATATGCATACCATGAACGCCAAGTCAGATCCAATCTGGCCGGAATCGGCGATGGCGCTTTTATCCGCAATGATCTTCTATCTTCTCGATGTCGGTTTTCAGAACGATGAGATTGACAAGCTTAATATGTACACTGTTAAAACGTTCTTTCTTGATAAGGGCACCCGCGAGGTTAAAACACCATCCGGTCAAACTCTAACGGAGCTGGATTTACTTATGCAGGCACTACCGCTCGAATCCCACGCTCGACAGTTTTACGCTACAAGTCGATTTGCCGAAGGCGAAATGCGTTCTTCAATTAACGCGACGCTTTCCTCAAACCTAGCACTCTATGCCGACACCGGACTTGCCAAAATGACCGGAACTACAGAGGTAGATTTCTCTGGCCTTTCTTCCGATATCCCAACAGCACTATTTCTGATCATTCCTGACGACAAGAAATCACGGCATAAGCTCGTTGCAATCACGATCAAACAACTGTACACCGAATTGGTCGACTTGGCCATGGAGCAGGCACGCCAAAGACTTCCTCGCCGGGTGATGATCATTGCCGATGAAATCGCACAGATGCCGCCGTTTCCTAATCTGGATGAGATGCTTTCAGTCTCCCTGGGACGCAACATCATGTGGTCATTGTATATCCAGTCGTTTGCCCAGCTCAATAAGGTGTACGGAGACAACGAAACGAGAATTATCCGTGATGCTATGACCAACTTCGTATATATTCTTTCGTCGGATCCATCAACCAATAAAGAGTTTTCGGATATGCTCGGATCCGGCACGAAGCAATTTATGACCCATTCCGGAGAGCACGGCTCTTTCTTGGAGTCTGATAACGCTCAATCTCACGTTAAAGGTCGACCGCTCCTGTTGCCAGATGAACTAAATCGGCTCAAGGAGTGGGAGATCATCATCAAGATTGATCGACACTTTCCAATACGAACCATTCGCACACCGTTTTATAAGCTCGGCTTACCAGTTATTCCTATTAATGAAATGGGAATATCCTTGAGAGACACTAGCAGGGAATCATATTTAATGAAATATGAGGTTAATAGACACCGAGATGCAACAATTTCTGACAACGAATCAACACAACAAACCGCAAATCATGATTTATATAAAATAATGTCAACAAAAGAAAATCAGAACGAGTTGGGCGTATTGATAAAAACAATCACACTTAGTCCATCATTTAGCGCAGCGTTAGATGCAGAAAACTATGAAAAAGCCATTTTAGTTGCACAAGAGTTGAACGATTTTGGAACAATAAATCAAGAAGAGTTCCAATCAATTTGTAAAATTATTGCAGATGA
>JAAYBI010000009.1 GCA_012718915.1 Clostridiaceae bacterium
CGATTCTGTGCAAAGCATCATGCTTGCTTTATAATGATAGAAAACAGCATTAAGGAGATGACTATGGGCCGCAAACTGCTACTGATTTCTCTGGACGCGGTTGGCGACCACGACCTTGAGCTGTTACTTGAACAACCAGCTTTTCAGCTCCTGCGTGAAAAGGGGACGATGGTTCGGGAAGTCGATTCCGTCTTCGTCACTAACACTTATCCGATTCATGCCTGTATTCAGACCGGTGTCTCACCTTATCGCCACGGCATAATAGAAAATGACATCCAAGACCCCGGCAAAAAGATTTGGCCATGGCGCTACCATGTTCGTCACCTGACTGCGCCAACACTTCCGGACCGGGCAACTCAATCGGGGAAAACAGTGTGTTCCATCATGTTTCCTGTAACCGGGGGCGCGAACATTCGTTACAATTTCCCTGAAATTCCGGGCAAGATATCCTTGCCCAAGCGCATCGCCCTGACTTTGCAGAACGGTCGTCCTTCATTTATTCTCTCGTGTATGCTGCGATTTATGAAGCATATGCTTTCTTCAGGCGGACATGCCGACGATATGATTGTATCCATTGCCGAACGCATGATTCAGACCAAGCAATTTGATCTGATGATGCTGCATCTTCTGGATGTTGATTCCACGAAGCACAAGTATGGCCCCTATTCTGATGAAGCGAAAAACGCCTTGCTTCGAACTGCCGCTCGGGTCGACCGCATTCTGCAGGCCGTATCTTCACGTTCCGACGCGGATCAATACGACATTGTCGTCTTCAGTGATCATAGTTGTCTTCCGGTCCATACGGCTCTTCATCCGAACACCATGCTTCAGGCTGCGGATATTGCCCCTTCCGAAGCTTTTTTTCATAGTGCGCACGGTTGCTGCTTCCTTCGTATATATACCCCGGAGCCATCCGATAAGTTGCTCGATTTTCTATCGGTCTTTTCATCCACTCCCGGAGTCAAGCGCGCTTTAACCGCAGATGAAATGCACTCCTCCGGAGCCGGGTCCCAATTCTATTGCGGATTTGCCGCAGAAGCCGGCTATGTTTTCGGGCACTTCGCAAAAGGACAACACGGCTATACGCTGGACAACGACAAGTACAAGACCTTTTATTTTGCCAAGGGCGCTTCCATTGCCCCCGGGAGAAAACTTGAGGGCGGAACACTTCTTGATATTTGCCCGCTTTGCTGCGATATATTAGAATTGGAACCGTGGACGATGGAAGGTTGCAACAGAATCTTTTAGTCCCTCGGAGTACTCGCTTTCGAAATCCCCTCATAATTTGTTTAGACAAGAGGTATGACCATGGAACAACTCACCGTCGCAATGCAAAACTATCTTGAGACCATCTTCTCCTTGTCTGAAGCCGGTCGCGGCGTTCGTGTCAGCGATGTTGCAGCACACCTTAGCGTTTCAAAAGCAAGCGTCAATAATGCCATCAATGTCCTTGCCGATCTTGGTTATGTTTCAAGAGAAAAGTATCAGGAAATCTATCTGACCGATCTGGGCAAGAGTACCGCTGAGCTTCTTGAGGGGAATCACAGTATTCTGAAATCTCTTTTTGTCGATGTTCTGGGCGTCTCGCCGGACGTCGCAGACAGGGACGCCTGCGCAATTGAACACATTATCAGTAAAGAGACTGTCCTCAAGATCCGCCAACACCTCTCCTCCTCCCCGCACACTCAAAAAAAGAATTGACGGCGGCGGGCGATGCGTATATTCTATTTCTAAACGCGAATCATTCGCATTTAAAGAGGTAGTTATGCGTCTAATAAAATCTTTGATTCTGATAATGACCACTGCTCTGATCCTGAGCAGTTGTTCTTTTTTCCCCGGTCAGACTTCTGACAGCGGGAAGCTAAAAGTTATTGCGAGCGTATACCCCATGTATGATTTCGCCCGAAAGATCGGCGGAGAATATGTTGATGTCACTTTACTGGTTCCGGCAGGATTCGAGCCCCACACCTGGGAACCTACATCGAAGGATATGCTGTCTTTGGAAAAGGCGGATGTGTTTATATATAACGGTGCCGGCATGGAAATGTGGGCCGATAATCTAATATCTGCCATCGAGAACAAAAAACTATCTGTGGTTGAGACTTCAAAAGACTTAGAACTCATGGCAACCGGAGCATATTCTTTGGACAACGATGCTTTAACCGGTGAGATTTCAGAGGCTCACGACGACCATGACGACCACGAAGAGGCCGAATCCCAAGAGGAAGATCATGATGACGATGATCATGACCATGATCACGGTCAATACGATCCGCACGTCTGGCTCTCACCCATAAACGCAAAAAATCAAATGAATGCGATTTGCGATGCATTTTGTGCCGCCGACCCGAATCACGCTGAAGCGTATCGCAATAACTATAATAAGTATGCCAATATGCTCGATGATTTGGATGCCGAATACCGGAGCGCCTTGGATGCTTTTGATTCGAAATACATTGTTGTCTCGCACGAGGCCTTCGGATATATGTGCAAAGAATACGGCTTGCTCCAAGTGCCCATCCGGGGGATATCTGCAGACGCCGAGCCGGATGCCGAACGTATGCGTCGAATTATTGATTTTATCAATGCAAATCATATTCGAGTCGTGTTTTTCGAGGCACTGACAAATCCGAAAGTATCCGAAACGATTGCCGCCGAAACGGGATGCGAAGTTCGCGAGTTACATCCGATTGGCGGACTGACTCAAGAACAAATAGACGACGGGCAAGACTATTTTTCACTGATGAACGACAATTTAGTCGCATTAACCGCCTCTTTTTCATCGCCGGATTAATCCGAAGGGAGAAATTATGAAACCGATTGAGTATGCTGTGGAAGTGGAAAATATCCATTTTGCTTATAACGAAAAACCGATCCTCAGCAATATTACTTTCCGTATTCAGGACGGCGATTTTGCCGCCATCATCGGTGACAACGGCTCCGGAAAAAGCACTCTAATTAAGATTATTCTCGGTCTCCTTCCTCCCGATTCGGGGATCATCAAAATCCAAGGTCAAAACGTCACCGGCAGAAGTGATTTCTCGGCCGTCGGCTATGTCCCTCAGAATAGTGCGGATTCTATTTCACGCTTTCCGGCAACAGCCGAGGAAATCGTTCTCTCCAGTCTTTACAAAAAGATTGGGCCTTTCCGGTTCCCCGGAAAAAAACATCGTCAAATGGCCGAGGACGCCCTTTTTCAAGTTGGCCTTACCGATTACAAAAAGCGAATGCCAACCGAGATGTCCGGTGGCCAGCGACAGCGATTAATGCTCGCTCGCGTCCTCGCCAATCAACCTCGCATCTTGATTCTGGACGAGCCGACCGTCGGAATTGATAACGATGCGGTCAATCAACTTCTGACCGTTTTGCATCAAATAAACATAACCAACAAAGTGACCATCGTTATGGTCACTCATGATATCGCTAAGGTCGCATCCTATTCCAATCGCGTCCTTTGCCTCTCGGAAAAACACTTCCACGAGTCCGACTTGCCATCCGGAACAATCGTGCACGCCCACCCGCTTCAAAACGACCATCGTTATGAGCATATTCACTGCGCTAATTGTCCGCAAAGTCACGATTCGGAATCCTGTGCCGCTTGCAACCAAGACCACAAATCCCATGGCGAATCCGAAAGGGGGCATTTATAATGCCGCTGATGTTCCAATATTCTTACATGCAGAAAGCCTTTGTCGTCGGCATACTTCTATCTCTTGCCATCGCTTGCCTGGGCGTGATTGTCGTTCATAAACGTATGTCACTCATCGGATCCGCATTGTCTCACTCTTCGCTTTCCGGCGTCGCAATCGGATTATTGTTCGGATTTAATCCCATATTGGGTGCTGTAGGCGCCTGTCTTTTCGCGTCCCTTTGCATCGAAGCCATCCGCAAAAAACTACCGGATTTCCAGGATTTGGCCGTCGCCATAACCCTTTCCATCGGCATCGGCTTGGCAGGCGTATTGTCCGGTTTTGTGAAAAACGCCTCCGATTTCAATAGTTTTTTGTTTGGAAGCATTATCGCTATTACCCCGTTTGAGCTTTATCTGGTCATCGCACTGGTCCTGATTGTCCTCTTAGTATTCCTACTCATGTATAAAGAACTCTTCTACATATCATTGAGTGAAGAAGCGGCGGCGCTATCCGGAGTTCCGGTTCGAACCATTAATTTCATTTTCACAATCTTGACGGCCTTAACTGTCTCCATCGCCGCAAGAACCGTCGGCGCACTGGTGATTTCCTCCCTATTGGTCGTTCCGGTCGCCGCTGCGATGCAAATTGCGCGCAGTTTCAAAACCACCATTTTCTGGTCGATATTTTTCGCTTTGGTCTCGACAGTCATGGGACTGACCCTGTCGTTTTACATTGGCCTCAAACCGGGCGGTACCATCGCGCTGCTGTCTTCGCTATGCTTTTTCGCCGCTGTCATCATGAAAAGCTTACGCTCCCGTTTCTCAAAACGCTCGTTGCCGCTTCCAAACAAGCCGGAGGATCTAATACCATGAATTCGTCCGCAGAAACTCAATGGCCATCGACGCTCAAGCGGACGCGCACTCGACTGGCGGTGTACGACGAACTATTCGCGCAAGCATTGCCGATCTCGGCTCGCGAGCTTTTCGAACTTCTCAGCGCGAAAAACTTAAAGATCAGTTTTTCTACGGTCTATCGGATCCTCGATGCCTTTGTATCCCACGGTATAGCGATTCAAAGCAAGCCGGTCGGGGATTCAAATGTTCTTTACGGCATGAATATCCATCGTCATACACACTTCATGGTCTGCATGCGTTGCCACGAAAAACGGGCACTCCAAGAGTGCCCATTGGGCACTTCTTCCATTCATCTGGATTCAGACGACTTCATGGTAGTCGGACATCAGATCGAAATCCTCGGCTATTGCAAATCCTGTATGAATCTGCACAAAAAAACACCGGAATCGGATTGATTTGGCACCTCCAAACACTGATCTATCATCAGGTATCCGTAATGCACATCAAAATGACCCCGGCGTTATATTTCAATTGTCCGATATCGTCAAATCATTAATTATTCGTTGAGGTTCTTTCAACATAGTTGAGCATCTTGACTGTCGCTTTGATAGCTGATGCCGTCTGATCCGAATCCAGACCTCTGGTTTTGAATTCTTTACCGTTGCGCCAAGTGATTACAGTCTCAACTAACGCGCTGGTTCTGCCGCCCGGCGGAATGGTGACCATATAGTCGATAAGCTCCGGCAATGTCTTCCCGATCTTTTTATATACTTTCGAAAGAGCCTTCATAAAAGCATCATATTGACCGTCACCACTCGATGTGGCTTCAAAAACCTCTCCGTCGACTTCCAGACTCAGCGTTGCGACCGGCGACAGTTCACGCGCATGACACAAATAGTAATTACGCACTTTGATACTGTCCTTCATATCGTTGCTGCCCAGGACATCCGAAATGATGTAAGGGAGCTCCTCTGTTGTTACGCTCTCCTTGCGGTCCCCCAGTGTAACAATGCGCTCTGTGACTTTGAGCAATACATCCTTCTCGAGTTCAATACCGAGCTCCTCAAGATTCTTGAGCACGCTTGCCTTTCCGGATGTTTTGCCGAGAGCATACTTTCGCAATCGCCCAAACCGCTCCGGTGCAAGTTGATTACAATATAGGTTATCTTTATTGTCGCCATCGGCATGGACACCGCAGGTCTGCGTAAAAACATTTTCACCGATGATTGGTTTGTTCGCCGGAATGCGAACACCCGAAAACGCTTCGACAATCTTGCTGATTTTGTTGAGGGACGCTTCATCAACATTTAAAGTCACCGGTGCATCACCTTGTCCGAGATGATCGTTGATCGCACCGACCACCGACGAGAGCGTCGCATTTCCCGTTCGCTCTCCAAGCCCGTTGACTGTCGTATGAACGCCATTCGCTCCCGCTTCCACTGCTGCCAACGAATTCGCAACCGCAAGATCATAGTCGTTATGCGCATGAAAATCCACCGGTTTCTTTGTTTTTGCAACCGTCTGCTTAACATAGTCATACGTCTGCAAAGGCGTCAAAATACCCAAAGTATCAGGCAACATGAATCGCTCAATCGGCAAATCTTCAAGCGCCTCAATAAGCTCAAAAACATATTCTTTTGAATCTTTCATTCCGTTTGACCAATCCTCAAGATATAGATTCACCTTGAGATTTTTGTCCGCCGCCGCCAACACATCCCTTTTGATATCAGAGATATGCTCCTCCGGGGTCTTCTGAAGTTGCTTGGTGACATGACGCAAAGATCCCTTGCACAGAAGGTTCATCACACCTGCACCCGATCGGCTGATCCAGTCGATTGACTTGCCGTTGTCGACGAAACCGAGAACCTCAATGCGTCCTGTATATCCTTTTTTGGAAGCCCAATCCGAAATCATCTTGACCGCGCCCATTTCGCCTTCGGAAATGCGGGCAGAACCCACCTCAATGCGATCGACTTTAGCTTCATCCAACAGAAGCTTGGCGATGTTAAACTTTTCGCTTTCGGTAAACGAAACACCCGGCGTTTGCTCACCATCCCGAAGTGTAGTATCCATGACTTCAACTTTCATTTCAGACCTCCTTGTCACCTGTCCGTATAAATAAAAAAACCTTCGTCCTGCCACAGGACGAAGGATACAACTCCGCTATACCACCTGTACGACATACCAACATATGCGTTCCTCTGTAACGGGGGAAAACCGTCGGCGCCTACTCGTAAAAACGTTCGGACCGAAACTCGGGAGTGATATTCAGGAATCCTCTACTTGTACCGGGCTTTCACCTTCCCCGACTCGCTATGAGCTTCAATAGAAACCTTACTGTCTCCGTCATTGTTTTTATATATGGGTTCATTATACAAAATCATCGCGAAAAGTAAATAGCTTTCGAAATTTGACTCTCAACTATTTCCGCGAAATGTGCAATAAGATATGCTCCGGGGCGCAAAATGAGTTATTAGGTTGGAAATTGACCAGCCTATATTCGCCACTGCGCCGGAGAAAGAGTCGACCGGAAATTGAGAATGGCTCGTGGGCGTGGTTAATGGTGGTTGTGAGGGGGTCGGCGGTAGTGGTGGTGTTGGCGGCGGTCAGTGATGGCGTGGATGCGGAACATGTTAGTGCGAAACGTTTCGTCTTAGGCAATTACAGACTAAATCACCAGAAATTTCCATTTCGTATGTGTTAGAGTGTGAAGAACCACTGCAATTTGTAACACAATTACATACGAAACAGCACTTAAGCTGCATTTCGTATGTGTTAGACTACAATAAAAGTGCATTTTGGTGCTATAAATACATACGAAACCAATGTTTTGAACTCATTTCGTATGTATTAGAATATAGCGAAACGTTTCACTGTAGACGATTACCGCCCAAAGTTCCTAAACATCCGAATTTGGCGGTAAATGAAGCACCTCATGACTTTGTATCGCCTTGCGAAAGTTGCTGATTACCGCCAAAAGTTCCCAAACATCCGAATTTGACGGTAATTACATACGAAACAACTCACCCCCCGCCATTTCGTATGTGTTAGATTGTGATATACAATCCGGCTTGAACCCTTCCTTTAACGGAAGTTATCGCTCATGTCACGTAATAACATGATTCATGCATTTCACGGAAATAGCGGAAATAGGTTAGGTGATGAGCTTTTTATCTCAGAATTTACTTATTGTGCGACGGGTAGTTTTCGAAATTTGGCGATTCAACTGTTTTCGCGCAAAGTTATTTTGAAAGGGTTCACTACAAATAATTCTCTGAACAGAAAACGCACAGACCCTAAGAAACAAGTAAGAACTCTTCATTTTTGTGCAATCGCCCACATCGAAACACTTGCGATTATCGTCCAGTCGTGTCTTAATATCTATGTATGAAAATTAGCAAACATGAATGAGGGCAATGACAAATGGGCGGATTATTCGGCGCGGTATCGCAAAAAGATTGTGTCACAGATGTATATTTCGGTACAGACTATCATTCTCACCTTGGCACACGACGTGGCGGCATGGCTATTTGGAGTGGTTCGATGTTCAATCGAGCGATTCACAATATCGAAAACATACAGTTCCGTGCCAAGTTTGAGTCTGAACTTGCCGGTCTGCACGGCCAAATGGGCATCGGTTGCATCAGCGATACCGACCCGCAACCCTTAACCGTTCACTCTCATTTAGGGCGCTATGCCATATGTACAGTTGGGAAAATTACAAATTCCGAGTCTCTGATTCAAGAGGCTTTTTCGAGACCTAATGTGCATTTTCTGGAAACTAACAAGGGTAAAACCAATTCGACCGAATTGGTTTCCGTGATGATTGAAAGCGCCGATTCTTTTAAGGATGGCATCCTTACCGTTCAAGAACGTATCGAAGGTTCTTGCTCGATGCTCCTGCTGACACCGGATGGTATTTATGCCGCCCGTGACAAATTCGGCCGCACACCTTTGGTTGTCGGTCGCAAAGCTGACGGCTACTGCGTTTCTTCAGAGTCCTGCACTTTTGCGAATTTGGGCTACGAGCACGAATATGAATTAGGTCCCGGCGAAATTGTCCTACTGACGCCGGACGAAATGAAGATTATCGCGCCTCGCAGAAATCAAATGAAGATATGCGCCTTCCTTTGGGTTTACTACGGCTATCCGTCTTCCTCATACGAAGGTGTCAGCGTGGAATTAATGCGTTATCGTAACGGTGCCGCCATGGCCAAACGCGAAAAACTCGATATTGACCTGGTCGCCGGTGTCCCGGATTCCGGCATCGGTCACGCGATTGGATATTCTAACGAATCCCACATCCCCTTCGGAAGGCCGTTTATTAAATACACTCCAACCTGGTCAAGAAGTTTCATGCCGCAGGATCAAAAGGTTCGCAATCTGGTCGCTCGCATGAAGCTTATGCCTATTCCGGAGTTGGTAGCGAACAAGCGTCTTCTCATGTGTGACGACTCGGTCGTCCGCGGTACTCAGATGCGCGAAACCGCAGACCTGCTCTATGGTTGCCACGCCAAGGAAGTTCATTTGCGTTCGGCATGTCCGCCGATTCTTTTTGATTGCAAGTATCTTAACTTTTCGGCATCTAGATCGATCATGGATTTGGTCGCCCGCCAGGCGATTTCGGCCATCGAAGGTCATGCGCCTGAAAATATTGATGAGTATTGCGATCCGTCCACCGAAAAATATCGACAGATGACCGAGTGGGTCGGCAAACACTTGAACCTTACCACTTTCAAATATCAGAGCATCCACGATATGCTCGATGCCATCGGTATTGAGCCATGCAAGGTATGCACTTATTGTTGGACAGGTAAAGAATAGTCCTCATTCTGCGATCAACAAATCAATAATAAAAGCGCTGTTTGCCCGATTCGGGCGAACAGCGCTTTTCAATTCAATTCGGTGTTGGTCAACCATGATCTTTGTTACGTGACCGTACCGCGCTCTGCGTCGACGGTCACCGTATGCCCGGTTAACAGCAAGGCTGTGGCTCCTTCGCAGGACAGAACCGCCGGAATGTCTAAAGCCAAGGCCACTGCAGCCGTATGGCTTGACGGATCATCGTCTTCAACAACAATCGCCTTTGCACGACGAATCAGATTCATCATTTGGTTGTTGGTATAAGGCGCAACCAAAATAATCTCATCCTGATCGTTGATTATCGATGATTGAATATGCTCCGGATTCCGAACCACCAAGACCGTTCCGGTGACCGGCCCGGCATGCATATCCGTAGCGCTTTGGCCTTTGCCGTGAACAATGGACTTGCCGATTGTCTGAACTTTAAGTGTATTGGTCGTGCCACTCATACCGACCGGCGTACCGCCCGTGATGACGATGGTGTCTCCGTCAAATAAGAAACCACATCGTTTTGCGGCACTCACACCGACCTCGAAAAGTTCGTCGGTTGTCTGCACTTCATCGACCAAAATCGGGCAAACGCCCCAACTCAGGTTAAGCTGACGCTGAACTTTTGGAAATACGGTTGTGGCGACGATTGGACATGCCGGCCTGAACCGCGATACCAGTCGCGCAGTCTTGCCGGCATGGGTAATCGTAATAATCGCTTTAGCGTCCAGATCCATTGCCGTCGTGCATGTCGCATGACTGATTGCGTTCGCAACAGACGGCATCATCGAAAGTTTTGCGCCCTGAAGATTTTTCCAATAATCAATAGCCCCCTCAGTTTGTCGGGCAATATCGACCATCATTTGCAACGCTTCAAGAGGATACTTGCCGTTCGCCGTTTCTCCCGAGAGCATAACCGCACTCGTACCGTCATAAATGGCATTGGCTACGTCACTGACCTCTGCGCGCGTCGGTCGCGGATTGCGAATCATCGAGTCGAGCATTTGTGTCGCCGTAATCGAAATTTTTCCCGCCGAATAGCATTGATGAATAAACCGCTTCTGCACTGCCGGGACTTGTGCCGCCGGGATTTCGACTCCGAGATCACCACGGGCGATCATGATACCATCCGACACTCTCAGGATATCTTCAAAATTGTTCACGCCTTCACCGTTTTCAATCTTGGCGATAATATTGATATCGTGCTTACCATGTTGTTCCATCAAATGGCGAATATCCAAAATATCCTTTGGTTTTCTGACAAAAGAGGCCGCTATGAAGTCAAAATCATTGTCGATTGCGAAAAGGATGTCTTCTTTGTCCTTGGCAGTCAAGGATGGCAAATGGAGTTCCGCACCGGGCACATTAATACTCTTGCGATTGGATACCGGACCGCCGTTTTTGACCAGACAATGAATATCTCGATTCTCTATCGCCGTCACTTCCAGAGCAATCAATCCATCGTCAATGAGAATCTGCGAACCGACTTTGACGTCATCGACGAGCCCCTTGTAAGAGACCGAAAAAATCTCGGTGGTGCCAAGGACATCTTTTTCGCTGATGACTATCTCGGTACCCTCTTCTAGTAAGACCTTGCCGTCCTGAAATTCGCCGGTGCGAATCTCGGGACCCTTGGTATCCAACAGCAATGCCACCGGCAGACTAAGCTCTTCTCTTAGCCTTTTCAGTCGCGTTATTCTTCCCTTATGCTCTTCGTAGCTTCCGTGTGAAAAATTGAGTCTGGCAACATTCATGCCATTGAGCATCAACGCGCGAATGACTTCGTCGGAATCGGCCGACGGACCGAGTGTACAGATGATTTTGGTCTTTCGCATATACATAGGATTACCTCATAAAATTTCATAGATGTAGCATGCCTACAATAACACGAAAAGCAGATTGCGTGAATGCATAAACATGCACAATAATTTCCCTTAGAAAGGTAGTTTCATTATACGTTCTTATTCTTGGGTGTACATCAGGGTATAAAAAATGGCTCTTAACACATATATATAGGTGAAGAGCCATCTATCGTATTAAATCACGAAGTGACTTGATTATTAGTTTGCAGATAGACGTTTATCCGACTGTTAAGTACTTCTGCAGTATCTTCAGCCGACTTACTTCCGTTGAGGGCAGGTGCCAGTTCTTCAAGAATAATCTGAATGAGAAGCATATCCGTCTCGTTTGTTACGTTGAGCGATTCTATCATACCCCAAAGCCGCTCTGTGCATTCGACACTCACCGCAGATCGATCATTCGTCATAAATGTTTCTTCCTCTGCACCTGTGCGCAGTTCGGGATGAATTGCTTTATCAATATATATGTCGTAAGCGCTCTGAGATACCGGAAAAATACCCCGCTCGATAATTTTCTGTTGCACTTCCGGAGACATCATTATCTTGATGAATTCCCAGCACGCATCCGGATACTCAGAAGCGCATGAAATCGCCAACGAGGTCGAAGGCGAACAGATGGCCGCACTCCCATTCAACGTCGGCGAACCGACAAACAGTGTCTCCGTATCGAGTAGCTTTTCAATTTCCCGATAATTTTGTGCACTCCATACATAATTGAAGGAGAGCACTTCTTTCCCTCTCATGTAGTCCTGAAGCGATACTTCCATGAGCTCTTCTTCACTCAAATAGACGCCGAAACGAAGTGCATAATCCAACAACTCTTGTGCCTGTGACTCCGTGATTAGAAAATTGCCGGATTCATCTAAATAGGAATCCAAGTCATAAATAATTGCTGTTGCAAATAGATTCTCCGGTGAAGCATTCGGAAATAACCGGACGTCATCCGGAAGCTCATCGCCAAGTTGCATCATTTCAGATACTGAAAATGTCGGGTTGTCTCCAAAGAAGTCCGAATTACCAAAATAGCCCAAAAATGAAAATCCGGGGAAAAATCGATACATTGCATCGTCTGTCTTCATAAGGTTCAGAACACTCGGAATCCACGCGTCAGCATTCACTACCGAATCTTTTTCAACATACGGCATCATGTCAACCACCGCACCGCTCTTCCCCATTATTTCAAAGTTAAAGAACACCGGACCCATCAGGATGTCATCCGTATTTCCGGATGACATATCACTGATTAACGTCGCAAGAACTCTTTGATATTCCTCAGGCCCTTCGTAAGGATAAATATCTGCATATTCTCTTAAGCGAATACGATATTCCTCTTGGCTCGTATTAAAATAGTAGACCGAATGAGCTATAAGCGGATCATAGCTCACACCACCGCCTCCTAGCGTGATGATCGTCTTGCCGGTATGTGGATTCTCCTGCAAACGCTTCAAAAGGATCATCTCCGAAGAGTCGCTCTCAGTTCCCGAATAACAATAAACAAGTCGAGTGTCATCGAGAATAATCGGATCGGGTTGGTCGCCAAATCCATACGAAGGCGGAGGAATGTCAGTGTCTGCAAAAGAAAGGTATTCCGTAGCCACCCCGTCTGTCATATTAACGCGAACGAGCGATTCTGCATTGCTGATAAAGAACATGCCAAAATCAGATTCACACGACCACCCCGTGCTAAGGCGTTGTTGCGATTGATTGACGGGTATTCTCTCTTCTGTGCTATCCGACGGATTAATAAGGACAATTTCATATGTATAAGAATCAAATATTGCGATTTTCTGATCAATGACCACCAGTTGCTTCCTGCTGATATCCCCGGGTGTACTCGTTGGACGAGTATAGTATTTTGTGCCATTTCTGTAAAAATCAATATTCCCGACATCATCTACATACGCGATTGTGTCGTTAACTACCGCAAAATCGTCATAAAAATTTTCCGTCTGTATACTGATACCTTCATTGACTGGCCCATCCATTCCAATTTCTTGGACCACCATTTCGATTGCTGTTTCTTGATAGGACACAAATACCTGGCTGCCATCCGTGAACAGCTTCGGAATATATGAAATTTCCTGTGTCTTGAGAATATTTCCATCAAGATCTGACCATAGAAGATAAGATTTACTATCAGTATAGTCATCCCCATTCATTGACGCATAAATGACGATATTTTCGGATGTCGCTACAACATCACCTATATAAGTAATGCCCTCCGGAAGCGAAATGTATGATGCTTGGAACGCATTACATTCATCGGATCTCAATTGCTTTTTTGCTTTACATCCATTCAGCCCGGTAATTAATATGCTTCCAAATATTAATAGCGAAAAAAACTTCCTTAATTTCATAACTCACCACCTGCGAACGTAAACTCGTCTGTCATCTTCATACTGAGTGCATCCACATAGTAGATATGTTGAGCCAAAACGCCGGAAAGGCCTACGCTTTCTTGCTCGGTATTGAAGACCCAGAATGGACGCAAAAGCACTTCTCCCGTCGATGTCTTCCACTGCCCCAAGTACACCAATTGAATGTCGACGACCTTTACCGGAAGTATAAACTCTTCATAACTCGGATAAAGATATTGAGACAACTGAACCAAGGCGTCTTCAATGTTGATCATTTCCGCGGTGGTTTGTGACTCAGCATCTGTGTATTGGAAAAAAATATCAACATACTCGATACCCTTCGGTGTAACGATGACTTCGCAAACTGTTCCAATCTGAACTTCATATTCCTCAGAGAGTGGTACTCCCGTATAAGAATTCATTGGCAAGCCGTCAATGTTGACGAATAGCGTAAATCGATAAGCATCCTGTTCTGAAGTCCATCCTTGCGGCAGTGCTTTTTCAACAATCGTCTGGTCCATCAGTCTGGATGATATCTCCAGTTCTTCATACGAAAGTCTAGATGTGAGATGATAATCATGAATCTCGTATCC
>JAAYBI010000094.1 GCA_012718915.1 Clostridiaceae bacterium
CAGGAAATCAATCGCATTGAACAGTGGCTGAACACATATCCCCGGAAGATACTGGACTACAGGACGCCACAAGAAGAATACGACCGGGTCGCTTAACAACTGCGACACTTAATGTTGCAATCCGCATAATTTGAGGATTGACGATTTTTTGTCGTCAGATTTCGGTTGGGTGGGATATAATATAAAGAACAATTAGATTTAAAGACCAGATAAATGATGCATGCGAGATCCCTTGCGTAAGCGAGGAGCGACGGCGCGTTGAGTAACCGGGCGATTATAGATGATGCGAGGTGTGAGAATATGTCGACGATGAACAATTTATGTAATGAGACTGCGGCAAGGATTCGCGAACTTCGAGAGTCTTCGGACGCGACCATTGATGATACGGCTGCGAAGATGGGCATATCTCCGGATCAACTCCGGATGTATGAAGAGGGTAAGACGGACATTCCGATTGGCATTTTATATTCGGCGGCGGGCATATTCGGCGTCGATTTGACCGATCTTATGACGGGAAAATCTCCGAACCTCTCTCGTTATTGTGTCGTTCGAAGCGGAAAAGGCCCCGAAATTGAGCGCTATCCCGGATATCGTTTCCAGAGCCTTGCTTTTGATTTTCAAAACCGACTGTTTGAACCGCTGATGGTTACGCTAAATCCCGATATGAATGCGACAATCGCGCCCGTAACGCACGGAGGACAAGAGTTTAACCTTGTTATGTCGGGACGAATCCGTGTAATCATCGGGGGAAGTTCCATCGAGCTGAATACCGGAGACAGCATTTTCTTCGACCCCTCGATTCCGCATGGCCAGCTCGCGCTGGACAATCAATCGGCATCGTTTCTTACCGTCATTATGCACGATCATCCGTCGGATTCGATGAAGCAATAACAGTTCATCAATTGCGAATATCCGTCGGAGTTGTTGATGAAAAAACGGTTCATCAATTGCCATCACCCGTCAGAGTTGTTGATGAAAAACGTTTTTGTATCACGGTTTCCGGACAGAGCTGACGAAACAAAGATGAATATGTAAATCACGATTACCCGCAAAATTGATAAAGCAACAAAGGAGTTCGTATGTTATCAAGATTTCTACAAAGAGAGTCTTTCGACTCGTACGCAGATTTTATGAACAATTACCGCGTAGAGGTGCCCGAAAATTTCAATTTTGCGCGGGATGTTGTTGATGCTTGGGCTCTTGAGGACCAAGAGAAGCCGGCGCTCGTCTGGTGCAATGATGCCGGGGACGAGAAGCGGATGCGTTTTTCGGATATCTCAATGGAGAGTGCCAGGGCAGCTGCGGCTTTTTCGAAAATGGGAATGAAAAAGGGCGACACGGTTCTGTTCCTCATGAAGCGACGCTGGCAGTTTTGGGTCTATGCACCGGCCTTTATGCGCTTGGGTGTCGTATTTATTCCCGCGACCGTTCAACTCACTAAGAAGGATATCGAGTATCGTGTCGAGGCGGCATCGGTAGATATGATTATTACGATCACAGAGCCCGAGATATCAAGAGCCGTCGAAGATGCTTTGCCGGCTTGTCCCAACGTGCGAGTCGTCGGCTACATTGAGTCCGAACCTTTGGCAAAAGCGAAAGAAAAAGCATTTTTCGCGCCTGACGGTTGGGTGGACTTAAACCGCACCATTGCTGCAATCAGCGACGACGAAGCTATAGCGATGAGAGATTCAGAGTTGTCTGTCGGGGGCAAGGACCCGATGCTTTTGTACTTTACTTCCGGAACCACCGGCATGCCCAAGATGGTGCTTCACAATTACGAGCACCCACTCGGACATATCGTCACGGCGCACTACTGGCAGCAACTTCGATCGGACGATTTGCACATCTCTGTGGCAGATACCGGCTGGGCCAAGTGTGGCTGGGGAAAGATATACGGCCAATGGATCTGTGGTGCTGCGAACTTCGTATACGATATGGATCGCTTCAACGCTCAGGATCTTCTCGAAAAAATATCACACTACAAAGTGACGACGTTCTGTGCTCCGCCGACGATTTACCGTTACATGATACAGGAAGACTTGTCAAAATATGATTTATCGGCGCTACGAATGGCGCTGACCGCCGGTGAGCCATTGCAGGCGGAGGTTTTCAATCGCTTCCGCGATGGGACCGGACTTCAAATCATGGAAGGATTCGGGCAGACCGAGACCAGTGTTCTTTGCGCCAGTTTCCCTTGGGATGAGCCGCGTCCCGGCTCTATGGGAAAGCCGGCTCCTTTATACAAACTTGACATCATCGATGACGATGGACAGTCTTGCCCGCCCGGCACAGAGGGACGTGTCGTTGTCACCGGACTGGACGACGGATTGCCTGTGGGATTGTTCTGCGGCTATTATCGTGACGAGGCGACAACGCGCTCGGTTTGGCACGACGGATATTATGAGACCGGGGATGTCGCATGGCGCGATGAGGACGGCTTTTATTGGTTCGTCGGGCGATCGGATGACGTGATTAAGTGTTCGGGCTACCGTATCGGACCCTTCGAAGTCGAAAGTGCGCTTCAGACCCACCGCGCTGTCCTTGAGTGTGCCATCACGGCGGCACCGGATGAGATTCGCGGTCAGGTCGTCAAGGCAACGATCGTACTGGCTCCGGGCTATGAGCCGACCGATGACCTAAAGCATGAGCTCCAAGCGCATGTCAAGCACGTGACAGCGCCGTACAAATACCCGCGTATCATCGAGTTCGTGACGGAACTTCCGAAGACGATCAGCGGCAAAATTCGCCGAGTGGAAATACGTGGCAATGATGAGAAGAAGTAGAGGAATATAGATATATATTGCTGCAAAAATTGATTGATTTCGCTAACTTGAGGCGTTTTGCTTTAGCATCCTGGACGCGCATGTCAATAAAGTAAATGCATTCTTTTCGGCATTTGGATATATCGTAGAAGAATAGAATCGATTGCCGGGAAACATTTATAGCGGAGGCGCTATTGACAGATTTCAAGTGTATATTTTCTTGTCGTGAAAGGGGCAGAACATGAACTTAATTGGCATGCTAATTCGAGTTATTATCAGACAAGTCATTCGGCTTTATCAAATTTCGCGTAAATAATTAAACTGAATCATCGGCTGGAGGTATCATATGCCGGATTTTTTTGAAAAGGTTTTTTTTGGCAACACCGTGGCTCGATATGCTGTTTTTCTCGGGGTGTTACTGCTATCTTGGATTGTGATTCGGGTGATTTCGAAATTTGTGCTCAAGAAATTGTCGATGAGAAAAGAGCAGAAGGAATCATCAGCGCTTACAATTATTTATGATAGCAGTCGCAAGTATCTCGTGCCGCTCTCGTATGTTGTTGCTCTTTACTTTTCGCTGCAAGTTCTGACTCTTTCTGCCAAGACGGTCATCAATGTCAGACATGGCATTGTTGCCGTCATCACCATAATTTTGGCAGTGTTTTTTTCCGGAGTGGCGGTATATGTATTTCGCAAGTATTGGGAGATTAAGCATCCCGAGCCACAAAGCAATATGGCGGCGAGATGGATCAGCGGTGCCATAAAGATTCTGATTTGGGCGGTAGCCATTCTGTTGTTTTTGGATAATATAGGTGTTCGAATCACTGCGCTGGCTGCCGGACTCGGTGTCAGCGGAATCGCTATCGCCTTTGCCGCACAGTCCATATTAGCAGATATTTTTTGCTATTTCTCGATCGCTATCGATCGTCCATTCGATATTGGTGATTTTATCATCGTTGGGGCACAGTCCGGCAATGTTGAGCATATCGGAATTAAGACGACTCGCGTAAGAAGCTTGTCCGGCGAAGAACTGGTTTTTTCGAACGTCGATCTGACATCGTCCCGAATTCAGAATTTCAAAACAATGACGCGCAGAAGAATCGTTTTTCGATTAGCAGTGACTTACGATACTTCTGCAAATACACTCAAAGAAATTCCTGATCTGATTCGAGATATTTTCGCCGAAGTAGCCCAAGCAGAACTTGCCCGCGTTCATTTTGTCGGATTCGGTGTATCAAGTTTAGATTTTGAGATTGTATACTTTGTTCCTAGCGGAGATTTTGACGTTTATCTGGATTTACACCAAAAAATCAGCCTCTTGATCAAAGAGCGCTTTGACCAAAAGGAGATTAGTTTTGCGTTCCCGACACAAACTGTGCGTGTGGTTGCCGCCGGTGTAGCGACGACCGGAATTGAGGAACAGGCCCCATGATGCGGGGGTAATGTCGACTACAAGCGACGTTGTACGCGCGTTTTCACCGGCAAACTAGCAACGTGATGCGCGCCAATCAGACTTGAGGCGAAGGCGCCTTGATGACAATGAGTTCAAGTACATCATGGTGCCTATTTCCGACGTTCATCTTGGTCTTGTGCGGAATTTTCAAGAGAGAACCTGAGACGTACTCATGCGTATCCTGATCATCCAAACGAATTGACAATGTACCACGAAGCACTGTCATATAAACATTTGAATTTGCAAAATGCTCCGGCAGACCTTCGTCTTTTCCGAAAATCATGTGAATGTAATGCACATTTTCGTCCATGACGATTTTTTCGATGGTTTTTTCGTCGGTTTGGGCGAGTTGGAATAATTCTTCAACCATGGATTATCTCCTCCTTAAGAGTAAATTCTTAACATCAGTATATCAGGATGAACGGGTTGGCCGCGTTGTAAATACAACGAGAAGAATCTTCGAAATTGAATACTACCGGCAAAACCTCTCTCCCACGGCACTTTTGCCGGTATCCCGCGCGACGCGAAAATCTTCGAAATCGGAAACTACCGGCAAAACCTCTCTCCCACGGCACTTTTGCCGGTATCCCGCGCGACGCGAAAATCTTCAATCTCGAAAACTACCGGCAAAACCTCTCTCCCACGGCACTTTTGCCGGTATCCCGCGCGACGCGAAAATCTTCGAAATTGAATACTACCGGCAAAATCTCTCTCCCACGGCACTTTTGCCGGTATCCCGCGCGACGCGAAAATTTTCGAAATCGGAAACTACCGGCAAAACCTCTCTCCCACGGCACTTTTGCCGGTATTCCGCGCGACGCGAAAATCTTTGAAATCGGAAACTACCGGCAAAACCTCTCTCCCACGGCACTTTTGCCGGTATCCCGAGACCTCGTCTTCACCCGCGCCGCTCGTGCTGTAATTCAAACTCTTTTGCCGGTCATATCAATTCGTCTGTCGCTCGCCTCGTCTTGTGTGATACTTTTTAAGCAGGAACAATGCAATAAAATGGAGTATAATGTACGAGCACTTCACCATCTCGAAGTCAAAGACTCGGATAACGGCTCTAGCGTCATCAATGTTCTCGATGATTTAACTCTATAAAGGATGTTCTATGATACGCCAAGAATTTTTACCTACTACTAAAGCGGATATGCTGGACAGGGACTGGCACTGGTATGATTTTCTGCTGGTGACAGGGGATGCCTATGTCGATCACCCCTCGTTCGGCGTGTCTGTTATCGGACGCCTGCTCGAAAGTCGCGGATTTCGTGTTGCGATTTTGGCCCAGCCGGCGTGGAATAATGCGGAGGCGTTCACATCAATGGGACGGCCGAGGCTCGCAGTGATGATTAGCGCGGGCAATCTGGATTCGATGGTGGCGCATTATACCGCGTCCAAAAAGAAACGTAACCAGGATTTCTATTCACCGGGCAAAGCCATAGGTAAGAGGCCGGACCGCGCAAGCATCGTCTATTCGAATCGGGCACGAGAGGCTTTCGGCTCGGAAATACCTATTATTTTGGGCGGTCTTGAAGCGTCGCTTCGTCGTTTTGCGCACTATGATTATTGGGATAATAAAGTTCGCAGAAGTATCCTTTTTGATGCTGCGGCGGATATGTTGGTTTATGGCATGGGTGAGCGCGCAGTATTGGATCTTGCCGCCCGGCTCAAAAAGGGTGAACCTATCCACCGCATGAGAGATATTCCGGGAACGGCTTTCGTCGTCTCTGATTTGGAGTCTGATGCCTCGTCATTGAGCGTTAAGGGCAACCGGGGTCAGACCGACTTAGATCGGCTTTCACAGAATGCCGATGCATCTGAAACGGCCCGGAATTCGCAGGCGACCACATCAAAGACCGTGTCTGCGCAAGCGGATTCGACATCGGTCCTTATGAATGCGGTGATGTGTCCGAGTTTTGAAGAGGTCAAAGCAGACCGATATAAATACGCGGAAGCGACTAGGATTCAATATGAAGCGCACGATGCCGTTTCCGGGAATACAGTCATTCAGGCCCATGAACATCGTTATCTCGTCGTCATGCCGCCTCAGATGCCGCTTGACACGGCAATGCTCGATAAAGTTTCCGAATTGCCATATCTTCGCGCTTATCACCCGGATTATGATTCGGAAGGCGGCGTGCCTGCTCTTGATGAGGTGCGCTTCTCAATCATTCACAACAGGGGATGCTTTGGCGCTTGCAATTTCTGCAGTTTAGCTTGGCATCAGGGTCGTATGGTCACTTCAAGAAGCCATGACTCTGTGCTCAAAGAAGCAGAGCTTTTGACACATCACGAAGACTTTAAGGGCTATATCCATGATGTCGGTGGTCCGACGGCGCAGTTTAGAACCGCATCTTGTGATATCCAGAAAGACAAGGGTATGTGTAAAAACCGCAAGTGTTTGACACCAACGCCTTGTAAAAAACTAATAGTGGATCACAGTGATTATCTCGCCTTACTTCGTAAAATGCGAAATATCCCCAAAATCAAGAAAGTTTTTGTTCGATCCGGAATACGATTTGATTATTTGATGGCGGATTCCGATACGACATTTTTCAAAGAACTTGTGGCACATCACATATCCGGTCAACTCAAAGTGGCGCCGGAGCATTGTGCGGATCATATTCTCGATTATATGGGCAAGCCGCATTTCGACGTATACAGACGATTTATGAATCTATATGCCAAGTTCAATCGCAGCGAGGGCAAGAATCAATTTTTGGTGCCTTATTTGATGTCTTCGCACCCGGGCTCGACGTTATCGGATGCGGTTGAATTGGCGGAATTTTTGCACCGAGAGGGTGTGCGACCGGAGCAGGTCCAAGATTTTTATCCGACACCGGGAACGATTTCGACATGCATGTATTTTACCGGAATCGATCCGTTTACAAATCGATCGGTCTATGTCGCTCGGACGCCTCACGAAAAAGAACTCCAGAGAGCGCTTCTCCAGTACTTTTTACCGGAGAATCGTGATTTGGTGGCGGAGGCATTGAGGAAAGCGCATCGCCTGGATTTGATAGGGCACGATCCGAAGTGTCTGATTCGTCCACCCAGAAAACCAACTGCCGAGCAATTTGTCACCAAGACACGTGCGCAAAAGATTCGGAAAAGCACCAATCGAGTTTTTTCCGGCGATGGAGTCATGGGTAAGCCCGGCGCCTCGCACAAGCCGATTGCGAGACATAAGCCCGATATCTCGAAAAAGCCTTCAAGTCGAAGGTCGAGAGATAAAGGGCGTGGGTGAGTGTAATCACAACTTGAATTGAGTTATGAGAAATCGATACTGAGCATTCGGCATGCCAATAGAATAACGACAAACAATAAAAATATATCGATAATCGATATTTTTCTATTGATTTTCAATATAATCCTCTTTATAATGTCTTTATCGAGCACATAGGTTTATTGCCGATGTTATTCAGCGACATTTTTGGAGGTTTCTATGGGGCAACTTAAAAATAACCATCTCGCCTTGGTCTTGCGCATCATTGCAGATATCTTGATCGCTTCCGGTTTCTTATCACTATTCTTTATACCATCGGTCATTCGTTCGTTTTACGATATTTTATATGATTCCGGAGCTCGTACGGAGAATATTCGGACGCCTTTTGAACCATACGATTTCGCTGTGGCGTTCGTGTATGTTTGCGCGGTTCTATTTATTGGGATACTTATCGCGGGCCATTTCATCCTTCGAACACTCGAAAAGGGGAATCCGTTTGATGCTCGAAATTCGCGTCGTTTTACGATCGTCGGGCTCATCTCATTACTGCTAACGATCGTCTTTGTCGCGAAGATTTTCATGTACAACACGCTGCTCACGATGCTCGCGGCTGCGCTGTTCCCATTGATTGGACTGGTTGCTTTTGTCTTAGCCGAAGTTTTCAAGCAGGCTTCTGATTTATGGCATGAGCACCAACTGACGGTATAAATTCTTATGGCAGGGGCTTTTATTAATAACATACTGAAGAAGAGGAGGACCGCATGCCTATTCGAATCAATTTAGATGTGCTAATGGCAAAGAAACGTATTGGCATTAATGTTTTGTCTGAGAGAATCGGGCTGACCCAGGCGAACTTGTCAATTCTGAAGAATGATAAAGCCAAGGCGATTCGTTTCTCGACGCTTGAGGCGATATGCAGAGAGTTAGAATGCCAACCCGGAGATATTATTGAGTATATTGCAGAGGAGGAAGAGTAATATGAGTAATTATCATAAAACAATCATAGCGTCAATTATCACCGCGGCAGCGTTGGTGGAATTCTTCTTGATCAGAGGTGGACAAGCACAACTGAATTTAACGTTATTATTTGCTACGATTATGGCGGTGTTCTTCTTGACTGTACCTCGAAAACGTCCGGAAGGAGCTAAGAAAATCAGTGTATTTGAGATTATTATGATCATCTGTATCATCGGAGTTACCTTATCATATACACTTTTCGACAACTCAGGTCTTCAGGTATTGAACTTTATTTCGTTGGCCTTTATGATGGCGGTATTGTTTCTTTCAAGAATCGCGGATGGCAAATTCGGCATTGAGCGTCCCGGCTTTTTAGCGGAAGTATTTGCGGGTATTGTGTCGAGACCTTTCGTGAATCTTTTGGGATCATTTTTTCTGGCTCGAGAAGAGAAAAAGGTCCAGCGGCTCTCACAGACGCCTGATGAAGTGAGTGCGGATCCCGCACGTGAGTCGTCCGAGTTGAAGAAGAAAGTAATGATGAATGCGATTCAAATCATTATCGGACTGATGATCGGTGTACCTCTCATTTTAGTATTATCAACGCTTCTTGCAGGGTCGGATGCCGTATTTGGTACGTGGACGAGTCAATTCCTTTCCAATATAGCCTTCGACTTTAATCTCGTGGATCTTATTTTAAGAGGCTTTATGTTTGTCATGGTCTGGCCGTTTGTGGACAGTGTGATCATAAGCTATTTCAAGAAGCGATTCCTAACGAATAGAATTCTAATGGAGACGGATGACTCGCAGAGAATGACGTATCTTCCTTCGTTCACTGTCGGCACCGTCCTTGTGATGGTCAATGTTGTGTATATTGTCTTTGCCGTTGTTCAAGCCGGTTATTTTTTCGGTGCATTTAGTGGTGTTTTACCAAGTAATATCACTTATGCCGAGTATGCGCGAAGTGGTTTCTATGAGTTATTAGCCGTATCTGTCATTAATGTCATTATGGTGATGTTGACGGTTACGTATACTCGAAGAGAAGGTAAATCGGGCATTTTCATTCGCAGTCTCGGTTTGTCCCTGATTGCCCTCAGTGCGGTTCAAGTCGTATCGGCCATGTCTCGAATGTATTTATACGTCGATGCTTATGGGTTGTCTGAGGACCGGTATTTGTCGAGTGCGTTTATGCTCTTGATTGCATTTGTATTCTTACTCTTGACGATTCGAGAGTTCGTACCGAAGTTTCAGTTTTTTAAGGGTGTTGTTTTGGCAGGCGCGATTGCATTGCTGATGATGAACTTCAGTGTGCCGAATGCGAGAGTGGCGGAATATAATATCAATCGATATTTAAGCGGCAAATCATACGAACTTGATGTGGAGTATCTGTATGAAAATTCTGCGGACTCCTTATGGGTCCTTAATGAGAGCAAAAAGGATTCGAAAAGTATAGCGGTGCTCGTTGAAGAATTAGAGGATCATGACAATCTTTACATCGATGATACTCACGGAAAAGGATTCTTTACAGATGAATTAGAAGAAGACTGGGCCACCTTCAATCTCAGCCGATTTCGAGTGATGCTCCAGGAGGATTAATGCCGAAGAAAACTTCTTATGAGCACATAGTAGATAACGCCCCGATTTGAAAGAATCTGATGCTCGAGTTTATAACCCAGCAAATAGAAATCCTCTATCTCTTTTTCGTCGGGGATGTGGTTGCCATATTTCAAGCGGATGTATGCTTCCCAAGAAGGAGCAAGATCTCGAAGTGCAATGGATTTTTCGTTACGCTTCAGATATTCCGACAGGGTTTCGTCCGGAACTCGAAGATACCCCAGGATACGAGTCTGTCTTACTGATCTTTCGAACAGCACCTGGCATTGTTGCGCCGCTGTGGGGTATCGCTTGAAAAAACGTTTTCTCATAAAGGCAAGATCCTTAAGCAACAACGTTGTACGTGCGACCATGATAAATATTAAAAGAATAACTAAAGCGATAAAGATAAAATAAAGATTGTCGACAAATCCTCGAGGAGCCGTATTGGAAGTTTTCACAGGGCCGGGTGTGATCTCTGACGTATCAAAAGGGGTCGGCGAAGGGCTGATCCGTGCGGTGATCGGACCTTCGATAATATCCGGGTCGATGCCGGTATCATAATAATCCTGAGCACTTCTTCCGGACGGGTCAAATCGAACCCAGCCGATACCTTTAAAATAGATCTCACACCACGCATGAGCAGAGGCATTCGTCGCTACAAAATGAAAACTGTCACGCTCGGTCGGGCTTCTGTGGAGAGCGAGTCCGGTGACATATCGTGACGGGAGACCGTTCGCACGAGCCATAACCGCCATGGCAGTTGAAAAGTATACGCAATATCCTTCGCGCGTCTCAAGAAAATAACTTACAAAGTCCCGGCCTTCGGGCGGATCGCCGGGCTCCAGCGTATACATACAATTATCTGAAAGCCAGGTCTCGATGGCGACGGCTTTAAGGTAAGGCGAATCAATGCCGCTCGTAATTTCGAGAGCTTGATTATTAACGTCCTGCGGTAAACTCTCCGGCAATTGCAAGTATTTTTGCTGAATGGATTCATAATATGGATCTTTTTCGCCCTCAATGATCGATTCCAGTTCGAGCATATTCTCCTCGAAAAACGGACTTTTTCGGTCGATGTATTCCGTCTTAAGTTTGTAGTTGATGCCTCTCCGGGCAGTGCCGTCCAAAAACAGTTCGGCTTGCGAGTTGAAGAAGATAAGTTCATCATCAAAATTGGCGTCATAAATTATTGGATTTTGTCCGATCTGAAAAATTGTCCTTCCGTATATTCTGGAATAGATTCGAAAGACAGACGAGGTCGTCATTTTTTCAAGAATGATTTCGGATTCATTGCCTCCGGAAGGCAGTTTTTCTAAAAATGCGTCATCACGCTCACCGCGCAGGAGAAGACCGTTATATCGATATTGAGTTATTGGACTGTAGTCGGTCCAGCTGGCTCCGTCGTAAACGCTGTAATAGTTGCCGGACAAAGAAATGGGTGTCTCGGTGAAGACATTCATCACAATGGAATGGTTCAGCGTTACATTTCCGCCCAGACGGGAACCCAGAGGCTGATATCCATAGCCTGAAATATTGAACAGCCCTTGTTGTGGCATGCGCTCGCCCTCGAGTTGCATCAATGCAGCAAAATCGCGAGTAACGCGAACAAGGAAATCCGACTGCCAACGCCCGTCTTCTTTGGGGGCAACAAGAAATGAAGACGCTAAAATAACAATAGTCAGAAGACCTGCGGTCAAAGTATGATAAGCACCCGATATGTTTCGGTCTTCGGATAACAAACGCGCGTGAGCCTTTGAACGCGATTTTGACAAGGACACCATTACAACAAAGAGAACGATTGTTGCCATAAGAAAGAAATGATCTTGCCCCGAGAAAAACGCCCAGATGATAAGAAAGGCGGAAGTTGCGAAAATGACGATGAACCAATGAAAACGACGATAGAATATGAAGAGGACTAAGTTGATACCCAAGAACACTATAAAATGAAACATGTAAAGAAGCGCAGACTTGGGCGTAGAGGTATTTAGGACATTGTCGCGAATCCATGCAAAAAACACATTTTGAAGCAAGCTCATCCGGCCGGAGACATAGTAGTACAAAAAGACGATGAGGAACGCCGCGAAAATAGAGGGTATTATATAAACTTTTCTCGTCAACAGAAGAATGACAATAGCAGCCGGCAACGACAAAAGAATCAACATCGGAAAAGAAGGGGTGGTTTTTATCATTGATGGAAAGACGACAACCGACAGACACGCACCAAACAATGCCGTCAAAAGAGTGTCCATCAGCACAGAGTATATTTTGGCGCGTTTTTCCGTCATTGATCAGGTTGCACCGGCTGAAAGCGCCGCGGCAACGTCACCTCCTTCGGCAATGCAAATTCTCCGCAGTTGTCCCGGAATCGGAAGACCGTTGATGTGAATCAGTAATAGGTGTTTCATTTTTTGTGACCAAGCCTCGGTATTCTGCAAAAATGATTCGTCTTGACGCGAGGAAAAAAGGTAAATTTCACTTTCGAAAGAGAGCCGGATCATGTTTTTGGGAAACTCTTCCAGCAGACTCTCTTCATTCATTGAGAAAGAGTGGGCAGCGAGTGATTTTCGGATCAAGTCCAATTCGTTCATTTGGCTGCAAATCACTTCGCGGGAAGAGTCGTCCGAAAAAATCAGCCGGACGGCCTTGCGGCGGCGGAGAGCCCGGAGCGCTACGGAGGCCGCACTTTCGCACATGGTATGGAATTGCATACGAATGGATCGATAATCACCGGTTGGCAATGTGCAGTCTATATAAAGTGTAACAGCATCCGCTTGCGGCATGTCATACTGTTTTACATAAAGGGTCTGATGTTGTGCAGATTTTTTGAAATGAATGCGTTTGATCGGATCTCCGGGTCGGTAACCGCGAAGATCCGTAAAATTATCGCCTTGCTCAGCCGTCCGCAGTTTGAGCTCTGCAAAAGCTTTGGCATCCGATATTTCGCCGGGAATTGCCTCAACATGATATGCCTTTGGCAGGACGGTCAATGTCTTGAGCCGGTAGTAAGACAGGTGCCTCATATCGAATCGAAACGGCACCAGGTCGAAAACATCGAAAATCGAAACTTTGGTCATGCCAACATTATATGTACCGCAGTAAGGAATTCGAATCGGAATACTGAAGGACTTAGAAGAGAACGGTGACAGGCTAAAGGTCAGAGCACTATTGTCTACAGGGTTGATCATTTGAATTTGAATGCGAAGAATGGAAAGCGGGAAAAAGTTCTCGTTAAATAACGTGAGATTTAGCATTGGAATTTCATCGGTCTCTGCATGTATAGGGCTCACGGTCTGATCAAATTTGAAAGAATAAATCGTATACATATTTAATGCAAGGACGGCAAAAATTGAGATCATGCCGCTCAAAAACAACAAAAAATAAATCCTCAAACCGGTATATAGTCCTGCAATGAGTAGCGCGGCAAGAAGCGTATAAAACAGGATTCGAACGAAGCGCATAATCATACAGGAATCGGGACGTTGCGAAGAATTTCCCGAAGGACGTGATCCGCGGTTTCTTTGCCCTGGTAATGGCGTTCAGACAATATAACGCGGTGAGAAAAAACCGTAGGTACAAGCGCCTTTACGTCATCGGGCGTGACGTAATCGCGCCCTTTCAACATTGCGGCTGCCATAGAAGCATGCATCAGCGACAGCGTGCCGCGAGGACTGATACCCAGCTCGATTTTGTCGTGACGTCGGGTGGCATCTCCGAGAGCAACAATATACTCAACCACTGCCGGGGCGCACGTTATTGACCGGTGAACCGACCGGAGTTGCATAATGTCTTCAGCAGAAGCGACCGGAGTTAATAGGTCAAGAGGCGAAGAGCCGCGACGGTCAGAAAGAATGTGGGCTTCGTCCGATTTTGAAGGATAGCCAATCGATATTTTCATCATAAAACGATCCAATTGGGATTCGGGTAATGGGTAAGTGCCGATTTGTCCTGCCGGATTCTGTGTCGCCAAGACGAAAAAGGGTTGGGGCAGAGCGAAGGTCTGTCCGTCGATCGTCACTTGGCCTTCCTCCATGGCTTCGAGAAGGCTGGATTGCGTTTTCGGGCCGGTACGGTTGATCTCGTCGGCCAAAATAATCTGAGACATAATCGCACCGGGAACGATTTCTCGATCGCCGGTGCGAATATTAACGGCGGTGTATCCCGTGACGTCTGAAGGTAATACATCCGGTGTGAACTGTATTCGACTGAACTGACAATTGATAATCCGGGAAAGTGCCTTGACTAGGGTAGTCTTTCCGAGTCCCGGAACATCCTCGAGAAGGATGTGGCCACCGGCAATCAAAGTGATTAATACATGATCAATGACGTTGTCCTTGCCGATAAATACTGTGGAAATGCCATTGTGAATGCGCCGGATGACTTCTTGCGCTGAGCTGAGGGTATCTGTTGGCATACGAGCCTCCAATATCGAAAAAATAAGAATACTTGTAACAACAGAATATCACAAAATGATTAATGACGTTGAAGGGGCATGTCGTATTTTTCAAAAAGCGATGAAGCAACATCTCTCGATACGGAAAAATACTTCATGATGCGCTTGACCGAGCGGTCTTCCTTGCTCTTTTTTTTGGTGACGGTGACTTCGCTGACGTCAATATAGTTTTCGTTGAAATCGGACGAGTGAAAGATATTGATTTCTACATGATTCTGCGAATATAAATCTGTCGGTGATTGGATATAATCCAGCAAAATCTTCGGATTCTGCTCAATTCGGCCACGCATCTCATTGACCGAAAAATAAGTAGCATAGAAGGTCACGTTGCTTTTATGTGCCCATGCATTTTCGCTCTCGATAAATGGGACAGAAGATCCGTCCTTCAATACGGCCAAATGGACGCCGAGCAGTATTAGAAACTCAACAATCCAAATAACAGCCAACACCGCTCCGGTGACAGCCACATCATCATTGAAGCCCCAAGTGCCGTACTTGTTGATTAATTTGATGGAATCAAACATATATTCAGGGTCAGTGACGATTTTGGTAAAATCAGAAATGTAGGAATCGTTAAATATATAGCTGATGAAGAATGCCCACTTGATGTAGTTATAAACGATAATGCCGAGTCCTGCGCTGACGATAATAGTAATGCGGTTTCGAATTTTGAAAAAACGGGCAATCTGACAAGAGATGGCGCCGAGCAAGCCACCCATCAAAAATGGAAGAAAAAGGCTCAATTTAGCAGAAGGAATCTTCACGACCAAAAATAGGTACAATAGACTCGTCAAGGAGCCTGTTACGACGGTGATGAGAAACAGAGCAAAGAACCCGATAGGATTAAATTTTCCGGATGGTTTGTAATATAGTTCCTTCGACATAAACAATCTCCTTGCATAAAATCGAGTAATCTTTTTAGAGAATA
The DNA here is from genome assembly GCA_012718915.1 of Clostridiaceae bacterium. GTDB lineage: Bacteria > Bacillota > Clostridia > Saccharofermentanales > Saccharofermentanaceae > DUPM01. The sequence continues at coordinate 15,373 of JAAYBI010000094.1, forward strand.
GCACGCCTTTATTAAAAGTCAACATATTCTTAGTTTCGTTGCTTTGCGGTAGCATATAGCGAATTGTGATAAAAATATACGATGCTTCCGATAATACTTTCCAGAGTGATATGACGTGTCTCAGGAGAAAAATGAGCGAGAACGAAAAAAAACACTTATTACCAAATCTTTACCGATTTATTCAAAAACGCCCGGATTATCAGAAGAAATGGATGCCGCCATCAGAAGCGACGACCCGATTAGGAGTCATTGTCGGCATGATGTATCACGAACTGAAAAAACCGGAGTCCTGTTCGTCTAGCGCTTGCACTAAGTGAACAGGACTCCGGTTGCTTGTGGTGGAGAATATGGGGCTCGAACCCACGACCTTTGCACTGCCAGTGCAACGCTCTCCCAGCTGAGCTAATTCCCCGAATAACAGAAGGATTGTATTATATGCATAAGAGGTTTGTCAATCGTTTTGAGTAATCAGAGAAATCATGATTCGCCGCTTTTGTGAAAGTTTAGAAGAAGATGCTTCGGGGGGGCCGATTGAGTTGTTTGTTTGGAAATAGACTGACGTGTCTATGCCTCTGCGCCGTAAAAACATTCGACTGACAATTGAGAGAGTCTCAAAGAGCTAGGTGTCGGTGATGTCGGTGATGTCGCGAAACGTTTCGCTCTGGTCAATTACCGCCAAGATCGCCAGAAATTCCCATTTCGTATGTATTAGAGTGTTAAAAATATGCAATTTTGATACACAAATACATACGAAACAGCACAAACTCAACCATTTCGTATGTATTAGAGTGTAGTAAATCGCTTCGCTCTGCCGTTTCCAACAAAATCACACTCAAACGCTCCGTTTCTTCGGTATTGCCCAACAATAGAAATCCCAGCAAGCTCGGTATAACAAAATTCTGAATTTTCCACGGCTCAAGATCAGTAAGGATTGACCTCAATTTTCCACATCTTTATTCCGGCAAGGGCAGCTTCCGTTTATGTTATGCCACTAAACTATTAATGCTTTTAGTGGCTTTTTTGAAAAAGGTTAAGAGTAAATGACAATTTGTGCTTTCTCAATGGCGCTAAATAGTGTATAAGAAAAGGTGATAAGCAAAATTTTAGCAAAATTGGACGAGCGAAACGTTTCGCTTTTGCGTTTTTTGTTGTATTATGTCTACATCAATGATTATTGGAGGCTATTCTTATGAAATTCGGATTTTTCGACGATCAGAATCGCGAATACGTGATTCAAACGCCCAAGACGCCATTTCCATGGATTAACTATTTGGGTAATAAGGACTATTTCGGACTTATTTCCAACACGGCCGGCGGTTACAATTTTTATAAGGATGCACGCCTTCGCCGTATTACACGTTTTAGATATAACGACATTCCGGTGGATAACGGCGGACGCTATTATTACATTAAAGACGGGGACAGTGTTTGGAACCCGGGTTTCAAGCCATGCAAGACGCCTCTTGATGCTTACGAATGCCGTCACGGTATGGGCTATACCAAGATCAGTTCCACTAAGGATGGTGTAAAGGCCGATTTTTTGGCATTCGTTCCTCTGGAGTATAATGGTGAGATCAATAAAGTGACATTAACCAACGGTTCTTCCGTTTCCAAAACACTTCAGCTTTTCTCCTTGAGAGAGTGGTGTCTTTGGGATGCATCGGACGATATGTTAAATTTCCAGAGAAATTTTTCGACGGGTGAAGTCGAAGTTGAAAACAGTGTTATTTATCATAAGACCGAGTATCGTGAAAGAAGAAATCATTATGCTTTCTATTCCGTAAACGCCCCCATTGACGGCTTCGATTCTCAGCTCGAAGATTTTCTCGGCATGTACAATGGCTTTGATGAGCCGGCTGCGGTTTTCGAGGGCAGAGCGCGCAACAGCATGGCGAGCGGCTGGCAACCTTGTGCCAGTCATCAAATCAACGTCACTCTTGCGCCCGGTGAATCTAAATCCTTCATCTTTATTCTCGGTTATGTTGAGGTGCCGGTTGAAGAGAAGTGGGAAAAAATGCATGTTATCAACAAGAAGCCGGCCAAGGAAATGATTGCCAAGTACTCGACCGATCTTCAGGTTGACGAAGCATTCGCGACACTTAAGGCTTATTGGGATCGCCTCTTGTCGCTATACAATGTCGAAATCGACGATGAGAAAACCTCTCGCATGGTCAATATCTGGAACCCCTACCAGTGCATGGTTACCTTTAATATGAGCCGTTCGGCGTCGTATTTTGAGTCCGGTGTGGGCAGAGGTTTGGGTTTCCGCGACTCCTCTCAGGATCTTTTGGGCTTTGTACATCAGATTCCCGAGCGCGCCAGAGAGCGTATTCTGGATATTGCGGCAACGCAATTCAGAGATGGTGGTTGTTATCACCAATATCAGCCGCTGACCAAAAAGGGTAACAATGACATCGGCGGCGGTTTCAACGATGACCCACTCTGGCTGATTGCCGGAACAGCAGCCTATATTAAGGAAACCGGCGACTTCTCGATTCTCGACGTTCAGACGCCATATGATTCGAATCCGGATGATGCCGGCACGATGCTAGAGCATTTGACGGCTTCGTTCTATCACGTGGTGAACAACAAGGGTCCTCATGATCTGCCTTTGATTGGTCGTGCAGACTGGAATGACTGCTTGAACCTGAACTGTCATTCCACTAACCCGGGTGAATCTTTCCAGACCTCCGGTACCGCAGACGGACGTGTCGCGGAATCGGTTCTGATTGCCGGTATGTTTGTCGCTATCGGACCTGAATTGGCCCGCCTTTATGAAAAGAAGGGCATGAGCAAAGAAGCCCAAGCGGCTCAAGACGAGATCGACAAAATGCGCGCGACCATTCTGGAACATGGTTATGACGGAGAATGGTTCCTGAGAGCCTATGACGCATTCGGTCAGAAAATCGGTTCCAAAGAGTGTAAAGAAGGTCAGATTTTCATTGAATCTCAGGGCTATTGTGTTATGGCCGGTATTGGTGTTGAAGACGGCCGGGCACTGAAGGCTTTGAATTCAGTTCGCGATATTCTGGAATGCGAGCACGGTATCGTCATTCAGCAACCGGCATACCAGACTTATTATTCCAATCTTGGCGAATGTTCTTCTTACCCGCCGGGATACAAAGAAAATGCCGGCATTTTCTGCCACAATAACCCTTGGATTATGATTGCTGAGACCGTGATTGGTCGTGGTAACCGCGCCTTCGATCTTTACAAAAAGATTTGTCCGGCATTCCGCGAAGACATAAGCGACCTGCATCGCAACGAACCCTATGTTTATTCGCAGATGATCGCAGGTAAGGACGCGCAGCGTATGGGTGAGGCCAAGAACTCTTGGTTGACCGGAACGGCAGCGTGGAACTTTGTGGCCATTTCACAAGCGATTCTCGGTGTTAAGCCGGATTATGACGGACTGATTGTAGATCCTTGCATTCCTTCGGATTGGAAAGAGTACAAAGTGACGCGCGTATTCCGCGGTGCAACTTATGTCATTTCAATCAAAAATCCGAACGGTGTCCAAAAGGGTGTTGCTTCGGTCACGGTTGATGGTGCTATAATTGATGGCAACGTCTTGCCGGTTTTCGAAGCGGGCACAACACATGAGGTTGAAGTGCTTCTTGGCTAAGACCGCCAAGACCGCAAAGAATATGGCAAAGAAAAGTTTTCTTTTGGGTGAGGGACATAAGCGTGGGCGAACCGGTCAGATTAACCGGCGATAATCGTGGAAAAAAAGTCCTCGTTGCTATGAGCGGCGGAGTGGATAGTGCTGTTGCGGCATATTTACTCATCCGGAGCGGATATGAAGTAGCGGGCTTCACGGCAATACTGTGGCCGGAAACCGATGTCGATACTGAGAAGACTTGTTCTGAAGTCTCCGAAATGAATTATGAGATCTCCGAGAGTGCGCGCGATGCCGCAAGGGTCGCCGCACACTTGGGGATTTCCCATTATGTTGAAAACTTGTCCAATCCTTTTGAAAATGATGTTGTCCGGCCGTTTGTGAAAGCCTATCGAGAAGGTATTACACCTAATCCGTGTGTGGAGTGCAATCGTCGAATCAAGTTTGATGCGTTTTTGAAAGTTGCAGACCGACTGGGTTATCCGTTGTTGGCGACGGGTCACTATGCATCCTGCGTTCGGGACGAGGTGACCGGCGAATACCGAATTAAGGCCTCCGAAGGACCCAAAGATCAATCTTACGTACTATATACTTTGGGTCAGGAGCAATTGTCGCGAATTGTGCTGCCTCTTGCCGATTACGACAAGAAAACACTTCGCGAAATGGCTCAAAGCGCGGGTCTTCCGGTAGCGTCCAAGCCGGACAGTCAAGACATTTGTTTTGTCGAGGATGGTGATTACGCGGCGTTCCTGGAGCGATACGATTCTCAGTCTTCCCGGCCGGGAAATTTTGTCGATGCTTCCGGGAAAATTCTTGGGCGTCATAAAGGCATCGAGCATTATACGGTCGGTCAGCGTAAGGGATTGGGCATAGCCGCATCGCAGCCTCTTTATGTCATTGCCGTCGACGTTCCGAAAAACCAGGTGATTCTGGGCACTTCCGACTCGCTATTTTCAAACAGAGTACAATTGTCAAAGGTAAACTATCTAAGCGACAAAAAGCCGACGGAAGCTTTTCGTGCAACGGTAAAAATCCGTTACGCTGCACCCGCAGTTCCCGCAATTATTGAGCCGCAAGAATCGGGCCGAGCGCGGATTACTTTTGATGAACCTATACGCGCTGTTACGCCGGGTCAATCCGCAGTATTTTATGATCAGTCATTTTTGTTGGGCGGAGGCATTATAGAATCGGGTTTTGGGAAAGATTGATTTTTTTATATTTGGATTTTGGGCTTAATTCAGAAAATCGGATGAAAGCAGGGTGATTTGATGGTGACAGACAAACATATGGTTGTTGTTACAGACGATGACTTGTCCATTCGGGGTTTGTGTCGATATGACGATGATGTTGAAGCCAAGACTAATCTACTCATCGTCCACGGCATGTTGGAACACATCAAGCGATACAGGGACTTGACAAAGTACCTTGCTGAATCGGGCATTCGGGTGTATATGTTTGATTTGCGCGGCCATGGTGATACGGATATTTTGGATGATCGCCGTGGCTATTTTGCAGATCGTAACGGAGACGAGAGGTTACTTTCGGATTTGGATAGCATCATTAACTTCGTAAAAGCCGATTTCGAAAAAGAAAAGCTTGAAGACTTGCCTTTTGTGATTTTAGGACACAGCATGGGATCCTTTATTGTCCACAATTACATGATTTCAGGGCATGAACACAAAGTTGACGCTATCGTATTATCGGGGTCCACTGCACTCAAAGGAGCCGTAGAATTCGGGCATAAACTCGCATCAATTCAGACGCGACTCCTGGGACCGCATTCTGAGGGAAGATTATTGACGCGTCTGGCGTTCGGACCCTATATGTCCAAAATACGGCCCAAACGAACTTCTAATGATTGGTTGACTCGTGATGAAGATATCGTCGATCGCTACAACGACGATCCGGGATGCACGTTTGTTTTCACGGCTTCCGGATTTCGGGATTTATTTTCGCTCATTCTAAATATCAGCAGAGAAAACCGAACTCACCTCATTCCGAAAACGACAAAGGTTCTCATTATTTCGGGATCTGAAGACCCCGTCGGCAATTATGGGGCAGGTCCGAAGCAACTGGAACAATTTATGGTCGAAACCGGACATGATACGATGCTCAAAATCTACGAAGGCGGACGGCATGAGATGTTCAATGAGATTAATCGCAAAGATGTATATGCGGATCTGCTCGAATTTCTCCTGCGATTAAGCGAAAACCCGGCTTCTCGCGAAGGCGCTTTGGCGAGCGGCCCGGGAGAAATTTTGAAGGAATAATACGAGTACTGATTTGACACCGTCGTCATCAATAGTCGAATAACGGTGTTCTTCAAAAATTCAACATCATAACTGGAGGCATTTTATGAAAAATATAATCAATAGCCAACGGGCCAGAGGCCAGTCCATTACTGCAGAGAAAGTTGCTGCGGAACGATTTTCGAATGTCGTGATGAAGGGTGCGCTCAGCGCTCAATTTGTCTCGCAAATTGAAAACGGCCCGGTTTTGGCTGTATCGGGCCTGCCGTTTTATGCGCCGGTTGCATCTTGTCTGTTGCATGAAGCGGCGTTGTACGACATTTTCGATCAGGCGTTTCATAAAGATCACAGCATTCTGTTCTCTTATGACAATGACACAATAAATTCTTACGTATTCGACGGTGCTTCGACCCGATCAATTGAGCTTAGCTCATCCCAGAATCAGTGCATAAAGTCCGTCTTAGAAAACGTCCGATCATGGGGCGGAGTATTGGATCAGGATGCGGTGTTGACTTGTGATCCCGGTACACCGGCACCCGGACCGCATTATTTCACGAATCTGTTGATAGGCAATCGAATGGATTTTTCGCGACCCTTGCAGAGCACGCCCAAAAGTGTGGTCGATCGTCTGGGTCGTGGTTCTTTTCGTGCTCACGCCGATACACAGGTATTGGCAACGCGTTGGGATTATCTGCCCGAAGAAAACGGTTTTCCGGCGAATCGACAGTTCTATCTTCTTGAGGATGGGAAAGTATTCTTCTACTCAGGTGTCGCGAACCAGTCTTCCGTCATCGAAACCACTTGTGAGCACGCGCAAAATCATACAGTGATTACATATAAGACCCATTGCGGTCTTGTGATTAGCCGAACCATTTTTATTCTGCCCCAGGAAGATGGTATGCCATTAGCTACCGAAGTGCAGATGATCCGAATCAAAAACGGTCTGGATCAAGCTAGAAAAATCCGATTAGTATATACCGGAATGTTCGGTACTTCGGAGATTCACGCGTTGAGAGAAGATGTCATTTTTACCACAGTCGTCGCACAATCTGAAGTCTTTTTCGATCAAGAAGAGAAAATTCGTGCATTTTCCTTCAACCCGAATCCGAAGTGGACGAAGGGCAATATTCGCTACTGTTCGATGATGGTTCATCAGGATGATCAAGTCGTATTTCCGGACAGCTACTGTGCCAAGTACAGTGAGTTTGTCGGGTCCGGAACACTTGAAAATCCGGAGTATGCAGCTTTTCTTTCAAATCGCCCCTCGCGAAAAGGTCCGGGATTCTTTGCCTTATCCGCACCGATGCTCATTCAACCCGGAAAAGAAATTCGCGCCGACCATTTCACATGTCTGTCGTCTGATGCGGTCAATGACGATTATCTTGAAGATGAAACGATGCTTCAGGAACTCGATGTGCTCTTGACGCGTTTTAAGGACCCTTCGAAATTACCACAGACATTAAAAGACGTCTCTTCATTTACGGATAGGTATGCTTCCTATCTGCAAATTCGTCACGATGACGCGGATTTTCAAGCATACGTCAATAAAAACCTCCCCTACCAAGTCTTCTATCAAACATTCGTTTCGCGCTCCTTTGATTGGACTCAGAAGGGATATCGGGAAATCGGATTCAGGGAAATTCAGGACGTGTTCGCTTCAATGTATTATTTTGCCGGTATGGGTCGCACAGATTTTGTTAAAGATTTGATACGCGAATGGGCCGGTAATGTTTTTGAAGAAGGATATGCCAATCACAATTTTTATTGGAAGGGAAAAGAGCCGGGTTGGTGGTCAGATGACGCACTATGGTTATTGCAAGCGCTTGACCGCTATTTGAAGTTAACCGGTGACTATGAGTTCCTTCATGAGTCTCTGCCGATGGCCGGAGAAGAAGGTAAAAAACGACCGCTTACCGAGACCATTAAGGCGATTCTCAGTTATTCGGTTCGAGTCTCGGTCGGCAAACATGGATTACCGCTCATCGACCGTGCGGATTGGAACGATTGCTTGCGCGTGGACCCGGATTGCATCAGCGGTCCGGAGAAAATTGAGAAGTATAGGGAACAACTTGAAAAGAACGGCAAATCATACGCAAGTGTACCGTTCGAGTCTGAATATGCCGAGTCGGTGATGAACGGTTTCCTCGCGAAAGTCGCGATTGATGCTGCTTTAGACATGTTCCGTGTCATCAAAGATGAAGAATATGCATTAATTCTTTCGGAAATGTCAGATCGTCTTCGAGTCGCATTGGTTGAATCTGCGTGGAAAGACGACTTTTTTGCCCGTGTGCTCTTTAATCGCAAAGATAAGCCCAATCTTTCTTATCTTGGCGCTAAGGGTGACGGTTTGGCGGTCGAGGACGGCGCGGACGGCACGTACTTCCTCAATGCATTCAGCTGGTCGGTGTTATCCGGTTGTGCATCGGAAGAACAGATCCACACTATGCTGGACACGCTGGATCGGAATTTAAGAACGCCGTTCGGGTTCCGTTTGTGTACCGCAGTCGATTATCCTCAAATCGCACCGAAAATCGACGTTGCGCTATATTATGTCGGCGATCGTGAAAACGGCGGCATTTTCAAGCATGCCAATATGATGGCAGCAGCAGCAATGTTAAAAGCGGCACGTGATGTTACTGATTCATCACTTGCGGAGCGTTTGACCGAGACGGCCTACTGGGTCATCGACTGTATCCTGCCTTATCGCACATTGCGTGCGCCATTTGAAGTGTGCGGTAACCCTCGCTTTTGTACGCAATACAATAATTCCGACAACGGAGAAAACATCGGGCCGACGCTTTCGGGTACCTCGACTTGGTTACTTTTGTGCCTGTTCATGAGTCTTGGTATCGAGTTCAACAGCGATGGACTTGATTTGCGTCCGATGCTTCGCCCTTCGGAGACCGGTTGTGAATACAAGGTCAATACCGGACGTGCCCTATATGACATTAGGGTCGTGAAGCCAAAGGGCTTCAGACGCTGTCAATACGGTGTATCAGTCTTGTGCGACGGAAAGCCCATCGAGGGGACTCGGGTTCCGATATTTGAAGACGGATTAACGCATGAGGTAATCATATCGCTATAAGCGATTCGTCCGACAACGGACCGGCCAGAATATTTCGGAATGGTGCCGGTGTGTAAGTATCTGTTGCCAGAGAACTGAAAAAACTGCCAATTTGGGGCGCAAAGGGGACACATCCTTTGCGCCCTTGAAATATTTGTGAATGAAGAGTCATTGCCATTAGCCGTTTTTTTGGGGTATTTTCTACTGAACTGAATTCTGTAATATGGCTCTTTATCTATTTCCGTGACAGGTATGAAAGTGTTAATGGCTTAACATAAGCGGAAGTGAGTAATCCCGTTTGTTGGGCACGCTGAAGTCATAAATGCTTGAGGGTGCGACGAAATTGATCGCTTGAGTGAGATTTTTTTGAAATAAAACGAAGCGGATTGTTACACACTAACACATACGAAATGGTTGAGATTGTGCTGTTTCGTATGTATTTTCGTTGCTCTTCAGGCAAGCGCGAAACGGTTTGCTACACACTAATACATACGAAATGG
>JAAYBI010000095.1 GCA_012718915.1 Clostridiaceae bacterium
CAAACTCTCAAATCAATGCTTGAGAGCCTTTTGGCTCTTTGTTTACTTTTCTTTTTCAACTCTTTTGAATTGAACTTAGGCTCGTTGTTTGTTTTGCTCTTCTATTCAATTTTCAAGGTCCGGTCGCGCCGTTTCGTGAAGCGCTTGATTATATTAGCATCCACCCCTTGAACTGTCAACCGCTATTTCTGCTTTTTTTCTGTTTTTTTCAACATTTGTGAAATCGACTGTTTTTGCGATTTTTATATTAATAGTATATTAAGGAAAAGCAAGTCATTTCGTAACGAACCTTTGTCACTACCTGATCATTTATCGATATTTTGTGTCCCTTCTCCAATTTAACTTATCTGCATCTTCTCCTTGGATGCCTCGCATTGTTCCTGCGCAAAAACTTCATCCCCTGTCTAGTCCTGATACAGATTCTTATTTTTCATGGCATTTTTGCCTTGAGTGCCCAGATGCGACTACTCCCTATCGCTCGTTCTTTATTTTTACAAATAATGCGTCAGTTTTTTTCATACTTTTATGCATATAGTGTTTTTTCTTGTTAAGTCCTTGATTTGCAGACTCTTTGCGATTACAATACGCTTGCCGGAAATTAATCATTTATTTTTCGGCTTGATCGAACACAATCATAGACGATGGCGTAATGTCCGATCATCGCTTAATGGGAAGCAGGGGTAGGAAAATATGATGATTAAGAAGAAACACGGCTCGAAGGTTGCTATCATCGGAGCCGGCGCGGTCGGAGCAACCACCGCATTTGCTATGGCTATTCAACAACTCTGCACGGAACTTGTCCTCATTGATGTCAATAAGGATAAAGCCACCGGAGAGTGCCTCGACATCTCTCATGGCCTGCCTTTTTTGGGTCAGATGGACATCTATGCCGGAGATTATTCTGATGTTAAGGATTGTGACTTGATTATCATTACTGCGGGTATTCCGAGAAAACCCGGTGAAACCCGACTTGATCTGGCTAAAAAGAACGTCGCACTTGCAAAAAATATCACGGCAAGCATCATGGAGCATTACAACGGCGGCATAATTCTGGTGGTTTCCAACCCCGTTGACGTCCTTACTTATATGATTACCAAGTGGACCGGATTACCGCGCAATCGTGTCATTGGTTCGGGTACAGTTCTTGACAGCGCACGTTTCAGAACTCTTCTTTCTCAGAAGCTCGAGATCGACGTTCGAAACGTCCACGGATATATAATCGGCGAGCACGGCGACTCCCAGCTGCCTGCTTGGAGCGCAACAAACATTGCCGGTCTTTCAATCGACGATTACGCCAAGACTTCAGGCATATCTTTTACGCAAGCTGACCGTATCGAAATTGCAGAAAAAACCCGTTACGCCGGTGCTGAGGTCATCAAGATGAAGGGTGCAACTTTCAACGGTATCGCAATTTCTATATGTACAATAGCTAAGTCCATCCTCAAAGGCGAAAACACCATCCGCACTGTCGGTTGTGTCTTGAACGGAGAGTACGGAATTTATGATGTTGCAACCAACGTGCCGACAGTTATAGGCGCAGACGGAATAGAGCGTGTACTTGAGCTCGAACTCGAACCGCAGGAACTTCGCTTTTTGCATAGCTCTTCGGAGCAAGTCAAAAAAATACTTGCCGAGCTTAAAGAAGAGTAATATACTTCCGCTGATATAACCATTATTGCACTGCCTCATTTGACTACTAACCAAGTCAGGCGAGGCAGTTTTTTTGACTGTTTTTTTGACTGTTTAACAGGCACCCTTTTTCATTTTCTTATCCGCTGTTATAATGGACTCGATACTTTGAGTTTTCTATGCTCTGCCGATTAATATACACGGAGGCGACGCATGCCCGATTTTTTTGAATCTCTTCACAACCGTTCGAGTTATCGAGGTAAATACCTCTCTGACCCAATTCCGCGATCGGATTTACGAAAAATAATCGAGGCTGGATTGGCTGCGCCGTCCGGTTGCAACAAGCAAACGACATCGATAATTGCCGTTGATGATGCCGCTCTTTTAAGCCAATTACGCGCCATAATCGTCCCGCCAATCGGTGAGACGGCACCGGCGATAATTTGTGTGTTGACCCGGCAAATCAATGCGTATCGAGACCGTTGTTTTAGCGTTCAGGACTATTCTGCAGCAATTATGAATATGCTTCTGGCAATTGAGGCTCTCGGTTACAACAGCTGCTGGATTGAAGGCCATATCACAGATGTCGATCAAATTGGCAGACAAATGGCAGACATCTTAGGCGTCCCGGAAAATTATGATCTTGTATGTTTTCTGCCGGTCGGCATAGCGGCAGAGGAACCTACGCATGCCAAAAAAAGACCCTTCGAAGAAAGGGCCTGGTTTAATGGTTTTGAGCAATTCGACTGAGAAGAAAACGATTTATGTCGATTCAATCCTGCGCTCTCCTGCGCCATCGGTGATGTCAGCATAGTAGAACTCCGGAGAATAACCGGTCTTTTTTCTATAGATCTCGCCAGCGTTCGCAATAAGAGCATCCGAATGTCGCGTCTCAACCAAAGCGATTGCGCATCCGCCAAATCCCGCACCAGTCATTCGTGCTCCAATAACACCCTCTTGACTTTTGCATGCGTCCACCATCGCATCAAGCTCTATTCCGGTGACTTCAAAATCTTTCCGGAGTGACTCATGCGACTCATTCATAAGTCTTCCGAAAGCGACCAAATCGTCTCTTTCAAGAAGTTCGCAAGCGCTGATGGTCCGAGCATTTTCATAGACAACGTGACGGGCTCTCTTAAGTGCAACCGGATTGGCAATAATCGATTTGTTATCCTCAAACTGTTGCGGTGTGACATCGGCCAGACATTTGATATCAAGCGCCTTTTCGAGTGATTTATAAGCTTCATCACACTCTTTCCGACGCTGATTATAAGCGCTTTCAATCAACGATCGAGGCTTTTTAGTGTTGCACAAGACGAGTCGATAACCATATTGGTCAAATCGAACCGGAACATATCTGTATATCAGATCGGAACATCGCAAAAAGATTGCGGAATCTTTTTGCCCCATTGATGAAGCAAATTGATCCATGATGCCACAATTCATTCCGACATACTGATTCTCGGCTTCTTGCGCTATTAATGCAATTTCCACATAGTCAACCGGCGTGGAAATCTTTTCGTGACTGAGAGTCGCAATCGCAGTAGCCATAGCGACTTCTATGGCTGCCGAAGAAGAAAGTCCGCTGCCGTGCGGAACGGTCTCGTCAAACAGCACATCCATTCCCGTAACTGAATATCCCTTTTGCTGCATCACATATGCGACACCAATTTGATAAGCACCCCATCCAATCGTCTTATACTTTGATAAATCACTGATATGAGCCTCAACCGTGGTGTCTATATCAGATGCACGCAAACGAATGATACCGTCGTCACGTTCTCGCAACAGACACATTGACCTTAGCGAAATCGCCGCAGGCAGGACGTATCCTCCTTGGTGGTCTGTATGTTCCCCGATAAGGTTGACTCTTGCAGGTCCGCAAAACGCGCGAACAGAGCCTTCGCCATAGTATTTCACAAACATTGATTTTAGTGATTCAATTTCCATGGCATCCTCCGAATGAAATTTGATTCAGACGATTTATATGCGTCGAATACCGTCTTGAGAAGAACGATGTGACCGCTTTCTGCGCTTTCGGTGAACGACTGCGGGAATAATAACTAAAAATACAACGGCTACGATGAACACTATAATAACCAATCCGATTATTGAAATTACCGGGTGTTTCGAGAAGAAATTCCCCTCATCTTCTGATATGTTCTCAGTGTTTTTCGGTTCATTGGGTTGTTGGACTTCGGATGGTGTGATTGGTATGTCGGGCGTGATCTCCGGTTCCGGAACAGTAGGCTCGACAACACCCTCCGCTTCGAAGCCGACAGGAGAGTTGCACGGACGATAATCCATGACATTTCCGCTTATGCGATCCACCGGGTCCTGATCATAGCAAACCTGAGCGCCGGCATCCATAACGGAAGCAACAAATATGGTTTGTTTTTTTGAAAGGTCATAGGGAATTCCGCATACTATGGTAATCATTTCACTTCCGTTCTTATTGAGAGAAAATGCTGCCATTCCGGTGCCGGCAACGATGGTGGTTCCTGTCTTACCTCCGACCACCTGAGCTACTTTTGTATCCTTGCCAAGAATCCAGGGATCATTAAGGAGATAATTCGTATTGCGAGCGATACTCCATCCATCATATGTATGCTTGTTCGTTGCCTTAAAAACGTGTGTCGGCGAATTAATAATCGTCACAAAGTCCTGAAAGGAAAGTGCATAATTCATAATGACCGCAAGATCAGCGGCAGTTGTGTAATGATTGTCATTGTGAAGCCCATTAGTATTCGTGAAATTCGTATTCACTAACCCTAACTCGGCGGCTTTGTTGTTCATCATTATTGTGAATACATGCATTAGTGACGGCTCTGTTGGATCAATCGTTTCGCCTGTCTCTGAAGTATCCGTCGCGCTCGGAGTCGGCAACACAACGCACGATAGTTCAAGACCCTTTGCCGCAACCGCTTCTCCGATAACATTCGCTGCATCGTTCCCCGACGGAAGCATTGCACCATATAACAGCTCACTAATTTGCACCTCTTCACCGACCACAAGCCCCATCATCGTAGAATTCGGAGTTGTCGCATCCATGGCAGTTTGGCTGACCGTCACATAGTCCTGAGGATCAAGATATTCAAGCGCCAAAGCGACGGTCATGACCTTTGTCATGCTGGCAGGAAATATCTTCGTATCGGCATCTTTTGAAATAACGACCTCTCCGGTTGTGCGATTAACAACAATATATGAAGCACATTCAACCTCTTCGAGGGGCGGAATATTTATCGGAGGTTGTTCAACGTCTGCAGATATCCAAATCGAAAACAGACTTAAAACCATCCCAAGCGCGACGAGGAACGATAATACACGTCGCGGGTTAGTACTGTTAATATTTTGAAATAAAGCCTTGTTTATCATGTTCACTCCTAAAAACAACAGGCCGCGCTTTACAGCGCGACCTGCTTTATTCTTGATTAATCTTCGGCCGAATCGACCTGCAGATCGTTTCCGGTCATTGAGAAGTCACAGGAATCTGATGCGTCAGCAGTATCTTCGGAAGATGTCTCTGAATCAACGTCCGGCTCCTCAGCCTCAGGTTCTTCGTGCTCAACCACAGCGATATCCACAATCTTTCCGTCCTTGGAACGCATGAGCGTAACGCCTTGAGTTACTCGAGACAGAATCGGTATTTCGGAGACAGCCAATCGTATGACAACGCCATTGTCGTTAATTAGTAGCAGGTCCTGATTCTCGTCAACCAAGGCAATTCTGACCAGAGGCCCGGTCTTGTCGGTAATTTTGTAAGTCATGAGACCCTTACCGCCCCTGCTCTGAGTGCGATACTCATCCATCTCCGTCCGCTTCCCAAAGCCGTTTTCGGAAACAACGAGAAGATTGAGACCTTCTACGATAGGTGCCATGCCGATGACGCGATCATCATGACGCAGGCTGACGCCTCTGACTCCCATCGTGTTTCTGCCCGTGCTTCGAACGTCATCTTCCGAAAAACGAATGGACAAGCCTCTTCGTGTTACTAAAACGACTTCTTGCTTGCCGTCAGTCAATTGCGCTCCGACTAACTCATCATCTTCACGAATATTTATTGCAATTAAGCCGCCCTTGTTAATCTTTGAATAATCCGAAAGCAGCGATTTTTTAACGATACCTTCCATCGTCGCCATCATCAGATAGGCGTCATTTTCGAAAGAACTCACAGGAATCACCGTCTTGACCTTTTCGCTCCCTTCGAGTTGAAGCAGGTTAACTATGGCTGTGCCTTTCGCTTGTCTGCTCGCTTCCGGAACTTGATAGCCCTTTAGCCTGAAGACTCGACCGCGGTTCGTGAAGCAGAGAAGTGTCGCATGCGTTGACGTCGTGATTATCTGTTCGACAAAATCTTCTTCTCGCGTGCTCAATCCCGTAACGCCTCGGCCTCCTCTGTGTTGGCTGCGGTAGGTGTCAACCGGCAAGCGTTTTACATATCCGAGATGCGTCAAAGTGACAACGACGTCTTCTTCTCTAATTAATGATTCGTCATCAATATCTTCATCCTCTCCGGCAATGATTTCGGAGCGACGATCGTCGGCATACTTCGACTTAACCGCAAGAATTTCTTTTTTGATAATCTCGTGAAGAAGCACATCATCTTGTAAAACGAGACGAAAATAATCTATCTTGTCCTGAAGATCCTTGTGCTCAGTTTCGAGTTTTTCACGCTCGAGGCCGGTCAATCGACCCAGTCGCATATCAACAATATGCTGGGCTTGTCTTTCAGTAAAACCAAATCTCTCGCTTAATCTAGCCTTGGCTTGATCTTCAGTATGTGAAGATCTAATGATTGCGATAACTTCATCGATATTATCAATTGCTATCAGCAGGCCTTCAACAATGTGTTGACGCGCTTCTGCCTTTTCTAAATCAAATCGCGTTCTTCGGAGTACAACATCTTCCTGATGACGAATATAGTGAGTCAGGGCATCAAGAAGGGTTATGGTCTTGGGCTCAAGTCTTCCCGCCTCATCAGGCACCAACGCCAGCATATTGGCATTGAAAGCATCTTGAAGCGCAGAATGTTTGTACAGCTGATTGAGAACAACGTTAGCGTTTGCATCCTTTTTAAGTTCGACAACAATACGGACGGCTTCATTACGGTCGGACTCATCGCGAATATCTGAAATACCTTCAATTCGCTTGTCCTTAACAAGTTCCGCAATCTTTTCAATCAGCCGGGCTTTATTCACCATGTACGGAAGATCATGGACGACAATTCTCTGTCGGTTGGTCTTCATAATTTCAATATCTGCATGCGCACGGACGACAATTCGACCACGACCTGTACGATAAGCATCTCGGATACCGCGCTGTCCTAAAATCGCTCCTCCGGTGGGAAAGTCCGGTCCGTGAACGACCGTCATTAATTCTTCGACCGAAGCATCCGGGTTATCCAGCAGCATGACCACGCCGTCAATAACTTCACCCATATTATGAGGAGGAATATTGGTTGCCATACCGACGGCTATACCTACAGATCCGTTAACCAGCAAGTTCGGAAAGCGAGCCGGCAACGCAATCGGTTCCATCTCATGTTCATCGAAGTTAGGGCGAAAATCGACGGTGTTTTTGTTAATATCACTCATCATCTCGAGTGACACCTTCTCTAGGCGCGCCTCCGTATATCGGTACGCCGCCGGCGGATCACCATCCATCGAACCGAAGTTGCCGTGACCGTCGACCAAGGTATGTCGCATCGAAAAATCCTGAGCGAGACGAACCAGCGCGTCATAAACCGACATGTCGCCATGTGGGTGAAAACGACCGAGCACATCACCGATCGTCGTTGCGCATTTACGAAATGGCTTCTCCGGCGTGAATCCTTGTGTATACATTGAATAGAGAATACGTCTATGAACCGGCTTCAGACCGTCTCTGACATCCGGCAGTGCACGATCAGAAATAACACTCATCGCATAGTCGATGAATGACTTCTTCATTTCGTGTTCGAGATCAACCGGGATAATTGTATCTTGTACTGAGCGAAATACTGCGTCGACTTCTTGTTCTTTCCGTTTTCTTATATCCTGAACCGAATTTTCATCGGCTTGATTCGGACCTTTTGCTTCGGCCATTATTTACCCCTCCGCGACTGATAATTTTTCCTCTGAACATTATACCAAACTTTTCTCGCGCGCGTGTTATTACATATATAAACATTTCAGAGGCAAAATTTGATTTGCCGATTATGTAAAATATCTATCCATAATTGAATCAAATTGTTAATATGTTCATGCAATGATTGAGATTAACGAATCGTCTATATATTAGAGGAGACCGGCATGGAAAAGCCGACAGCTAGCGGCAACGACACTCAGACACCATTTATTTTCCCGGATGTCGAAGAGCTTTTCGAGCTCTACGCGAACGATATTCTGCGTGTTTGTAACGTTTATCTTCGCAAACGCGGGCTGGCTGAAGATGCTTTCCAGGATGTTTTTGTTAAAGCCATAACTCGTTCAGAAACATATCGAGGCGAAACTCCAATAAAGTTCTGGTTGTTACAAATTGCCAGAAATGTTTGTAAGGATTATCTGAAGTCAGCTTGGTTCACGAGAGTAGGTTTTTATGAAGACTACGCCGAAACGGACACAGGAACCTCCGGAATTCCTGAAATTGCTGATCACAGCCGATACGACGATGAAGAGAATCGTATTATCGACAACATCGATTGTGATTCAGACCTTATGGTCGCTGTCAAAGCTTTGCCGTTTAAGTATAAGGATGTGATTTTAATGCGGTTTTATCTTGACCTCTCCACCGCCGAGATTGCTGAACAGCTTGGGATCTCGGAAAATACTGTTCGCAGCCGACTTTTCCGTGCGCGGAAAATGTTGTCACCGTATATGAGTGAGGGCGATAAATAATGTTCAAGGATGATTTGAAGACCGAGCTGAATAAACTTACGGCAGACGAAGCGTTGCTCAACCAAACGCGTCGCCGAATTCTTGATGCGCAGAATGTCTCTTCATACAGCAGCGTCGCCAATCAATACGTCGTCAACAGAAGAAAAATAAGCACTACCTTTAAGAGACATTCGGTCCTTATTGCTGCCTTGTTGATGGGCATTGTTGGTTTGAGCGTATTCATTTCTATTTTGTCGTCCGGAGTTTTCGAGAAATCTGCGAGCCCCCAAGCAAAAATTGCCGATCAAGACGTCTATTCCGCGAACATTCTTAGCACGACCGGTACCGGTGAGGCCGAGACTTCTTTATTCAATTATCAAGAAGATGAAGCGAAAGAGAACTCGAATACGCAAAATGCTTTCAGTTGTTCTTCCGAAGAGCCCGCACCCGAAATTCAAATAGATGCCGGCACGCCAATTCAGCCCTCATTGCGTAATAGCATTAATATCGCCAATGCCGAACAGACCGTCGTTTATACGACTAATCTACCGGAGAGTTCAATTAATCTGACTATTTGCGAGTATATTGATTCCGATTTGGATTCTGGCACAGACGCGGTTGAAAGCGAACCGGAATTGCCCATTATTGAGATTGTGCTCTCAGATGTCGCAAACCTAAATGAACCTGTGCTCTTAACGTCTTATTGGATTCCCGGGCAGTATGATTCCGCTGTCATCGTTGATGATTACCTCTACATCGCTACATTATCTTCTATACCTTCTTCAAAATCGTCAGACGAAATGGTGTTCCGGTATGCAATTGACGGATTACCTTGGCAGATTATTGAGGAAGTAATCAGTCTCTCGGATTCCGTCCAATCTTCTGTCATCGTCAGTGCAATCCATTTGCATGATGAACGAATATCATCAACTGAAACAAACCCACCTTGCTTCGTCGCTGTGACCGGAGGAATTTTGGATATTTCTGTTGACCATTCTGAAATAGTTGTTCGAGATATTTCCGGTTTTGGCGATGAGGATAAATCTGCTAAGAACGTCCGCTTTAGGACTCTTCCGAATCTTGAGCGCAATTCGCCATAAACACCCCGACGGTCAAAACAATCGATCTGTTACGAGCACCCACACCGGCAAGGTCAGGACGGACAGCAGCGTAGTAATCAGGACGCATTGAGCCGCCTTGATTTCGTCTGCTTTTGCTCTCATCGCAATGACCGCGGACGCCGCTGCAGCCGGAAGCGCACAATAAATGACAGACACTTTGACAACAATCGGATCCAAGCTTATTTGTCGCGTGATAATAAAAAATATGACGGTGACAATCAAAGGTGCCGCTATAAGTCGCAAGAGAGATATAAAGAATACTCGCTTGTCCGTGAACATCTTCGAAAGTGGTATTCCGGCCAGAGTGACTCCGCAGAGCGCCATGCCCATTGGGGTTGCCGCAGAGGCCAGAGAGTCTACGGCTTTAAGGAACGACTCCGGAAGAGGTATTTTCGTATAGTATATGATAAAACCTATCGGAACCGCCAAAACCGGAGGAGACATGAGTGCCTGCAGTACGGTTTTTCCCATGATTTTCGAGTCGCATCGGTCAGATTCAGAACTCCGCCCAACGATAAATAGAATGGGTGTGACGATATAAAACAGAACACGGACCGGAGTAGTGTACGCGACTATGAAAAGGTTTCCGGTATCCCCATACAAAGCCTCCATGACCGGAAATGCCATGTAGGTAAAATTTGTAAACATGAGATTCATAATCATTATTCGTGATAAGTTGTCATTCTTCTTGAAAAGCATATTGATGCCAATTCCGAAAAGTGCCATTAACCCCATCGTAAGGGTGCTGATAATCACAAGTAAACTCATATCCGAAATTTTCGACAAATCAAAATCGCGCAACATTGAACGAAAAACGACACACGGAAATATTATATTGTAAATGAATCCGGCAAGCGACGGAGCGAATTTATCATCGACTATTTTCAACTTGCCGGACATAAATCCGACAAGCATTAACAATGCCATTTGCACCGCCAGATGAAACGCCGTCATAATATCGGATCCTTTTCAGGTTTTCCCGCGGCGCGGGGGTATTTCGGCGGTGTCGGTCGCAATTTTCGAATGACAACGACCGCGCGCTTCATATCCGTGCCCGGCAAGACAAATTGGTGAACCGATTCGATTGTCCCGCCCATCGTCACAACCGCTTTTTGTGACACTTCGATTTCGTCCTCAACATGACCCTTCATTGCCAAAAATATACCGCCGACTTTTACAAAGGGCAAACATAGCTCACATAATATCGGAAGTGCCGCAACGGCTCGTGCGGTCGCGACATCAAAGCGTTCTCGATGTAGTTTAGAACGCCCGGCATCCTCTGCGCGAGAATGAAAGCACGTTATCTTTTTAAGCGACAAAGTGTTGCAAACTTCTTCCAAAAAATGAATTCGTTTTTTAAGTGAGTCAAGCAACAGAACTTCTATCTCAGGCATCGCTACTTTTAGCGGAATACCGGGAAAACCTGCGCCTGTTCCGACATCAATCAGCGAGAGCATCTTTGTGTTCTGTTTGGCCATTTCTTCATTTAAAAACGTGACCAAAGTCAGGGAGTCCACAAAATGTCGCAAAGCAATGCCGTGATCGTCCATAATTCCGGTCAGATTCATACGGTCGTTCCACTCTTTGAGTAGCTTGGCGTATGTTTTGAATGCGTAAATACTTTCGCCGGAAAGCGGAACAGATATCTCGGCCGCACCGGTCGACAGTACGGGGGCAATCTCATCGTTCTGATCTTCGAATCGACCATCACTATAAGTGCTCATAATTGGGTTAGTCGCTGAAGTACCCGGCAAATAATCGGTCTCTATCTCATTTTGTGACCGCTTTCCGGCATTAACTGCAGCGCCTGTCGCTTTATTTTTTGCAGCGCGCTTATCGGATTTATTGCGAGCATTTTGGTCTGATTTTGCGTCTTTTATCTTGTCTCCGGGCCGAACCCTTCTGTCCTCATTCATTATGAGCAGCTCCTTTTTTTTGCATCTAAATAAACCAGAAGCACTGCAATATCCGCCGGCGAGACACCCGAAATGCGTGAAGCTTGACCGAGAGAAATCGGCCGAAATTTCACGAGCTTCTGTTGTGCTTCGATTCGAAGACCCTTTATTTCTTCGTAAGGTAAGTTCAGTGGTAATGAACGGGCTTCGAGCGCCTTAAACTTATCAATTTTTTGCTTTTCGAGCTTCAAATAACCTTCGTATTTGATGTCCACTTCAACAGTGAACGTCACAGCATCATTAAGTTTGGGCCGATTAATATCGACGACGCTTAAATCTTTGTATTTGATTTCCGGTCGCTTTAACAAATCCGAAAGCGACACACCCGATGTCACCTGAGTACTTGAGCATGATGTCAGAAAATTATTGAGCGTATCGGACGGCGGCAATACGGTCTGTCGTAACCTCTTTATTTCAGTCTCAATCGCCTCTTGCTTAGACATAAAAAGCAAGTATCGCGCTTCGGATATCAACCCCAGGCGGTACCCATGCGGTGTAAGCCTCGCATCGGCGTTATCTTGTCGCAGGAACAGTCGATATTCGGCACGTGAAGTCATCATTCGGTAAGGTTCTTGAGTCCCCTTAGTCACTAAATCATCAATCAACACACCGATATATGCCTCTGATCGGTCCGGAATGAAAGGCGATTCGCCACGAATAAACCGAACCGCGTTAATGCCCGCAATCAGACCCTGAGCTGCAGCTTCTTCATATCCCGACGATCCATTTATTTGGCCGGCACAGAATAATCCTGCAACCATCTTCGTTTCCAGAGAAGGAAACAGAGCCGTCGGATCTATACAATCATACTCTATAGCATACGCGGATCTCTGGATCACTGCGTTCTCAAGACCGGGTAACGAACGGACCATTTGAACCTGAACATCTTCCGGCATACTTGTGCTCATGCCCTGAAGATATAGTTCGCAAGTGTCTTCTCCCATTGGTTCGACAAAAACTTGATGTCGCTCTTTGTCTTTAAACTTAACGAATTTATCTTCAATCGAAGGGCAATATCTCGGACCTGTTCCCTCGATTGTTCCGCTAAAAAGAGGAGAGCGACCCAGATTCTCATGAATGATTTGTCGGGTTTTTTCGGTTGTCCATATCGTCCAGCAAGGCATCTGTGTGCGAATCGGACGCAACTCACTCATCTCGTGAACAAAAGAAAACGGCGGCATATCCTCCTCGCCGGGCTGAATTTCCATTTTTGAAAAATCGACCTTTCTCGCATTCAGACGCACCGGGGTTCCGGTTTTAAAACGCTGAATCGGCACGCCGAGATCAGCTAAACTGCCGGATAGTCCAATCGACGGAAAAAGATTATCCGGACCGCTATCAATTATCACTTCGCCCATGATAATTCGAGATTGCATATAAGTGCCCGAGCATATAACTACCGACGATGCGGTATATACAGCGCCCGACCTCGTTACGGCTCCACTGACGCAAGTCGTGCCACTCTCATGGTCAACAAGAAGTTTGACTATTTCACCCTGTCTTATTTCAAGCCCATCAATACGCTCCAACATGGACTTCATTTTTCGGCTGTAACGGTTGCGATCAATCTGAGCACGTGGCGAAAATACCGCGGCCCCCTTTGAACGATTAAGCATTCGAGTCTGAATCGCACAAGCATCCGCCAACTCTCCCATGATGCCGCCCAATGCA
This sequence comes from Clostridiaceae bacterium, assembly GCA_012718915.1. GTDB lineage: Bacteria > Bacillota > Clostridia > Saccharofermentanales > Saccharofermentanaceae > DUPM01. The sequence goes on from JAAYBI010000095.1 coordinate 13,231, forward strand.
TCAATTTCCCGAACCAACTGGCCTTTCGCTGTTCCTCCGATACTCGGGTTACATGGCAGATTTGCCAAGGAGTCCAAGTGTAGCGTAAATAATGCCGTGTGCATACCTGACCTTGCGGCGGCCACGGCTGCTTCACAACCTGCATGTCCGGCACCGACAATTAAAACATCGAAGTGCCCGGCCTCGTATGTGCCTTTTTGCGCTAAAGCTTCCTCAACGGTCATAGTCCCCCCGGCCATCCACGCAAAATGCGTGGATTATTTACCTATACAAAATCTCGAAAAAATTGTATCTACCAAAGTATCACTGACAGAATCTCCGGTCATTTCACCGAGATCATCCATCGCAAGTCGAATCAATGCACAAGCGACCTCTGTCGGCGTTTGATCTTGAAGTGAAATAATTGACTGATTGATTTTGTCCATTGCTTTCCGAATCTGTTCAAAATGCCTGTTATTCATCAACAGAAGCTCGCTTTGCCCACTCATGCCCGTCTCATCGTAAATCGCTTTAATAGCATCGGCAATCGATTCAACACCCTCTTGTGTATAAGCCGACACAACGCCGGAAAATCGAATCTTCTTTCCTAAACCGAGGAACCTTACAGCAGATACTATCGAATCCAGCATGTGCTCCGCTTCCTGTTCGTCGACCAAGTCTGATTTACTGATGAGTATCGCCAACCGCTGATCTCCGATCATGTCTGCAACCATTTTGAATTGAGAAAAGTGAGATTCAATCCATGACGACTCGCCATACGCGATGGCACAATCCTCTGATGAGACCAACCATATTACCAAATCGGCCTCTTTTGCCGCTTCATATGTTCTTGATATTCCAAGACTTTCGATTTCATCATCCGTATTTCTAAGTCCTGCCGTATCAATAAGCCTAACTGCTACACCACGAATCGAAGTTAACACTTCAAGCGTATCTCTTGTCGTTCCGGCAACAGGGGTTACAATTGCACGATCGTATCCGGACAAACGGTTGAGTAACGACGATTTCCCACTGTTCGGAACGCCCGCTAAGACAACCGTCATTCGCTCCGTCAATAATTTGCCTTTTGCGTATGATTTTTCGAGGGCGGTCAGGCGATTCAAGTGATCAAGAAGTCTTACTTCTGCTTGTTTTCGTATAACGGATTCATCCTCTTCTTCGAACTCAACCAACATCTCTAACTGAGCAAATACCTCGTAAAGCTTTTCAGATAACGAACGGATTTCATTTTTTAAAGCACCGAGCAGATGAATCTCCGAAACACGCAACGCTTCGGCAGACTCGGCAGAAATAATGTCCATGACGGCTTCCGCCTGAGTAAGATCCATTTTCCCCGAAAGAAAAGCTGCTTTAGTAAATTCTCCGGGATCTGCAGGCCTGGCACCATTTTCACAAAGTACTCTCATCACTTCGTGGCGAACCGCGGTTCCGCCATGACAGGATATCTCAACCATGTCTTCTCCGGTATACGAATGCGGCATGCGAAAAACCGACAGCACAACCTCATCAATTATGCGCCCGTCCGACGGATCGATGATACGGCCAAAAGCCATCGTATATCCGGGCATTTCAGACACAGAATCAATTGCAGAATCCGAAGCCCGCAGAACGCAGAAAATCCGATCCGCCACTGTTGTTGCGTGGCGACCGGACATTCTTATTACCGATATTCCGCCGACACCCGGTGGTGTCGCCGGGGCACAAAACGGACGGTCATCTGTCATGATTATTCCTCGGCATCTCCGGATTTTCCGGGAGCGACAACAACACGACGGTTCGGCTCTTCACCAACGCTGTGTGTGCTGACGCCATCATATGACTGCAATGCAAAATGCACGATTCTTCTCTCGGAAGGAGACATGGCTTCCATTTCAACGGATTCGCCTGAGCGAAGAACTCTCGAAGCGGCACGATTAGCAAGCCCTACCAATATGGACTCTCTCTTCTTCTTGTAGCCTCCGATATCCAGCGAAATACGCACGTATTCTTCACTGTACTTGTTAGCGACCAAAGACGTAAGGTAAGAAATTGAATCCAAAGTTTCACCATGGCGACCGATTGCCGTCCCGCAATCCGATCCGGTGACAGAGATATAAATTGTATCGTCTTCGCGATATGAATCCAATTTACCATGAATGCCAATCCCGGATAAAATCTCTGCAACAAAAGCAACGGCCTCTTCTTCTGCTTGGCTGACTGCGTCACCTTCGAACGATTCATCGTCACCATAATATTCCGAATCTTCATCTTCTTGTTGCGAAACTGCATCAACGTCCGCAGTGACTTTGACAACCGCTTCCTTTTTGCCTATGCCAAGAAAACCGCCGCTTCCGCCTTCTTCTATAACTTCAATAACGGCATCTTGCTCTGATACGCCCAACTCTTCAATCGCCAGAGCGATCGCCTCTTCGACGGTCTTGCCCGATTTAGTAATTGTCTTCTCCATATTGGCCTCCCAATCAGTGCTGTGGATTATTTTTTCTTTTTCTTCTTCGATGAGTTCAGCGCTTCATCTTCCGCATTGTCCTTGGACTTTTTGAAAGCATTGGCCTTGAGCAACTCCATTTCAGCAAGCTTAAGCTCGTAAGGCTTGGTAAACATATAGAATATTATAATCTGCTGAATGACACCCATAATGTTACCGACAATCCAGTAGAAAGCCATTGCCGCCGGCAGCATAAAGGTAGTAAACAGCATAAATACCGGCATCATCCATAACATCATCTTCATGGACGTCTCCATAGAATTCGGCTCAGTCTGTCCTTGTCTGGCAGGATTATTTTTTGCGCGCTCTTTAGCCTCTTTAGCCTTCTTATCTGCGAGACGAGTCGGTTTCAGAACATTGGTAATCCGTGTCTGAAGTAATGTTGTTAATAAGACCAAGAGAGGAATGACTAATAATGGCAGGTAAGTCTTCCAATCACTGCCTAATAATTTCGTCGGATTAATTGTTGGCGTTAAAGAAAGGTCCAAACCCAGAAAGTTCATGTTGATAAGCTGATCAAGTCTAAGTAAGCCATCTGATACTGCTTGTCTAAGAATCTCCGGGGACTCCCTCAGATTGTTAATTATCGAAATATTGTTATCAATGGCTTCGTTTGCCTTCATATTGAACAATGAGCCCAATGCAACCAAGTTATCTCTTGACATGCCGGAAATATAGCGAAGCGGTCCTCTGACGACCGCATATATCGGCAACAGAAAGACGAGCTGCAAGAAGGGCAACAAACATCCGCCGAAAGATGCAGCGCCATTAGCTTGCAAGAGCTTCGTGATTTCTTCCTGCTGCTTAGTCTTGTCATCCGGATACTTGCGTCGAATCTCAGCCTGTTGTGATGCTAACGCCTGCTGCTTAAGCATGGATCTCTGAGAACGGACATTAAGCGGAATGAGTAATGCACGCGTCACTACGGTGAGGAAAATAATCGCCAATCCATAACTGTCGAAAAAACGATAGAAAGCCGTAGCCATCCATCCAAAAAACAAGTTTAGCGGATTCGTAAATCCATATCCCGCTAAAACAAAAATATTCATTCCCATTATTTCTCCTCTATAACTGAGCCGGCCTTAGAACCGCTCAAATAGTATACCATATCCATCAGGCCTTGAGACCCGGCTTCTACTTGACCGGATCATAGCCGCCTTTACTGAAAGGATTACATCTCAGCACTCGCCATATGGCCTTCATCGATCCCTTGAATGCGCCATATTTTCGAATCGCGTCGACCGCATAGACTGAACACGATGGCGAGTATTTGCACATTGGCGGCAATATCGGAGATATGAATCTCTGATACAGCCGAATCAAAAACAACAAAAAACGCTTCATGTCTGATCACCGTTTGATAAAATATCCATACGTCTCAGCAGTCTCCTCATCTCGTCTTGAATCTGATCAAACGCGGGAATCGGGTCGATCTGCTTTAGCATAAATACTATGTCGTAACCTACTCGAAGTTCTCCCTCAATCAGTCTATAGCTTTCCTTGAGCAACCGACGACATCGATTACGCTCAACGGCACTGTTGACCTTCCGAGTCACCGAGAACCCAATTCGGTTAATGTCTGTAGGCACCCGTAGATTATTGTGTCTCAAATGCAGCGGGCGCTTAAAACAGTGAACCACAATAAACCTGCCGGGAATAAAACGACCCCGCTTGTAGACTCGCGAAAATTCGTAATTGAACCGAAGCGGCAGACTATGTTGCAAAGGAATCACCCTCAGTCCGAAAAGTAAAAATAAGGATCACTGATGGGTGACCCTTAAGCTGAAAGCTGCTTTCTACCCTTTAAACGTCTGCTCTTGAGGACCGATCTGCCCGATTCAGTCTTCATTCTCTTGCGAAAACCATGAACTTTCGAGCGCTGTCTTTTCTTGGGCTGATATGTCATCTTCATGTGGTTTACCTCCATGTACTATACGGGAAATATGCTCACTTTACCAACAATATAAATATATAGATATTAGGGAACAGCGTTAGAATTATACAAGGCTCACTACGGTTCTGTCAACCTTGGCGCAGGCATCGCGCGAAAGAATATTCTGATTCACAAACATCAGACCAAAAGAAACCAAAAACTAAGACCGGAGAGAAGATATCGTCCTGGTCTTCCCGACAAAATAACGATCATTCCCGAATCTTTTCAATGCTTCGGAATACGCAGCAACAAGAGCCTCTTCATTCGAAAAACATCCATACATCGTGCTGCCGGACCCGCTCATCGAAGCATACAAGGCTCCCATATCATATATAAATCTCTTTATTTCGGACAATTCCGGAATAGCGGCGAAAGCAATTGGCTCAAAATCATTATGCCATGACGCTTTATTGTTATTGACACGCTTAACTGTATCTTCAAAAGTATTGTCAATATAATCCGCATCGAAAAATACCTTCGGCTCTTTTCGCAATCGCTCTCCTTGAGCCAAATCAAATGACTGGTATGCCTGAATCGTCGAAATGCCGGTGTCGGGCTTAATTAATAAGACATACAAATCCGAATATGCCGGTACATTTGTAATTATCTCTCCAATGCCACGACACACTGCCGCGCCGCCTTGAAGAGCAAAAGGCACATCCGCACCGATGGTAAGTGCAAGCTCGGAAAGGAATTCTTCAGACAAGCGTTCAGAAAACGCCTCATTCATGAGTTTCAAAGCAGCAGCAGCATCAGCGCTGCCTCCGCCAAGACCCGCGCGATCGGGTATACACTTGTGAATATCGGCATGCACTCTATAGCCCTTGGCCGAAATAGCATTCATATAGAGTGCGACAGCATCCATAACGGTATTGCGACCGGTGTCATTTATCTCAAGACCCGAAAGCGAGTATGTCAAAATATTGTCATCACTTTCATCATGATCCGAAACTGAAATCCGGACAAAATCGGCCAGCTCAACACTCTGCATCAAGCTGTACAATAAGTGGTACCCGTCTTGTCTATAACCGCTCATATACAAAAAAAGATTTATCTTAGCATGTGCCTTCAATTGCTTATCAAATCTCACAAACAGATATCCTCCGAGGAAAAAAACCGCCGCTCTACATAATGAGCAGCGGCCTTAATGTCATGGTCAGCATATAATTCAAACAAAATTAACCAACCTGTACCGAAGCACCAGAAACCATCGCAATCTCAACAGCTCGAGTCAAAACATCTACATAGCTGTAAGAAACAACCTCCGGAGAAGTGTCGCACTCATTGCGTCTGCACTTAACCGTAAAAACGTTGGGGTAACAATGATCTAGAACACCCTCATGCGTGATGACACGCTTACGTCCGCCATTAGAAGTGAGTCTGATCTTACGTCCGACGAAACCCTCAAGACTCTTCTTACAAGCATCTAAATCTGACTTAACAATCATGAACCATGTACCTCCGTTCTGAATTGTGGCCCGAGGCAACAAATAGGCACAAAGACTGCAAGAAAACCACAAAAAGCAACTTCGTGACACAACAAAAGCAAAACCGGTCGGCTTTGCTTGATTGGTATCGCCAGATGCCATATACTTAATGAAAAACTAGCGGTCTTTGCCGTTCCTACTGTTAAGAGATTATAACAAATTCATGACGTATTGTCAACAAACGGCACAATCTATTGTGGTCTATTTGTGCACACTGCGCCAAATATTGTGGTCTCATGTCATCCGGATAACGCAATGACACCGTAAAAAAATCCAATTAACGAAGCATCCGACGTACGGAAGCTTTATGAGAGTACCATATTCCGAATTGAAAGGATAATCAGATGCTTACAGACATTCAAATTGCACAAAATACCACGCTAAAACCCATTAACGAAATCGCAAGCCAGCTTGGATTATCACCAGACGATCTCGATTGTTACGGCAGATATAAGGCTAAAATTCCGCTTTCCGTCGCATCCCGACTCCGTGATAAGCCGGACGGAAAACTCGTACTCGTGACCGCCATGAACCCCACTCCCGCCGGCGAAGGAAAAACAACCGTCAGCATCGGTTTGGCTCAAGCTCTCTGTAAGTTAGGAAACAAGGCGCTTTTGGCTTTGCGCGAACCCTCGCTCGGACCTGTTTTCGGTGTAAAGGGCGGCGCGGCCGGTGGCGGATATTCGCAAGTACTACCGATGGAAGATATCAACCTGCACTTCACCGGCGATCTTCATGCCATCACTTCAGCGAATAATCTCTTGTCCGCCATGCTGGATAATCATTTGTTCCAAGGAAACGCGCTCGACATCGATACCAACAGAATTTTGTGGAAACGTTGCCTGGATATGAACGATCGCGCCTTGAGGTCTCTTGAAATCGGCGTCGGTGCAGGCCTGAACGGCGTGCCGAGAAAAGAAGTGTTTTCGATTACCGCAGCTTCCGAGGTCATGGCAATACTTTGTCTTTCAACCGATATTATCGATCTCAAAGCGAGGCTTGCATCGATTGTCGTTGCATACAACAACTCGGGCAGACCTGTGACTGCCGGGGACCTAAATGCACACGGCGCAATGGCTTCACTGCTTAAAGACGCTCTGTCTCCCAATCTGGTACAAACACTCGAACACACACCGGCACTCATTCATGGCGGACCTTTTGCCAATATCTCTCACGGATGTAACAGCATTATCGCGACTAAGCTCGGTCTTAAGCTCTCCGATATTCTGGTTACCGAAGCGGGTTTCGGTGCAGATCTCGGCGCAGAAAAGTTCCTGGACATCAAGTGCCGAACAGCCGGTATCTGGCCGGATGCGATCGTGCTCGTCGCAACGATACGTTCTCTCAAGTATAATGCCGGTATTCCAAAAGAAAAACTATCCGAGCCTAACGCGGATGCCCTCCGTGCCGGATTTAGAAATCTCGAAAAACACATCGAGAACATTACCGCTTTCGGGGTGCCTTGCTTCGTCGCCGCCAATCGCTTTTTGACTGATACTGACGAAGAAATCGATCTTTTAAGATCTCTGAGTGCCCAAAAAGGCGCCCGTTTTGCGCCTGTCGAAGTATATGCAAAGGGCGGAGAAGGGGCACTCGAGCTCGCCGACAAGCTTTCCGAATCATTAATTTCTTCACCGAAGATTCAACCTCAATATGTATACGATACCGATTCTGAACCCGAAGAAAAAATCCGCGCAATCGCGACCACCATTTACGGTGCAAAAGACATTGACATACTACCGGAGGCCAAAGCAAAAATTAAAGAATTTACCGAGCTTGGTTTTGGAAAACTCCCTATTTGTATAGCCAAAACACAATACTCTCTATCCGATAATCCAAAGGCGCTCGGGAGACCGTCGGATTTTACCCTGACTGTCCGCGACGTATGGCTTTCTGCCGGAGCCGGATATCTCGTGGTATTAACCGGAACCATCGTCACAATGCCCGGACTGCCTCCGGTGCCGGCAGCCGAAGGCATCGACCTTGACGAGTGCGGCCAAATCACCGGATTGTTTTGATATGGGGAACCATTATTAATGAAAAACCCAAAAAGTAAATTCGTCAGCAACTTCAATCGCGCCCAAAAGAAGCGCCAGACTCGCAATCTCATAATTTTGAGCATCGCAGCATTCCTGGCACTTTTTGTCATTCTGGTGCTATACATGTCTGCGCTTAAAAACCAGTTTGATAAATCATTCCCTTCATCCGATGTCACGACTCTGGCTTCAAGCGTCACAACCCAACCCGAAAGTCACGCCCTAACATCCGAATCCACCGGCACATCCGTTACCGAAAGCCCGACGACTAATCCGACTGAAAGCACTACGATTGAGACCACCCCCGGTGATTCAACCGATACTTCTTCCGGTTCGACAGGCACATCAGAAACGCAGAAGAGCGAAGCACCACTAGATGTAGTAATTCCGGAGGGCAATACTCTTTTCCCGGAAACTGAGTTTATCCAAAAGATTAATCACAATGAGCGGGATATCGCTTTTTCTGAATTGAAAAAGGACGTGAAACAATACATCGAATCTCAATCCGGTTCAAGAATCGGCGTTTATACTATTAATTTGAGCAGCAAAGAGGAGTTTGGATATAACGATTTCTCCCCGTTTGTTGTGGGAAGCACATTTAATCTACCCATAAATCTCATGCTGTATGACGCAATCGCTAATTCGACGGTTCTTCCGGATGAATTTATCACATACACTTCTGACTATAACACGGACGCCTACAGTCTGCTTTCCGGAACAAAAACAGGAGTTCATTACTCATTGCGCCAGCTTACTTACCTTTCCATGTCTCAAAGCGATGCAATCGCAACATCAATGCTTCTCAACAGGCTCGGTGGTATAGACAACTTGAATCCGAAACTTCTTGAAATCAGCAAAATTATCGACTTCACTCAAGTCCAAACCTATAAGGATTACAGAAAAATCGTCATGAAGGGATCACAGCGAAGTTGTGCATACGATATGTCCAATTTTGCCGAAGAAGTCTATTATCGCTACATGAGAAACCCGGATATCTATCAGAATATGATTAATGATTGGAACAATTCAGATAATGCATCTGTGATTAAAGAGACTTTCGGTACAGACACTCTGACACTCAGTAAGATGGGTATTAACCAACAATATGACGCCTATGCCGAGGTTGCTTTGGTTATAGCACAAGAGCCGGTCATTATTTGTATATTGATTGAAACACCAAACCAAACCCACGCCGATACCATAACGCGAGATCTCTCCTCTCTTTATAAGAATTATATCGACTATTGTTATTCCTAAGATAATTTCACATATTTATCTGTTCCGGATTCTTTATTGATTCTGGTATTCGAAAAGTCTGACAATGTATGATATAATCGTTTCACGCTTTTCGCCCCGTCCGGTCTGCGGTCGGCTTCGGGTCTCGTGCGATGTGACCCGCGAACCCTGTCAGGTCCGGAAGGAAGCAGCAGTAAGCGGTCAATCACAGGTGCCGCGAGGGTGCCTGATGTCGACCGCGGACCCGACGGGGCGAATTTACTTTTATCGGAGGTTTTTGGCATGGATCAAGTGGCTCTGTATCGCCGGTATCGGCCTATGACCTTTGATGAGATTGTTGAACAAGAACACGCCGTAAATGCATTGAGACAGTCCGTTATTTCCAAAAGAGTCGCTCATGCTTATTTATTTAGCGGCACGCGCGGAACCGGAAAGACTTCCATCGCTAAAGTTTTTTCAAGAGCAATAAATTGTCTTAGCCCTAACAACGGCAACCCATGTAATCAATGTTCTATTTGTCGGGGGATATTAGACGGCTCGCTTCTGGATGTTATCGAAATGGACGCTGCCTCCAACAACAGTGTGGATAATATCCGTCGCATCTGTGACGAAGTATTGTTTATGCCCGCACAGGCTAAGTACAAAGTTTATATTGTTGACGAAGTTCACATGCTTTCTACCGGGGCCTTCAACGCATTGCTTAAAACGCTCGAAGAGCCGCCGGAACATGCTATTTTTATTTTGGCGACGACGGAGCCGCATCGGATTCCCGCAACCATTATTTCCAGATGTCAGAGATATGACTTTCGACGAATTCCGAATGACAGCATCGTCGGAAGGTTGCGGTCGATTTCAGACGACTCCGGCATTCTTATCGAGGACCAAGCCCTTCAACTGATTGCCACTTTGTCGGACGGAGCGATGCGGGATGCCATATCTCTTCTTGATCAAGTCGGGACCGGTACTGCGGTAACCATCACCGAAAGCGACATTTTCAAAATGATCGGCATGGTAGACCGAACCGTATTTTTTGATATGGCCAGGTTCATACTCACGTCAAACGTCTTCTCTGTATTGACTTTGTGCAACAGGATCATCATGGACGGAAGAGATATTCTTCGATTTACGCTCGACTTGGCTCATTATTTCAGAGATCTGACCGTCATTTCCTTATCTGCAGACCCTCAAGAGCTTGTTTCGGCAACAGATGAGGAGATTTCTCGAATGAGATCGTTATGCAAAACTACTAACGTGTCGCAGCTTCTCTCTGTGATTAAGAGACTATCGTCACTGTCCAGCGAGCTCAAGTGGTCACCGGATATGAAGACATCCTTTGAAACCTCGCTTATCGCGCTTGCTTCTGCATCCGTTCCGGAACCCGCGATTTTCCCGAGACAGTCATCCGGCGATTCGAAGATACTCGAACCAAGCGTTCCGACCGAATCTTCTCCTCAAGTTGATATTCAACATGCAGAGCCCCCCGTTTCGATTGCTCCGTCAATCGCCATCCGGTCGTCGGCTTCAGACCAGAGACCCGATCCGTCAGAAGATCTAACGCCTCCGCCGGCCGAAACGGAAATGCATCAGGATAGCCTCGACGAGCCGCCCACTTCTTCTTTTACCGATGAATCACATATCGATTCACCGTTGCCAAATCTAAAAAGAGCTTTTGAGCCGGCACCTCGCTCCAAGGGCGAATCGACAAATTTGTCCAAACTCATCCATAAACCGTTAGTCAGAAGTGCTAATATTCCGCTACCTCCTGACATTGACGATTCAGATTTTCAGACTTCTCTTTCCGATTATTCGACGGTCGCCGATACCTCTGTATCGCCCGCGACGAATAGAGCCGTTTCGAATTCCGAGGCGGTTACGAGCGACCCCGCTGACCTCCAATCTCAGTGGCCAATAGCTCTGTCTGCTCTTCAATCGGCACGTTATGGCGACGCATTGCGATTCAGAAATGCCCGAGTCCATGCAGACGGCTCGACATTAGCAATCGTTTTCCCCACCAACATGCAAACTTACATCAACGATTTAGAGCAAAAGGGCGGATATGAATCTTTAAAAGCGCTCATACTCAGTCACTTTAGCGGTTTTTCGGATTTATCTCTTTCGGTCACAAAGGACGATCCAGATCCGCCTTCCGACCGTCCATCACAACCGCAATGGGTACAGCAGATGTTGGATTTTGCAGACAATAACGGTATAGTAATTGAAGAAATAGTAGATTGATCCATCACAAATATGCTTAGAAACAAACAGGAGGATTTATGGCAAAAGGATTTAAGGGTATGCCCGGAATGGGCGGAGGAGGCATGAACAACCTTCTCCAACAAGCACAACGCATGCAACAGGCCGCCGAGCGCGCTCAAGAAGAAATTAAGCATTCCACTTTTGAAGCTACTGCCGGAGGCGGTGTTGTCAAGGTCATCGTTGGCGGTGACCACGAAATCAAATCACTCGAGATAGATCGCAGCGCTGTTGACCCGGAAGATGTCGAAATGCTTCAAGACATGATTATTGCAGCTTGCAACGAGGCCCAGAGAAAACTCGAAGAGTTTTCGAGTGCAAAAATGGGCCAAGTAACCGGCGGCATGAAGATGCCTTTCTAGCTCGGAGATCATAATGCGATATTCACCTTCGGTCACTCAGTTAATAGCCGAACTAGCGAAGCTTCCGGGCATAGGAAGCAAATCTGCTCAGAGGCTTGCTTTTCATATCCTTTCCTTAGAGAAATCACAAGTTAAGGATCTGACTGAAGCCATTGTTTCTGCGCATCACAATACAAGACTTTGTCAAGAGTGTCAGAATTACACGGACGAAGATCCTTGTGCGATATGTTCGGACACGAGGCGTGACCGAAGTACTATCTGTGTCGTCGAAAGCCCCAAGGACGTATCCACCATCGAGCGAACACGAGAGTACAAGGGTCTTTATCATGTTCTTCATGGCGTCTACTCTCCTCTTCAAAACGTCGGATTGGATGCGCTAAAGATTAAAGAGCTTTTTTCGCGTTTGCAAAGGCATGACGATATTCGCGAAATAATTCTTGCGACCAACCAAACCGCCGAAGGCGAGGCTACCGCAATGTATATTTCTCGACTGGTTAAGCCTTCCGGCATAAAAGTAACCCGAATCGCCTCTGGCTTACCGATGGGTTCGGATATTGAATTTGCGGACGACATTACGTTATCAAAAGCGCTAAAAGCAAGGCACGATTTCTAACGATCGCGCCTTGCTTTTAGCGTTGAATAACTTGTAATTCGACGTATTATCTATTATCGCCTGTGATTTCGGGCATTCTATCAATGACGAGGTTAATTGCTGTCGGTAACGAAGACCGTCTCTTGAGTCTTCACGAGGCCAAGCTTTTCTCGAGCAATTTCTTCTATATAGTCATCCGATCCAATACGATCATTCATGTGACGGACATTCTCGTTTTCTGCCAGCGCTTGCTTTTCGAGCTGATCGAGATTTTGATTTTTTTCGAGAACTCTGTCATAGGCTTTTTTTTGATTCAAAAGCATAGATCCGACAACAACAAACAAAAGCAAGAAAACGAGCATAACAACTATCCGAACCAACGGATATCCGCCCTTGACTCGAATTGATTTATTTCTCTTGCTGCCCGATCGTGACATAGTCGCTCCTCAGTCCATGATATAACCATTCTATCCTGTCTCAAATATTTGAGCAATCCGTCGGCCTTACTGCAAGAGCTCACAATCCACTAAAATGCCGAAACGTAGCCTTGATGTAACAATTCCGAAACGAATCAATCCGCTTCGGTAATGATTTCATACAAAGATGATGCGTCTTCCTTCTTCACGGTCTCTTTGACGGCGAGTACGCGAATAGCCGTCACTCCATTGCCAAAAGTTACATCAATACGATCACCGACCTTAACCGTCGAAGATGGTTTCGCATCCTTCCCGTTAATTTTGACACGCCCTACCTGGCAGATATCATTCGCAACCGTTCTTCGCTTAATCACACGCGATACTTTTAGAAATTTATCGAGTCTCATTTCTGTTCTTTCTCCTTTGCCGCTTCCCAAAGTTGATCCATTTCTTCGAGCGATATTGTGCTAAGCCCGCCAAATTTCTCGATAGCCATGAGCTCCATCTCAGTAAAGCGCTTAATAAATTTATTATTGGCTCGATTCAAGGCAACTTCCGGATCAATCCCCAAAAGCCTTGCATAATTGACTGAAGCAAAAAGCAAGTCCCCAAGCTCATCTTCAACCGCATCAAAGAGATCCGGGTTTTCTATATATTCAAGTTTAGAATGCGAAGGACACCCGGCCTCGACAAAAACACGTTCTATCTCTTCGGTTTCTTCGCTGATTTTATCCAACGCGCCTTTGGCATCCGGCCAATCGAAACCGACTTTTGCCGCACGTTTTTGAAGCTTTTCACTTCGCATAAGCGCCGGCAAACCCTCCGGTACGTCTGACAAAGTTTCGGAAAAAGACTCTTGCGATTTTTCCTTCATCTTGTTCTTATCCCAAAGACGGAGTACATCCTCAGGATTGTCTGCAGAATCATCGCCAAAAAGGTGCGAGTGCCGGAATATTAATTTGCGACACAAATTATCAGCCACGTCGTCAACGTCAAAATCCGATTGTTTTTCAGCAATAGCCGAGTGAAAAAAAACTTGCAACAAGACATCTCCAAGCTCGTCCTTAATGCGATCAGAATCCCCTGAATCAATGGCATCCACTGCCTCATAAGCTTCTTCGATCAAGTTTTTTCGAATGGTTTGATGCGTCTGAACTCTATCCCAAGGACATCCGTTGTCTCCAATTAAAAAAGCCATAACCTGACGAAGATCGGAGAGATTGTATCGAGGTGACTCGAGTGAAAACGGGATTTCTTTGTTGCTCATCTGTATTGATTTCTCCTATCTGAGTCTGATTTGAAAACGATCGAACGACACCTTCTCTGTAAATTGATCAGAGAAAAAGATTGTCTGTCTGAATGCTGCAAATTCGTGCGTATTTTTTGAGAGCCAAAGTGGAATCGGAACCTCTAGTGTGTGGCACAACAAGACCAGAGCGCCTTCTAACTCCTTCACAAAAGTATCTTTATTCTCCTCGTATACAATTTCCGCCTGTCGGACCATAAGATTGGCCTTAAAGGTCTTACCCTCAAGCTTCACCATTTTTGCCTCCTTTGCCACAATTCTGCCGACCATCTGTTACATTATATTCATTCCAAATGTACGAGACCGAAACATATGGTTGGTATTATCTAAGTGTATCGAGCAGAAACTCCTTACTTCATAACACCCTCCTTACAGATGCCGACGCCCCCCGTCGGTATCTTCTTTTTATTATAAGCATATCCGGGCTGAAAGTGATATTATTAATTTGCGAGATTCTGTTTTACTATCACTCAGCGCAAAGGAGCGATGACAGGTGTCGACAACGGACCGAGTAGATATACCGATTCGCTTAAGACCCAAGCAAACTCTGGAAATGCGATACCCGATTAAGTATCGCGACCCGAGCCGTGTTCCTGTGCAATTAATCATCAAAGGCAATGCTCTTCGTATTCGCTTTTTTGTGTCTTATTCAAAGGAGTTCATGCGCTGCTTTCCAGGCACCGACCTGACTTACGCCGATATTTTCGAGGCCGGAGTTCGTTCTAATTGGGCCGGCAAATTCAACATCGACTGGTTATTGGATGACGGATATGAACTCGCCAAAGCAAAAGCGAGCTTCCGAGTCCTGACTGATGAAAACTTCCCCAAAAAAACCGACGTCACACCTCAATCCGCAGCAGTCCGGGTTGCCGTCGAATTTGTCCGAAAAGACAAACCGGAGGCGAAAGAGATTTACAATCAACATCGATTTATTAAAATTGTATTCTCAAAAAGCAAGAATATGCCTTCTCATGTCGTCAGTCCGATTTGGCGACGATTCTGGGGTGTTTTTTCGAACGGCCAACTTGAAGCACTGATGCTCAACTGGTCTGTGTTGCATCCCGGTAACATGTATATACAAAGAAACCTTTCGAGGCATTTATTCCAAAAGACAGGCGCACACGAAGTTGGCCACATTCTGGGGATCGGGGATGCCTATGCCGCCAGTTATCGCTTTTATTATGAGGCACCGGGTACAACCCATTATATGATGTCCCATAACCGCAAAGTACAGCCGCAAGAGATTGAAATGGCTGTTGCCGCTCATTTTTTTAATCAGATGCAATTTTTCCCGAGGCGTTTTATCCTCAAGACTTTCACGAACGGAATGTCGCGCTCATTGAGGCTAAAAATCAACCACTTATCAAAATCTGATCGAAAACAATATCGTGTATCGAAAAATTAGCGCCCCGCAATTTTATCGCCGAAGTTTGATCTTTTGCATTGTCTTATATTGCTCTATGGCGATTCAAATGTGTCCGTGTTTTTTTAGCATCTAAATCGTGAACAAGTCGTAAATAGATGTCTTTTTCGCCACAATTCACCTGTTTTGTCAATGCTCTCTTGTTGTAGTGTTTTCGCTTTCGGGGTAAAATGATTGTACAAATCCCAGAAACGCGATACATCTTTGAACGGTGTGTCCAGAGGAGGTTCTTATGAAGAAGTGTCCAGACTGCGGTATGGTTATCGCTAACCAAGCAATAAGATGCCCAAAATGCAAATATGATTTCACGGACGGTCAGGGTGCCGGTGCTGCGCAAGGTTCTGCTCCGACTTCCGGCTCTAAGGCTCCGGCGGCTGTTATGCCGATGATACTCGTGACCAAGGATAATGTAGATGAGCTTTACAATGAACTAAAGACCAAGATTATTAAGCGCAAGACGGAATTCGATCACTTTATTGATTTTCTCGAGAATCGGACATCTTGGATGACTGCTCCCGCCGCAATAGAGGGACCTCTGGCGCACGAGAAAGGTCTTGTCATTCATTCTGTCGGCGTTGCCTATCAGCTTCTCCGGATCAAGGAAAGCCTGATGCCTCAACTCGATGACGAGTCTGCGATTGTTATGGCTTTATTCCATGATGTTGGCAAAGTTGGTGTCGAAGGTAAGCCCCTCTATCTGGTCGAAGAGAAAATTACTACATCTGCTCTCGGACTCGGATTGGGAAGAAGCACAACGTCTTCCTCTTACATTATTAACCCCAAGCTTGTTCACATGAGTGTTGGCGTCAGAAGCCTCTTTCTTGTGTCCCAGTACATGTTATTATCCGACGATGAGGCGCAGGCCATTTGCTATCAGAGTGATGGAGGACAGATTGAAGGCAAGCAGAATCCGTTGACCATGATCCTTGAGACTGCAAACAAATGGCAGACCAAGATCTATGAGAACGACGAGACCATTCGCCAGTATAATTTTTCTTCTACGGCTGCGAAGTAATTCTTAACCTCACCGGTTTGTTTGATTGATCTCGATTCAAAAAGCTGTCTCAAAAGACTTGAAAAAGTCAATTGAGGCAGTTTTTTGTTGGGAGCACTACGATCGAAACCGACTTACATCGCGCTTATAATTTCGACGAATACGTCCACAACTACGGGGTCGAACTGAGATCCCGAATTTACCTTTAATTCTTGAATCGCGAGTTCTTTGCTCATCGCTTTTCTGTAAACGCGATCTTGAGTCATAGCGTCATAGGCATCGACCACTGAAAGAATTCTGGAAATCAACGGAATAGCGGTACCGGAAAGTCCCTGCGGGTAACCCTTTCCATCCCATCGTTCGTGGTGTGTCAGGATGTAATCCGCTATCGAAATTAACTCCGGTGAAGACATCGCGATGCGGTAACCGATCTCGGTGTGCTTTCTCATCTGAGCCCACTCTTCATCCGTTAACTTTCCGGGCTTATTCAAGATCTGATCGTTAACACCGATTTTGCCGATATCGTGAAGTGTTGCCAATAGCGCCAGTTCCGAAAGTTCCGTTTGAGATAAAGACATCTTCATGCCGACCAGTTTTGACAAATCCGATAAACGTTCAGAATGCGCCTCGGTTTCTTGACTGCGGGCGTGCATAGATTGCTTAATGGACTCGACAATGGAACTGTGCGAGCTTTTTCGCTCTAATAGCTTATGCTTGTTCATGTTTTCTTCAGCGAGTTTTTGTACCGACTCCAAAAAAATATCCGGATAATCCTTCGTTGCAATACCATAGGAAACATATATCCGGTCATAATCATTGGCTTGAGATCTGTTGTATTCGTGAAAACCATTTTGGAGGCGATCCCAAAATGCCTCTGCTGATAATAAATCAGTATTTGGCATCAGAACCGCAAAATCGTCACCGCCCAATCGTGCAAACAAATACGACTCTCTCAACATTTTTGTAATAATCCGCGAAGTCTCTTGGAGTAACAGATCTCCTCGTCTCATGCCAAAAGCATCATTGATGAGCTTCAATCCGTTAATGTCCAAAATCAATATGGACACCGGAATCGCTTCGGGATCATTGTCATATCGCATTTTCTGCTGCAGATACGTCTGTCGATTCAATGCACCGGTAAGATTGTCATGCGTCAAAAGATAATTAACCTGACTCTCTTTGTCTTTGCTTGCGGACACATTTATTATGAGTCCTTCTAAAGCTATAAGATTACCGTTATCATCGAAAACCGGCACACCTTGCTCGAGTACCCATAAACTCTCACCCGTAATTGTAATTATCGGATACTCCATCTTAAACGATCGGCGGTTGCGAACAGCCTCCTCCCAAGCATCCCAAACCATATCTCGAAAACTGGGATTA
Organism: Clostridiaceae bacterium; assembly: GCA_012718915.1. GTDB lineage: Bacteria > Bacillota > Clostridia > Saccharofermentanales > Saccharofermentanaceae > DUPM01. The sequence continues at coordinate 31,137 of JAAYBI010000095.1, forward strand.
ATGATGTCGTTGTATGTCAAATCGCGATTATGAATAAAACTTTCTGCTTTGTATCCGGTCAGCTCAAAGCATCCTTCTGATACCTCAAGCATGGTCCAATCCCTATCGTATCGGCACCGATATGCCATTCCCGGCAGGTTTTGAAAGAACACTTCCTTGCTTCTCTTGCTTTCATGAAGCTTGTCCTGAGCCATTTTTCGTTCTGTAACATCAAGAAGCAACAAAAGCGCACCATCCATAAACGGAGAAATACGGCACTCAAAAACTTGACTCTCGGTGAAATGAATATAGTCCATTACAATTAATTTTTGCTCGTCGATTGCACGGCGAACCGCAGATATTAATGTGCTCGGCTCAATGGTGGCCGAATCGTACATTGGTTTTTTATTATCAATGAAAACGTCCGTCGAAAACAACTGCATTCTTGAATCGGAGTCAATCATGCAACCTTGATAGTCCACATATGCAATACCGTCGAACATCTTTTCGAGCGAAAAAATAAATTCATGAAGTGTTGCTCTGTTAAAACCCACGAAGTTCTCCTCTTTGATTAATCATACATACTAAAATTTTATCGCGATTGATAAAATCAATCAACGCAATACCGGAATAATTCACACTTCGTTTTATTCTAGATTATATCTTAAAGCAAAAGCCGAGTCGCACATCAGCAACTCGGCTCCATAGATATAATAACAAACCGTTGAATTATAGAATATCGGCATCCACGTATATCTTGCCCAAATCATCCGGATACCTCGGATCGGCTCGAATTATTCGATTATTTCCACAAACATCTCATGAGAACCGGTCCGAATGGAGTCAACCACCGTACACTTAAAATTGTCGGGACAATCCTCGAGAACCGGTGCGCTGATCAGATACGCTCTTCGAGCACCGCTATAATCACATGATCAAGAACATGACCCATCATGTTCATGCTGATGTTCATGACAGATAGAGTCCGTAGACTTCAGATCACCCGAAAGATAAGCCTTAACCACATCCTCGGCCTCACCGGATGCGCCTACAATAACTTCAATACCCTTCTCGTTGAATATGTCTACTGCACCACCGCCCATGCCGCCTGCGATGATAACGTTTACACCAAGATCATTCAAGTAATTCGGCAAGAATCCCGGCTTATGTCCCGGGTTCTCATAAACCTTTTCGCCGATAATCTGACCATCTTTCGCCTCAAACACAACGAAATGCTCGCAATGGCCAAAGTGCTCGGTGACTTTCTTATTCTCAGCGGCAACAGCAATAATCATTTTGCCATTACCTCCCACTGTACTCGAACCGGTCTTCAAATCTTTCTCCTCCAAACTCTTCTCGAGTCTATCCGCAACCTGATCCAACCAGTCCACGGTAAAGAACTCAATCAAACCCTTGTCGCAAGCCTTGGCAATTCGAGGGTCTAGAGGAATGCGCGCCAAAATATCCAACCCGTATCCCTCGGCGATCTCTTCGAGATTACTCTTTCCGAAAATCTCATGTTCGCCGTCACAATCCGGACACTTGAAGTATGCCATATTCTCAACAAGCCCGAGAATCGGCACATTCATCATGCGCGCCATCTTAACGGCTTTCTCTACAATCATAGAAACGAGTTCCTGAGGCGACGTAACGACAATAATTGCATCAACCGGCAAGGATTGAAATACCGTCAACGCAACATCTCCGGTCCCCGGTGGCATATCAATAAACATGAAGTCAACATCACTCCAAAGTACATCGGTCCAAAACTGCGTCACGGTCGATGCGATAATAGGGCCGCGCCACACGACCGGGTCAGACTCATTTTCGAGAAGAAGATTGATGGACATCAGTCTTGTTCCCTGCTGAGTTACAACGGGGAAAAGGCCATTCTCGGAACCTTTCGCGCGTTCCTTCACGCCAAAAGCTTTCGGAATTGACGGACCGGTCAAGTCGGCATCTAAAATGGCGGTTTCGTATCCGCCGCGGCGCATTCTGGCGGCCATCATTGAGGTAACTAATGATTTGCCGACACCTCCCTTGCCGCTGACGATACCGATAACCTTCTTGACACTGCTATACTCATTGAGCTTTGCTTTGTTGTCAACGGGCGTCTGAGGCGCGCTTCCTGTCTTTGCACTATCGCAATTCGAAGCGCAACTGCTACAATTCTGATCACATTGGTCTGTCATAATATTCTCCTGTTCTATAAATTATTCATGTCCTTTAGATCTCTATTGTTGAGCCTGCATAGGCATACTCAATTTGATTCCCAAGCACTCCTTTTAGGTATCGAAATGCCGGTAAGCCCGTACAATGCATCGTATGCAATTTTGAGCCGGTACTTTTGAGAAAAATTGCAAGATTATGAAGTTCTTGCGGTACACTTTGTGACACATTAGGTTGGTATCTCAGATGAAAACCTCCGATGACATCATCCGGAAATGCACCATATTGGTTATATACCCATTGCATGATATTCGCAATCCCGCGATGCGCGCAACCACATAACAATACTCTTTTTTCGCCCGTATTCACCAGTAGATTCTGCTCATGCGCGAAATCATCACGAAGATATTGCCCGGTCACATCTTTCTCAAACAGCTTGCTATTGCCTTCAGGTTCCGGAAAATCCGCAACATTTGTCGAAAATAGAATTGATCCGTCCCTGAGTTCGAAAACTTCATCCGATCGAATTATTCGGAGATTCTTACTTGCCAAAATATCTTCCGGTAACCCGATATATTCCATAGTATTTGAGCCTCGATCCGCAAAACGAGGCAACAAGGCCTTTTCTCGAACAAAGATTGGCACCATAGGATATTGAGCGGTAAATCTTAACACGCCACCCGTATGGTCATAGTGACCATGCGAAATAACAGCCAAGTCAACCGACGATAAGTCAATCTTCATCTGAACCGCGTTATTATAATACGCCTCACTTTGTCCAAAATCAAAAAGAATTCTTTGGTCTTCATCTTCGATCAGCATAGACAATCCGTGCTCAGTGAAAATTCCGGGCACTTGCGATTCATTATCCAAAAGAACATTAATCTTCATCGCACTTACCTCATCGCTCCATGAATACGTATTCTTTGACTTGCGAAAAAATGGTCTTGATTGCATCTGCTGCCAGCCCACCGAGATCCACAATGGACTTGCCGGAGTTGGTAGCGACAAGTACGTTCTCATCATACGGAATACATGCTAAAAACGGAATGTTATGCGAGTCCGCAAAAATTCTCACATCCTCAGTCCGTTGAGGATTCGTATCCGCCTTGTTAACGCAAATCGCAATCCTAACCCCAAAGAAAGCGGCTGTGTCGACGAGTCTTTGCATATCGCTGATTCCTGAAATCGAAGGTTCGGCAACAATCAATACCATATCCATACCGGTAATCGACGCAATCACCGGGCATCCGATTCCGGGAGAACCATCAATGATTGCGAGCGTCTCTTTCTCATCTGCTGAATCATTCAAATTCTTTTTGACCTCAGAAACAAGTTTCCCCGATGTGCCGCTCCCCATTTTGAGCTCCGCACTCGAAAATACGACACGAGACCTCTCAACAGGATTGTCCATGATGATGATTGCGTCATTCGAATTGCTATTCGAAATTTCTCCTTCCATGCCAAACACATTTTCTTTCGTTGATGTAAAAAGCATCGTGCGGCCGGCAACATTAGGCTTCATTTTGATTGCGTGTTGTGGACACACATATTCACACAGACCACAGCCTTCACAAGCAAAAGAATCACAATACGCGTAGCCTTTCTGCACTTCGATCGCATGGAATCTACAATGCGCCTCGCAAATACCACAACCGTTACAAATCGATGTATCAATCTCGGGCACACCCATGCCGTAGTAGTCTGACGTCTTAGGCGTCGGCAAATCAAGATACAAAAGATGTAAATTTGGGGCGTCGACATCACAATCGGCAAATGCGCCCACTCGTCCCAATCGAACAAAAGCACCGGCAAGTGTCGTCTTTCCTGTACCGCCCTTACCGCTGAGAATCAGAAGTTTCTTCATCACATCTCACCTCCGAATCTTCTCGTTATGCGTTTCAAAATAGACTCAAACATCTCTTTAAAGCGGTCCTCTTCTTCGGCAGCAATTCGTGCTTCAGAGTGATAGTGTGCGATTTGAACGTCAAAAGGTATTCGATGCAACACTTCAATATTTTCCTCTTCACACAAGGTTTCCGAAGGATTCTCGGCCCCCTCGACATATTTGTTCAATATGGCCGCGAAGGGCTTTTCGAACAAACGCAACAACTGAACAACCATTTTCATGTTGTGCGCTCCGAAGACACTGGGTTCAGCAACTACGATACAAAAATCAGCATCCTTAATGCTCTCCATAACAGTACACGCGCTACCGGGCGGGCAATCAATAATTGTGGGCAACGTACTTCCCTTGGCCATTTCCAAAATCTTTGCAATAATCGGGATTCCAAAAGCTTGCTTCGTTTGCATCTGACCGGACAGCACACGCGTGTTGCCAACTTTGTAGTCATATACATGCCCGATGGGTCTCGCTTCTTCTGTAATCGCCCGGGCAGGGCAGACAATATAACATCCACCACAAGAGTGGCAAACTTGATCAAATACCTGAACTCGCTCACCGACTCGAGCCAACGCGTTAAATCGACAGAAGTCAACACACTTCGCGCACGCATCCTTATTCTGAGAGAGCAGACACTTTGACGAGTCGACCACCGGATATAATCTGCTAATTGTTTCTACATTCTTGTCAGATTCTTCTGTCCGGAAATACAAATGACCATTCGGTTCTTCTACGTCGCAATCCACGTAAATGCTATCGCCTTCAACGACAGATGCTAAGTTTACGGAAACGAGCGTCTTGCCGGTTCCGCCTTTACCGCTTAATACCGCAACGATCATCCTCAGCCTCCGTGCCCGTGAAAACCCGGATGAATGTCACTGAGTTTATTTAATAGTCCATTCTGGTATGCCTCTATATTCGCTTTCAAATTATCGCCGACTGATCGATATATCTCGATGCCGGAACCCAAAAGAACATCTGCAGCATTCTGCCCACTTCTGGGTGCAATAACAACGTTCACACCGCGGTCGACCAAGAGTTGTGCTGCGGCAATTCCTGCCCCGCCTGCACTTTGAGCCGCAGAATTCACCATGTACTCCTTTGCTTTTGTTTCTGTATTAAATACAAAATAGTACGGTGAACGCCCAAAAGAAGGGCAAATTGTTGTATTGTCTGAATTGTCGTTAATCGGAATTGCTATAATCATAATATTCTCCATTCCAGAAATGGATTCTATACGCGATCGTCCGGATCCATATTCTGTTGACCTCTTCTGTGACAAGATCGTCCACAATGATAGTGTTCGGTATCTTCCCGCAGTTTGTAATCTCCGCCTTCTATACGAAGGACCGCACCCTCTACTAGAACCTCTGATAATTTCTTTCGTGCGTCAAAATAGATGCGCTGAACAGTGGTTCGTGCCACCTTCATCAAATCGGCACACTCTTCTTGAGTCAATCCCTCATAATCGATTAAGCGAATGCTTTCATATTCTTCGACAGTCATCACAATTTGCCGAAGATTGGCTTTAGGGCCTCTTGGCCCAAAAACATCAGTCTCCGGCAAACCGCAAACCTGTCTCCATTTTCTCGGGCGCGACATAATCAACCCTCCAATATATTTTTATTCATTATAACTCGAGAAATACGCACGCGCCTTCATAATAGGGTAAACGAGCAAATGTCATCTTGAGCAAATTTCTGTCAAGATCATTCATCAGCGTTTTCCAACGCCTTGTTCACTCTTTGCAGCTGCTCCTTAAGGTACTCCGCCTGTGCACGCAGCGCCTTATCGCGATCAATCGAATCCGGCATTGGCTCGTATGCACCGATAAAACCATCCCGCGACACATAATTCGTACGCCGGCCATAACCACAACCTTGACCGCAACGTGCGCCTCTGTAATAACCACTCACAGCACCGCCACGTGGCATATTGCTGAAATGACCATTGCAAACGCCCATGCCTCTTCCGGTCATCGGTCCCTCGCCGTATGGTCCTGTCCCATTTCTTCCTGGCATACTATCACTCCTTTCATTCATTATGTTTTGGTCATATGTCCAATATCATTATGCGCTATTTTGAACATTTGTCAATAACTTGCTTCTATTTTGATATTTCTGGCAGAATTTTTCATCGATTTATCATATTTTTTTCCTTATAAAAAAGTGCCTAAAATGCAAGATTTACGGTAAATTACAGGTGTTTGTAATTTTTTCTATATTGTAACCAATACAGAAAGAACGAAAAAAATGCAATTTTTTATTCTTTTCTTTGCATTTGTTAATTTCCCTGAAACATGCGATTTTCTAAGGGTATCTTTGTTGAATAACCTTCCGAATTATGCTAATCTTGATGTGCTTTGCATTTGGAAAACATGTGCGAAGAGATACGCAGATCCCGCACTCGTTGCACGTAATATAATACGTTTGTCGGATCAATTACCGGAAGGAGAATGTCTATGATTAAACACAAGAAATTGCAAGCCTGGGTTGATGAAGTTGCAAAGCTTACAAAGCCCGACAAGATTCACTGGTGTGACGGTTCGGAGGAAGAGAACCAGTCGCTCCTGGACATGATGGTTGCCAACGGTGCCTGTGTCAAACTCAACGAAGAAAAGCGCCCCGGTTGTTACCTCTTCAGAAGTGACGCATCCGACGTCGCCCGTGTTGAAGATAGAACCTACATCGCATCCAAGACCAAGGAGGCCGCCGGCCCAACCAATAACTGGATTGATCCGGATGAACTCAAGAAGACTATGACCGCTCTTTATGACGGTTGTATGAAGGGTCGCACACTATACGTCATTCCTTTTTCGATGGGTCCAATCGGCTCACCAATAGCAAAGATTGGTGTTGAGATTACAGATAGCGCCTACGTTGTTGTCAATATGCGCATTATGACTCGCATGGGTCTGGCCGTATTGGATGAACTTGGAGAAGACGGCGAATTTATTCCATGCCTCCACTCTGTCGGTGCCCCTCTTGAAGAAGGCCAGCAGGATGTCCCTTGGCCGTGTGCCCCCATGGACAAGAAGTACATCAGCCATTTCCCCGAAGAGAGATTGATCTGGTCTTATGGTTCAGGTTATGGCGGCAACGCCCTTCTCGGCAAGAAGTGCTTAGCTTTGCGTATCGCATCTTCTGTAGCACGTGAAGAAGGATGGCTCGCTGAGCACATGCTCATCTTGAGATTGACCAGCCCTGAAGGCGATGTAAAGTATGTTACCGGTGCTTTCCCGAGCGCATGTGGCAAGACCAACCTGGCTATGCTCGTTCCAACCATACCGGGCTGGAAGGTGGAGACAATCGGTGACGATATCGCTTGGATGAAGTTCGGAAAAGACGGTCGTCTTTACGCGATCAATCCGGAGGCCGGCTTCTTTGGCGTTGCACCGGGCACATCTATGGAATCTAATCCGAATGCTATGCACAGTGCTTCAAAGAACACCATTTTCACAAATTGTGCGTTAACCGACGACGGCGACATCTGGTGGGAAGGCATCGGCTACGATGCCCCGGATCATTTGATTGACTGGAAGGGTAACGACTGGACGAAGGGTTCTGACGTTAAGGCAGCTCACCCGAATGCCCGCTTTACCGCTCCTGCAGCTCAGTGTCCTTCGATTGCTCCTGAGTGGGAAGATCCGGCCGGTGTTCCGATTGACGCAATCCTTATTGGCGGACGCCGCAAGTCGACCATACCGCTCGTACATGAAAGCTTTGACTGGAATCACGGTATATTCCTTGGCTCAATCATGGGCTCTGAGGTGACCGCCGCGGTTATCAGCGACAAAATCGGCCAGGTTCGTCGCGATCCTTTCGCAATGCTTCCGTTCATGGGATATCACGTTTGCGATTATCTCCAACATTGGGTTGATATGGCTTCCAAAACATCCGCAGATAAGTTGCCGAAGATTTTCTACGTCAACTGGTTCCGTAAGGATGATGATGGTAAGTGGCTGTGGCCTGGCTTCGGCGACAACAGCCGAGTCTTAAAGTGGGTTGTCGAGCGCTGCGCCGGCAAGGGCAAAGCCGTCGAGACCCCAATCGGCATGATGCCGACCGCAGATGCCATTGATGTTGAAGGCTTGGATGTCAGTGCTCACGATATGGAAGAGCTCCTCAAGGTCAACAAGGATGAATGGCTCGCTGAAGTAGAGTCAATTCGTGCTCATTACACCGGTTATGGCGAGAAGCTCCCGGTTGAGCTTGCAAATCAACTCAATGCCCTCGAGGCACGTCTGAAGGCTTAATTCCTTCAAATTCAAATTCAATCAAAAAGCGCCGATGGAAGTCGGCGCTTTTTCATGTCAAAAAATTGAGACCATTACATCTCGAAGTATTCTCGAATTATTCTTCCAAAGGTAAATTCTCTTCCGTGTCAACGCTGTAGTGATCCAAAAGTGCTTCAAGGATATTTTCACAATATGGTTCTATACTATTTCGATTCGATAAAATGAGAATAACAATATCCCTTTGGGGATCAAATACTTGAATGCAATCAAAACCCCCGATTTCGCTTTCTATACCAAGAAAAGACTCATCAATCCATTCCACTCCGAATAATCGATAGTCATTAGCAGCTGGGTCCGGCGGAATAATCCCGTCTTCTCCTGCGACCGGCAATTCTCTTCTTTGCCAGTCTTTCAGCAAATCTCGCATGACAAACGTCCATATCAACAAGTCAGAGGCATTCATTCTAAGCCCGGCCTCTGTCGAAAGATTAGTCGGTCCAATTATAGTTTGTATTTGATTACGCGCCACATAAGGAGTCGCCGTTTTACTGCTCTGCTCAAAAGCCGCAGCCTCTAATCCCAAGGGTGTTAATACATTTTTCTGAGCGAAATGAACATAAGGAATCCCTGAAATACGCTCAACAACCTCAGCCAGCAAAACATTATTCGTATGACTAAAGAGATATTCGCTACCTGGTGTAAAAAGTAAGCCCTCAGCATTAAGCTTCTCGATAAGCAGATCCATATCAAGCGACAAATTTTCAAATTCATATATTGCCGCCAAGCCTTTATCACTGAAAAGAGCATTCGCAAACACTTCGTCACGATATGAAGGATCAGCCAACGTATTGTCCAGATAGTCCGGAATACCTGAGGACATATCCAACATCTGTCGGATTGTCACGCGATCCGAGAAGGCATACTCAGGCATATAGAGGGACAGTGTGTCATCAAGCGTTATTAAGCCTTGGTCCACCAGCAGGCGAATACAGGCCGACGTGACCTGCCATGAAATACGTCCGACCTCAAAATTTGTCTCGGCATCAAGCAACAGATTGGATTCGACGTCAGCCCGACCGGAATAACTCTGATACACAATGCGATCTTGCTCAGATACCAATATTATGCCTTGAAAATCATCCACGCCAGCTTCAATAATTACTTGTTCAAGGGTGTAGTTCGGAACTCCTTCGTCCGAATCATTATCAGCGGTCATTAAAATTGCCGAATTAGTCCGAGAAACATCTGATTGCAGTCGAATCGCTTGAATCTCGGGTATCACTTTCGCTTTGGGTTCGCAAGCAGACATGGTCTGCATGACCAATCCAATGCATACAGAAAGTATTATGCTTCGAATTCGAAATCTACTCATACATCCTCTCAAAAAAACATCAAGACACCACTAGTGGCAATGAGGCTTCTTTCCTATTTTAACCCATCGCGTCACGTATTGAAACGCGAATAATAAATCTCATTGAGGATTTGCGACTTCAATATCAATATTCTTTGCATTTTAGTCCTCGCCATACACATCAGATTGACCCTCTATGGAAATTTCTTCCTTCATCTCACCCAAAGCATCCGTAACGCCATTCTTTACCGCCGTTCTTACGGTGAAATATATAGCAATCAGTAATAAAATCGCCGTGCCGAAACTCATCTATTCTCCTCCTGATTTGGTCAATCGCTTTATTCTTCGCGTTAAGCCGACAAGGGGAAAGGATGAGAATACAAATATTGACCAAACGATCATTAATACCATCTTCATTATCATAGAATCCGGATAGACCCATATTGCACAAATTAATGACGATAGCAGAAGCATTCCGACAAATATGGTCATAATCGCAAACCGTTCTTTGCTCTTTTTTAGCATCTCAATCTGTGTCTCCGGTTCACTATATATCGGACTGGCTTCTCGGCCCGCCCGAAAAATCTGAATCGCGGATTCGTCAACAACAAGTTGCCATCCCGCGGCTTCAAATATGGACATCATTTCTCGGCTTGTCGTTTTCTCAAAGTAAAACACATATTGATATTCCTCCGGATTTCCTTTTTCAAACCGATACAGCAATCCTCCCGCAGCAAAAGATGCTAAATGCCATCCCTTGGCACTCATTTCCGCCATCATCCGACAATCCTTCTCCGGGAACAGCGCTACCCCATTATTAAACCTGAACTTGCTCATTGCTCTTCCTCCAAAAACGCCTTAGCCACATCCACTACATTTTTCTTTTTTTGATAGTCTAAGAGTAGAATATCTTTACCTTTTTGAGTAATCTCGTAGAGTATTCTACCCTCATCTTCACTAACTTCTGATATCCATCCGGCGTCCTTCATTTTTTTCAATGTCGTATACATTGTCGCAGGACCAACAATAACATCATCAATCATATCCTTAAGCTGTTGCATAATCCGATACCCGTAAGTCGGTCTCGTTAACACAAGCAGTATCAGAAATATACTTTCTGTCAGCTCACCGCTTTCGTACGGACTTGACTTTGCCATTAAGCGACACCCCCCTATCCATCATGGATATAGTATATCCATGATGGATAGCCATGTCAACAAAAAGATCGAAGCAACACGACGGGATCGCTTCGATCTAAAACACTATGTATGATCGCCAATTCAAAGACATACTGTGTATAACTCAAGAAAACGTACTATACTCGATCATTGAATTGTACAGACGATGATATAAGCCATCAGATGCCATCAGAGAATCATGACTGCCTTGCTCCCTAATCCCCTTTTCGTCAAGATATACAATACAATCTGACCCGCGAATTGTCGTCAGTCTATGGGCGATGACGACGCACGTCCTACCGACCGACAGGCGGGCGATAGCCGACTGAATGCGCTTCTCGGTCTCATTATCCAATGCAGACGTCGCCTCATCCAAAATCAGAATCGAAGGATCCTTCAGAATGACCCGTGCAATTGAAATCCGTTGCTTCTGGCCACCGGAAAGACGGACTCCACGTTCGCCGACTATCGTATCATAACCTTCCGGAAGCGTAATGATGAAATCATGAAGATCCGCCTGCCTTGCCGCCTCCTGAACCTCATTATCAGAAGCGGTCAAACGTCCGAAACGAATATTTTCTCGAATGCTTCCGGCGAACAAAAATACATCCTGCTGAACAATGCCAATGTTTTTTCTTAATGAAGACAGATCATAACGCTTGATATCAATCCCATCAATTGTAATGGCACCGGCACTGACATCATAGAACCTGGGTATCAGGTGACATAGTGTTGTTTTTCCGCTGCCGGATGGACCAACAATTGCCGTCGTCTTACCTTTACGTATGTGCAAATTCAAATTTTTGAGAACATTCTCCGCTTCTTCTTCATCGTTATATGAAAAAGTGACATTTTCAAATTTAATGTCGCCATCGAATCGATTCACAGTAATGGGTTCCACGCCATTAACAATATCGGGCTTCTCACGCATAAGTTCCACAAAACGTTGAAATCCAGCCATTCCGGCCTGATATAATTCTGCGAAATTGGTCAATTTTCGAATCGGAGACGTAAAAATACCGATATACAAAGTAAATGCAATGAGGTCAACAACGTTCATCTCGTTTCGCATAATTAAGTAGCCGCCATAACCAATCGCCACGATACCAAGAGACCCAATCAGAAATTCCATGCCCGAAAAAAATGTCGCCATAACCTTGTAAAATCCGGCTCGTGCCTGTCGATACTTCGCACTACTCACTTGAAATTTCCTGGCTTGGGAAGCTTCATTCGCAAATGCAGTCGATATGCGTATCCCGGAAAGACAAGACTCGAGTTCTGTGTTAACACCGGCAGTACCCTCCTTAACTCGCCTTGACGCCTTGCTCATCCTCTTTCTAAGCCATATCGTAAAAATAATCAGTATCGGCATAATGAGCAACACCAGAATAGCCAGTTTGGGACTAATGAAAAACAAGGCGATCGCCGCACCGGTCAATGTCAGGAACGAAATAAATAAATCTTCCGGTCCATGATGTGCCAATTCAGTGATTTCAAATAATTCCGGCAAAATACGGCTCATTAACTGACCGGTACGATTGTTATTATAAAATCGATATGACAGTGTTTGAATATGCGTAAACAGATCATATCGCATTCGCATTTCAATGTTTGCTCCCATGATGTGTCCCCAATAGGTCACAACAAATTGAAGTCCTGCTCGCAATAAAAAGGCCAATATCATGATTGAAATGAAAATAAAGAACTTAGCGAACTCTTTACCCGGAAGGAACTCAGACAATATATACCTAGTAATCATCGGATAAAACAATTCAATGATTGCGACAAAAAATGCGCAAAGCATATCTATCACAAACAGTTTCATTTCAGGCCTATAGTAAGCCGTAAACAATGCTAGCGGCTTCTTATCGCGAAAATCTTCCGGCGACACGGTGTTGGACAACTCACTGTATTTATTCATAAATGATATTCTACTACCTATTGTGAATTCTTCAAAGATAGAAAGAAACCGCCGCCCGAAATCGGACGGCGGCTATTAAAACGAAGAGATGAACACTACTCGCCCAGAACAACCAGACCAAATACTGATGTATCTTTCCACCCGGAATCCGTCATATCCCAGAAATTCATCAGATGACGTCTTCCACCGGAAGTAATGTTGTTGTATCGAACATCCAATCCATGAACGTCACCCATTTCAGTTGCAGAAGCAAACGGAATGGCAAATTCTGCAATAAATCCATCCTCTGTAATCCAAGTGCGAGTGACCACTTCTGCGGTACCATGATCTGCACTGAAAATATTGTTGAAATTCACACGATATTGGCCGTCATCATCTCCGTATTCTCCGGAACGATCGTTATTTTCGTCCAGGAAAATCTCGGCAGAATCTTGTTCGTAATTTGTGGCAGATGAATCATCCAAATGCGGATCGGTCACTTCAACCAACACATACAAATGATCTTCAGACCACATCGTCTTAAAGTTAACCGCAACTTTTCCACCTTCAAATGCATCCGAAGACAATGCCTTGTCGACCGGTGTGGCTTCGACATCATCCCAGACTTCATCAAGCTCACTCCCTGAAATGTCCGGAGTACCGTAAACTGCTGTTACTGCTCCCGGCATAGCCTTTTTACCAAGCTTACCTAGTAATCTTTCGTCAGCGCCGTTGCTTGCATCATTCCATGCAGAAGGCACTCCGGCATCCATTACAAGAACATCAAAATCATTCAGGGTCTTCGACTTCTCAATCAGCGGTAGAGAAAAGTTGGCTATATAACCGCCATCGACTTCAGTCGCTTCCGAACGGCTCAGAGAATGAATTTCATCAATAATGAAAATCTTGACCTCATCGTTGTCGTCGACTGTTGTGTCTGATACTTCTACACGAACATAGAAATTAACATCATCATAAAGGACTCGGAAATAATCATCTCCAAATGAATACTTAGTGGCTTTCGAGAAATTTTCATCGTCAGGAGATACACTTCCAAATGAGTTTGCAAACTTCTTTTCTGCGGGCAACTTTGATGGATCCGTCAACGCCCAGAAAGCGAGTTTGGGCTGCATTTCTTCATCAAAAAGCAATGGAAATTTATCGGCCTTCCAGCTCGTTGCATCTGAAATGCCCCAGATAACGACCGCATCGATGATGTCATCGTTCGCAGCAAAAGCGTCCATCAAGGCTTTATAACGCTTTGCAAGCTTGATCATTTCTTCTTCACCATTATTAGCGGCTTCAATATCGAGCTCCGTCACGCGAATACGCAAACCTAAATCCGCAAAACGCTTCATTGCTGTAATGACCTGCTGAGGCGCAGGATTAGCCATCTGATAGTGCGCTTGAAAGCCTACACCATCGATATTTCCGGCATCAACAATCGGCTTCACCAAATCGTAGATACCTGTCTGCTTAGGCTCATAAGGCACACTGAAATCATTGTAGAACAACTTCACATCCGCAGGCGCATATTTACGAGCATATTCAAATGCCTTCGGAATATACTCAGCACCAATTGTATCCATCCACAAAATACCATTTTCGGGATCTTCCGCACGAGACGGTCTTAACTGGCCATTATCTCCAACGGCTTCATTCACAACATCCCACGACATGACAACGCCGGGATAGTTTTCGTTCATGAAAGCAAATACGGCTGCAATATAGTTCTCCATACGCGCAAGCATGACGTCTTTAGTGACCAGCTCGCCATCCGGATTATAACCTACCTTGAAAAATGCATCCGGTGTCTGAGAAAACCATACCAGAACATGACCGTTTACGGTATATCCGTTCTCTTTTGCAAAATCAAGCAAAGGCTTAGCTTGATCGAATTTGAGAGCAGGATGGGTCTCATCTCCGGCCTCAGCCAAAGCTCTGGATGCCTCAAGATCAAGAACATTCTCAGGTTTTAATTCGTTTTCATGAGTAAAAGTACTATATTGATTAGACAAGAACTCCACAAGGTCAGGATCTGAGAATGTGGATAAAGGAACCGCACATCCAATCGGAAAAGAATCCGCATAAACCTCTTTTAGGCTAGGCAAATCTGTTAGAAGTGCCTTGGATTCCTGTTCCTGAACCGAGATGTCGTCAATATAGAAATCCATGCCCTCTGCACCGAGAGTTTCGACATAGATCACGGTCTTTTCTGCATCCGCTCCTGCCCGGAATGTTCCTGACAGTTCAACCCACTCCCCGCTTGCACAATCTGTTCTATAAACATTCTGATAACCGGCAACCCCGTTCACGATAGCTTCGGCGGACAGAACCATGGTTTTTGTCGAACCTGATTCCTGATACACCCAAACTGAGATGGTATATGTATTACCACCGACAAAAGGAAAAGCAGCGCCGGGCCCGTTCCAATCAAGAACTCGCCCTTGGGTCAAAAGACTATTTGCTCCGGTATGTGCGATAACATTTGATTTCGACACAATTACCGTATCTCCCTCACCTCTGCCGATCCACCCGACGAGATCACTGTCCTCTTCAAAACTGTTCGTTCCTAGATAAGAAAGTTGGTCTTCAACAATTGCCGATGTCTCAGTCGACTCCGGAGGAGTAATTTTTGAAGAAGTAGAATCCGGCGTATTACAAGCAGAAACGACAGACATTATCATGGCCATTAACAGAACTATTCCCAATATGCGGGCCTTAATACTGTGCATTAATGATACCTCCAATTTGTGCGCGAAACGATTTATTCTCTTTTTCATCAAGAAGGAGAAGTCCTTACGGGCTTCTCCTTCAAGTCAACATAATTTTGTCTTAATCAGGTTACTCTTTGACAGCACCTAAAGTCAAACCACCAACTATCTGTTTTGACATAAAAATGTATATAACAACAACCGGCAGTAATGACAATCCCATACCGAGATAAACCGCACCTAATTCTGTACGATACGCATCACCGTTAAGAAGCTTAACAACGAGCGGAACCGTGTACTTACTCTTAGATGTCAGAATCAAAGAAGGTAAGAAGAAGTTATTCCACGATGATACCAATGACAAGATAGATAGGGTAAAAATACCCGGCTTAGCCATTGGCATCATGACTCTATGGAAAATTGTGAACTCTCCGCAACCGTCGATACGGGCAGACAAGATCAGATCTTTAACCAACGAAGTCTGTAAGTACTGCTCAGCAAAAAATACAGAAGCCGGAGCAGCGACTGCAGGGAGGATAAGTGGGACAAAGGAATTGACTAAGCCAAGCTTATTCATATAGGCGAAGAAGCCCATAACAGAAACTTGCTGAGGGATCAAAACCAAAACATAGATAATTTTTCTGAACGTATTTTTGAACTTAAAGTCGTAAACTTCAATCGCGTAAGCTGTCAACATTGAAAAATATACAGTTAAAGCTGTAGAACTGAAGCTAATAATCGCACTGTTCTTATATCCGCTCAGAATACTGGTATCACGACTATTAATAAATCTCCAGTTAAACCCGAAAGATTTACTCGGAATTATTGACAATCCTGCGCGAATTTCAGCTGAAGATCGCGTAGCGTTGACAAGAACCAGCCATACAGGAATGACAGCCAACAACGAGAGAACAACCAAAACAATGTAAATTAAAGTTCTGAATACAAGCAAACGGGCACTGTTGCTTTCCGATAAACTTACACCACTTTGCATGTCACATCACCATCCTTTGTCTTAGTTTTCTCTCTTTTGCTGCCAATTTCTTTGCTTTTGCCTCAGATGCAGCATCCCGATCTCTCAGGACTCTGAAGATAATTAAAGAACAAACAGTCGTTATCAAGAGAATGACAATGCCGACTGATGCTGCTGCACCAATAAACTTCTTTCCTGCATCGTACTTACGGAACATAACCGTGTACATCGTAGAAATAGCATTGCCGGGACCACCTTGTGCAGCGATAAAGTATGGGATTTCAAACATCTGCATACCACCAACCAACGATGTGACCAATGTATATACAAGAATTGGACGAAGTGCAGGAAGAGTAATATATCTGAACATCTTCCAACCATTAGCTCCATCAATCATACCTGATTCATAGAAAGAGGCCGGAATGGATGACATACCTGCGACGAGAATAATGATCGTATTGCCATACCACATCCACCATTGAATATATGCAGTCAACATCTGCAAAAACACAGGTTTATCCAAAAAACGGATGGGTTCAGGAATAGCATTGATCATAGTTAAAAACTGGTTAGCCGGGGAGTAAATGTCTTGGAACAGCTTGAAGTACAAAACACCAACGGTCGCCGGCATAAACATATTCGGAAGGTAGAGTAACGAACGCCACATTCCGACTAATTTTAATTTCAAAAATGAACTGGTAAACCACACACTGAGCAGCATCGCGATTCCGAGCTGCGGAATAAAGTTAAGAAGCCAAATCTTCCAGGTATTGCCAATCGACTTAATAAATACTCTATCTTTTAATAGTCTCTGAAAATTATACATCCCGACAAACTTGCCGGAAGACGGTACCAAAAGTTGAGTATCTGTGAAAGCCAACCAAATGGTATTTAAAACTGAATACAGAGAAAACACGATAAATACAACAACAAAGGGGCTAATCATGATGTAGCCCATGTATCCTTTTTCGAGACTCCCAATTTTACGACTACCACCGGCCATTCCTTGCGAGGCAACAGATCCTGAGACACCACTACCTTTGCCAATACGCATAGCCAATCCTCCATTACGTAATTTATATCGGGCAACAAGCGCCTGCGTCAATTAAGACGCAGGCCTTGCCACCACGATTAAACTAATTATTTAGGTCTCTGAAATTACTCAACGATGTATTCCGGGAAGTCAGATGCTACAGAATCTTTGAAATTCTGGATAGCAGTATCTTTGTCGACCTCACCAGCAGCGTAGAGATTGATAACTTCTGTCAAAATGTCTTGTACGCGTTGGTCAGAACCTTGGAACAGTCTTGCGCTGACATTAGGAGCAGCAGCTGCAAAACCAGAATATGAGTTCTGTCCGCCGAGGTATGAGCTCATCTCAGAATCATCAAATGAAGCAGTGATAGCATCAACAACCTTCTTGGAGCTAACGAAGTCACCAGCAGCCTGCTTGATACCGTTTTCAGCATCGAGAGGAACCAATTCAGGATCGATAGCATTGAGGTATTCGTTGGTGTAAACACCGGTTGCCCAGTTGGTCAGGTTCTCTTCGTTGAGAGCAACGAACTTAATGAATTCTTTTGCAAGCTCAGGGTTCTTAGCATTCTTCATAACGCCAACCCATGTGCCGCCCCATTGGTAAGGAAGAGGACCAGCTACGCAGCCCCAGTCACCAGCGGTGTCAGGACCATTGGAAGCGAGAACATAAGGAAGACCCCATGTAGGCAGGAAGAATGTAAAGATTTGGATCGGGTTGCCATCAACATCGGCCAAAGTATCATTCATACCCTGGAACCATGCTTCTTGCCACTGAC
The DNA here is from genome assembly GCA_012718915.1 of Clostridiaceae bacterium. GTDB lineage: Bacteria > Bacillota > Clostridia > Saccharofermentanales > Saccharofermentanaceae > DUPM01. Next base: position 49,355 of record JAAYBI010000095.1, read on the forward strand.
GAGCCTGTGCTTCATATCCGTTCCCACGGAAGGTCTTAGCAACTTCAAAAAGCTCATCAACTACCGGATCGATAACGAGCGTGTCGTCAACGAACCAAGGATCAGCACGGTTAGCAAAATAAGCATTACGGAACTCATCAACTGATGCAACCATAAATACTTTTCCGCCAGACTTCTCTTTGAGAGTAGCTGCCATTTCTTCGAACTTGGTCATGTCGGACATCATAGCCTGGATTTCTACCGGATCATCTGTTCCGAAGTATTCCGTAGCGATGCTACGACGATAGAAGACTGCACCAGGTGTTGTCTGATAAGAGAAAGCGCGGATTTCTCCGGTTGCCGGATCAGTACCAACATCAATGGTGTTCTGGTAGGTCTCAAGGTAGTCAGCCAAGCTCTTCAGATCAGAGAGATCATAAAGAAGGTCTTCAGCTTCAACAAATTCCTTAACGAAAGCAGCCTCAAGGCCGACAACGTCCGGGCACTCATCTGTGTTAGCAGATGCGATAACCTTGTTCTGGAACTCGTTGTTGTCTGTCGGAATCTCAACATAATCAAGAACGACGTCCGGGTTGAAACCCTTAAACGCAACAGCATGTGTCTTCAACTCATTGGTAAAAGACCATACCTCAAGATTACCGGAGAGACCGGTCGCCATTGTCGTCGACTCAGTAACAACTACAGGCTCGGTCGACTTTGTTGTCGTTGTGCCTTTTGTTGTTTCTTCTGTGCCGCCGCAAGCTGCTATCCCGCCAAGCGCCAGAAGCGAAGCAAGGACAAGTGCAATTAGCTTTTTCATTAACTTTTCCTCCTAAAATATAGTGTGGTAAATTGTTCGCCGAAAGGGTATTTCGACGTTCTTGATTATAGCATCTGTTCATTTTATATGCAACACCTTCAAGATTACACCGATTTTGCCTCTTTTTTCATGACACATTGCCTAAAACCCATTAATTTTGACGGAAATTTGAGGTATTTTGATAATCGGGTCGAAACAAGTATTTTTTTTGCCGAAAACGCTGTTTTGTAAATTTTCTTTCGCACAGTCTGATAATTACACTAATCTCACAGATTATGCGCAGCCATGGTATCGTTCGCTCCGCGCCTCGTCCCGTCTGCTCCTTGGTATGCTCGACTCTGCAACCTCTTTCTTTTCTTCTGCACGAGCGCATCCATGGTTGGAGGCATTAATTTGCGAGCCTGACGAGATC